>CAVPGX010000055.1:0-74725 GCA_963704065.1 uncultured cyanobacterium | reverse complement strand
ATGCTAATCTCCCGGATGCAAGCGATATTGCCTCAACTCCAGCAACATCCGACCCGACGCCAGAGCAGCAACTCCAGCAAGCATTAGCCGTTGCCAAAAATCTCGACGACCCACTGGAAAAAGCCACGCTGCTGAGTGGCATTGCCAAGCAATATATCGAACTAGGACAACCGGATAATGCCGCTACCATCATGGCTCAAGCGCTGCAGACAGCCGGAAAGATTACAAATAAAACCTTAAAGCGCACAATGAGGGCAACTATTTGCGCGGGCAGATCTCCAGTTAGACCAGCCCTCGCAGGCCCAGGCGATCGTTGATCAGCTCAAAAATGTCAATGACCAAGTCGGCCTGATGCTGGCTCTCGCAGCGTATTACATTGAGACTGATCAACCCGACCAAGCCGCTGCCCTGCTGTCTGACAGTGTCACCCGCGCGAATGCAATTGCCAATAAGACCTCCAGAGCGTCGCGCCTGACCGCAATCGCCCTGGCCTATAACCAGATAAAGCGGCTCGAGTTAGCCAATCAGCTGATTGCTCAGAGCCAGGACCTGCTAAACCAAGCTGCCCGGAGGTTTCCCTTTCAACCGCACCCGCTGCAGGGCACTTTTGGCTTTAGTGCATCGGCCAGTATTTTTGATACGACGACGGCCTTGCTCGGGTTCAATGGGAATTCTATAAACAATGGCCGGTTAGTGACATCACGTTTAATGGCAATATCGCGTTGGATTTTGATAACAGTCAATCAGCTGCGCCCAGGCGGGTACATCGCATTGAATTATCGACGTCATACCAACCGCAAATGGCAATATTTCGCCGACTTGCTTGTGCAGCTCAATAATGGTTTTCTATCTTCTAGTTTAGACCACTCAGACACCTCATCTTCTGGAGTTTTGGTTGCGGGCAAGAGCTTGAACCTGTGGCGTGGCAAGTCACCCCAGCAATTTTTGGATCTACAGATCGGGGTCGGAGCGAGTTATGTGTCGGATAATTTGCAATCGGACAATCTATCGGTGAGGAAAAGTCTATCGAAATCCTGTTGTTTACTGGTCGCGCCGTCTTTCGATCGGCAAGGCCAAGATCGATCAAACCCTGATTTTTCAAGTGGCGGCGGATGAGTTTAGCAAATTTAATATGTTGTCCCGGACTAAATTATCAGTCCCGCTGAATGAACGTTTATCTTTCACCAATACATTGCAGATACTCTATCGCAACGAGAAGATATTAGAAACAAATCCGAATTGGAATGTGTCGTTTACCGCTGGTCTGGGATACAACTTCTAAATACGCTAAAGACTCGATGCTCAAGATCGTCCAGTCCCGTGTGGCAAGTCGATTTGAAATCCGGGGCGCATATAGTCTTGTGGCTGGTAGTTAGCGGGAATCGTTGTTTGGTTGCCATCGCGCAGTACCGCATAGTGGGGCGACATGATTTCAATTCCGGCAGCGTTGCAATGATCTTAAAGATTTGCATCAGCTCCGAGTCGATCTCCAGAATATTCTCCGTTTTTCCGTAAAGACTTTTAGCATATAACGCACATAAAAGTCATCCAGCTAGTTTGCAGTACAACGGGAGCGGGCTGCGCCAGGATATCGGAGGTAGCATTAGCCGCTGCCACTAGCACTTGATGAACCTGCCGCCAGGGCACGTCAATCCTAGCGTCAGCGTCGTGGTCAGTGCCAGGGACGATTTGCGATCGCGGACGATGGCCGAGTAGTTGATGATGGTTTTCGACTGCAAAGCGGCATTAGGAATGGTCAGAATCTCCCCATTAAACGATCGCAGCTGAGTCGCCAGCACCGATTTTTGCTCCACAAATCCCTTGTAGTCGTCAAACGCAACCAGATCACCTGCTTGAAACGCCCGCGAAAAGATAATCACATAACCGGAAATCAAACTGGCAACGGTACTCGCACCGCCCACCGTCAGCAGTTTTTCCCCACCAGCAGTCCCAGTCCCTGGACAGCCGGGGGAGTGCAACCGGGTAAATAAGAAAAATGATGGTAATTGTGACCGCTAAGATTAACAGCCCCACCAAAAACCCCGAGTTGGCCGAGCCAGTCAATATAAAAGCTGGGTGAGGCGATCCGACCCGTTCTCAGCGCCTGAAAAATCAGCTTATTCGCCCGCCAGATGGAAGTGAGAAATGACCTTGACACCACAATGACAATCAAGTTTGGTAGGAAATTCACTACCATTGCCCAGATTGGGGCAAGTTGCAGCTGGAAATAGTTAAGAATGCCGCGTCCCAGCTGGTCAGTTCGCGGGAAGAAGAAGTGGAACTACCAATGAGCCTGCACCCATCAAGCTCCAGCGTAGTAGCGTCATCAAGTGGTGTAACAGCATGCCTTCAAAACCCCCGGTCAAAATTACTAAATTCTGAAATTCCAGCGGTTCTGCCTGCTGCTGCCAGGTGTCCACGTAACGCCGCGCGACAGCAGTGAGTTGATTGATTCCTAGTGAAAGCAGCATAATCAAAGCAACTGTGGCGATTGTGGTGGCGGTTATCCAACTGATGTTCCATGCTGTGGTCGGTACGATATTGGGCAAGGCCATCCTGAATTGCTTGCGGGAGCCAATTCGTCTGCCAGGGCTTTCAGCGGACGCTGCGCCGCTGCCGCGCACATTATCATGGACCGCTGAAACTGAAGCTGGTTCTCATCATTTTGCGTGGATTGGGAGATAAATACTTCTCGATTCGGGCGTGCCACCAAATAAGAGAATTGCGTTATTTTGCGCGATGTCGTTAATTTCCTGCGAAGCAACGCGTGCTCGTGTGAAAGTACACATCCTCCGGCCGGGCACTGAAATAGCCGTTCTGCCATTGACAATCTACTGGCTCAGCAGTCTGGGCTGCTGGTGGATTTTGGGCGGAGGAACACGTCAGGTGAGGTAAGGGGCCGCGGAGGACTCTCCTGGACCGCTGCCACTGGGCGATTGGTTGAGGCTTGGGTGGAAAGCAATGGCGATAAATTAAAGAGGAGCACTGCCACTAGCACCACTGTGCACCAAAATCGCCCCCATATCTGTCGCATCATGCAGCTTCTGTTAAATGCAGTTAGTCAGATGTTCGCGGTTCCCAACCGGAGTAAAGTGCAGTCAACCCTCGACTGGCAGAGACTTCAGGATTGCACGTGTATCGGACTAGACCGGGAATTACTATATATAAATCTACAGTGTACGCTCATTTTGCGAAAGTCGGTACTCAGGTATTGGTGCCGTGGTTTAAATAAAGGCAACTTGGTTTATGACGCTGGGATTGTCTGACTTGTCTCGCATTTTTTTGAGTTCTTGCGCTTCGAAGTCACGTACAGTGCTGAGTAAGTTCTCACTCACAATGGTACGCAGCTTTTCGTGTTTTAATGGCGCTAAATTTCGTAGCTGAACCACAGACCAGCTGGCGCGATGGGGTATCGAAGCTATCTCATAGAGTTGCGGTTCGCCAGACATGACGGACTTGAGGCCAAGTAATCGACCTTGACTAATGTTTAATCCGTTTTTGATTAACGTAGATTGACGCCTTGCCGTCGATTAAAATTGAAATATCAGGGCTTTGTTGCCTTGCACCACGCTCTCCCCGGCTGCCCCATCCCGGGTCTCGCCCATTCTCCTGGTCAGCGCCAGAAATGCGGCTTTTAGTGTTTTGAAGGCTAAGCTGTACAGTTTCTGTTCGTCTGGTGTGTCCAAGTACCCACGAACTTTTCCAGCATCAAGATGACTAAATTAACGACATTCACCCCCATAAATAAGGGAATCATACGATTGGCGTCCAGAGTGGTGTGGGCTGCATCAAGCAGTAGGGGAATAAATGTCTAGCCGTGCACCGATTGCCAGAAATCTCAGTACCACCATACCGCCGAACATGAAGGAAATCAGCGTGAGTACGCTGGATACATTAACCAAATAATTGGGGTTAAACCAATTTGGCTGCAGTTGGGATAGCGTGATTGTGCCAGTTATGCCCAATAGTACGACTAGCGAACCTCGTATCACATGGTGCCATAGAACCGGTTTGACGCGCCCTCGTTCAAATTAACCAATAACCCGGCATCCAGAATGACTGAAGGGACGCGAATTCAAATCTAAAGTGCAACCCCTAGGCAATCGCCGAGAAGGAACTCACAAGGATATTCTGATGTTTACCATAACAATCGGCTAACTCCATGAACTATACCTACTTTACGATTTCCGAGCGTAATCAGTAGCGATATCAATTACGCTGCACGGAGCAACTTTCAATCATGGGGACTGCAGGTGATTTTTGGCGATTAGTTGCTTTCCTCCATATGGCTCAAAATTGCTTCACCGCCTGTTCCACATTAAAAACTTGATCGCGCCCAAAATTTTACCTAAAGCCGAGCGCCGGATCGAGTGCCTTTGGGTCAAACCGGTCAACCAGAGAAGTACACCCTCTCGCTCACGTATTTTTGCCTCAAAATCGATTCCTATTCGTAAGGCTGTATATTCAGATCCGGCACCGCACTGAAGTCGAGCAAAAGGATATGCCGCGGATTCTGCTCGCATGACTTGCAGCTTGTCGCTGATTTGAGGGGCACTGAAGGTCATGCGTCCTTCGTTCTGGCAGGATTAGTAGTTACTGGATGTTTCTTCGACGATTGGCTCGTACGGGCTTGCGTCCCAGTTGATAGAGAGGGGCGGACTGATTTCTCCGCCTGATAGATTAGCGTCAGTAGTGAAGACCGGACGATCGCGATGAACTTCTCCTGCAGCGTTCCGAGGAACCAACCACGCGACCAGAGACGATTGCCCAGATCAATTCAGTCCGGCGAATCTCGGCGATTCCGCTCGAAAGCCATTGACATTAATCAGTCCAGCAGCGGCTACCAGTACCAGTGCTCCGCAACTGTTGCTTGGGGGATGAAAGACTGAGGGAGCGAATAGTAATAGGGTTAACGCGACGACGACCACCTGTTACCAACTGCCGGTCGGGTTTTGCACCGGCTTGATCGCTCACTGCGGGTTGCGAGGTGCCACCCCCGGGAGCAGGCATCGCCTGCAACAAACTGCCGACGAGGTCCGCCACACCCAAAGCCCGCAGTTCTTGATATTGGCATTGGGTGGGCGCTCTCCTCGTTGGGTAAAGGCCCACTGGTAGAGACCATTCGGTCACTGCCATGAGTGCAATCCCTAGGGCATGGGGCCAAAGCGATAGCCCGCAGATGCGGTAACGCAAAGGTAATGTCCGGTGGAATGGTCCCGCCACTGCAACTTCACGTCTTGGGTGTCGAGATGGAAGCGCGATAGAGTAATTGTGGAGCATGCAATCAGGGGGTGGGGACTTTGGGCCAGAAGCGGGTAATCCGAGCAAAAGGGCGATTGTCCGGGACCCAACCGCGAATGTCAGTGGATGGGTGTTGGCTAAGTCAGTTATGGTGCGGACTACCCGAAAAGCTCTACCACCGGCGGGACCCCTAAAATCTTCGGTAGCTGACTGGCGAAAATAACCACCCCAATACCGGCTTTGGGTGAGTACGGGTAAAGAGATAAAGTTAGCTAAGAATCCCAGGCGTAGGACCGCCCACCACTAAAAATGCCCCAACCATTAATGCTCGTGCCGCTGCAGTTGCTATATAGCATTTCAGGCTGGGAATTTGCGAAGGGTTCCAGAGTGGTCGCGGTGAGGATGGTGATTGTTCAGGCTGTACTCACGCTCAAGGGCCGGGAAGTGCCCAAGAGCGCATAGATTAGCATCGGCACTAGGGCAGTGTATAGTCCGACCTGCACTGGTAGACCGGCGATTGCGGCATAGGCCATCGCTTGGGGAATGACCCAGCAGCCGTAGTTCGGCTTGCCACCACCGACTGGAATACCGAGGAACGACTCTAAAACTGGCAAATAGGCCGGATGAATTGGTCTAGTCATGATAATTCCCCAGAGCCACTGGGTTTATAAATCTCCATTCACATCCTTGACTGTACTAGCAATAGGAACGGCCAGTACCACCACTGAGGGTTCAGCGACCTGATCCAATTAGGATAGCCATCATGACCCACACTGGATATGCACTCCTGTCAAATGGCCCATCACGGGGCGGGGTTCCACGACTTATTTTTATTACCGTGGCGATTACCAGAACGCTTAACCCCAAACCAATACTCCTGAGGGCAAGCAGTAGTGTCACCAGGGTAATGCTAAGTAATTCTGCTAGAAACAGTGCACAGGACCCAATAAATATGCTGAATAGAAAACCATAGGGATGTGAAATAGGGTAAAGGTTAAAGCCATCACAGTGCCTAACATTAAGGCAACGGTGCCCAAAAATTGCGAAAACTACGGGGAAGAGTGGTTTTTAGCCGCCGCCCCAGCTCGCCTGGCAACCATTCGAATATACCGTTCCAGAGGCCTTCGCCTTTGAGCAATAGATAAACGATGACCACTATCACCAAGAAGAGTTCAAGCGGCGACGCCGCCTTCCAGTAATCGGGAACCCGAGTAAGGATGCCCTGCAACTGTTTCGAGAGTTGATTGCCTAGCTCGGCGGTCATTCCCCTAATGTCATTCTAGGCTTCTCATGCAGGGTGCGCACTTGCTGATCTCTGCACATCGACAAGTGGGGAAATGATTGACTAGATCTTGCGCTTGTTCGGACAGAATGGTATGAACGTCAAACCCAAGACACCTAGTAATAAAAGGGTGCCAACTACAATCATTAAAATCGCGGCACGCGTTTAATCCGATGGCGTTCCATCCAGCGCACGGATCTATCCAACAGAGAATGCGTACGATTGCTCTAACGAGAGCGTGTTTTGAAATAATCAATCAGTAATCGAGCCATTTAGGACGAGTAGGGGTAGACTCAGCCTTGGGATTAGCCATTGCACTAGCTGGCTCGACAAATTGGCAGAACCAAGCATAGCCCGGGAAAATTGGATGTGCTAGTCAAGAATATTACTACCCTGCATCAACGATCGAGGGTGTTGGATGCAGGTCTTTGCCCCGTGGGGAATGCAGACAGCTCCGATCCAGCTCACCCCTAAAAGCGGAAACCAAAACTGATATAGGGACCGCTCTGATTGGCTTCCAAGCTGAAGTCTCGGTCACCGCCCTTGTTGTAGTTGAGAAAACCAAACCTTATCCGTGGACTTAGCCGCCACTTATCGCTTTTACGATCCGGCCAAGGTCAATCCCAAAGGTATCGCGACGGAGTTTGATTTAGGCCCAGTTCTGTTTGATGTCATTGGTGGGATGAACATCACGAGTGTCAATTCAGACCTCGACCTAACGACAAATCTCGGAGGCGCGGTCAGCTCCGACAATGGTGCCACTGTGGTGTCACCGTTATTAGGCGGACGATTTCGCTGGAATACCTCGCCTAAGTTTGCTGTCGTAGTAGCCGGTTCGGTATCGGGATTTGGCATCAGTGGCCTCAGTCAGTATAGTTTCCGGACTGGCATTGATTGGATGTTCTCCGGCAACACCTCCCTGGGCCTCGGCTATCGCTTTGGTTTTCTCAACTACAACAAGGGCGGTGACCGAGACTTCAGCTTGGAAGCCAATCAGAGCGGTCCCTATATCAGTTTTGGTTTCCGCTTTTAGCGGTGGTTCAGACTGAGCTGGATCGGAGTCTGTGCATTCCCCACGGGGCAAAGACCTGCATCCAACACCCTCGATCGTTGATGCAGGGTAGCAATATTCTTGACTAGCACATCCAAATTTATCTTTGCCGGGCTATGCGTTCTGCCAATTTGTCGAGCCAGCTAGTGCAATGGCTAATCCCAAGGCTGAGTCTACCCCTACTCGTCCTAAATGGCTGGGTACTATTACTACTGATTGATTATTTCAAAACACCTCTGACGATTCTAATCGTGGGAGCGATCATTGCGTTTCTGTTGGATCATCCGTTGCGCTGGATGGAACGCCATCGGATTAAACGCGTGCCAGCGATTTTAATGATTGTAACGGCATCCTTTGATCACGAGGTGTCTTGGGTTTGACGTTGGTGCCCATTCTGTCCGAACAAGCGCAAGATCTAGTCAATCATTTCCCCACTTGGCAGCGATCTGCAGATCAGCAAGTGCGCACCCTGCATGATTGGCTGCAAAGCCTGGGAATTGCGATTGACATTAGGGGAATGACCGCCGAGCTAGGCAATCAACTCTCGAAACAGTTGCAGGCGATTGCTACTCGGGTTCCCGAATTACTGGAAGGCAGCATCAGCAGCATCTTTGAACTCTTCTTGGTGATAGTGGTCATCGTTTATCTATTGCTCAAAGGCGAAGGCCTCTGGAACGGTATATTCGAATGGTTGCCAGGCAAGCTGGGCCGGCGGTGAAAAACCACTCTTCCCCGTAGTTTTCGCAACTATTTCATTGGCCAGGGCACCGTTGCCTTAATGTTAGGCACTGTGATGGCTTTAACCTTTACCCTATTTCACATCCCCTATGGCTTTCTATTTGGCGTATTTATTGGGTCCTGTGCACTGTTTCCCTATGGCGGAACGCTTAGCATTACCCTGGTGACACTACTGCTTGCCCTCAGGAGTATTGGTTTGGGGTTAACGGTTCTGGTAATCGCCACGGTGATCGATCAAGTCGTGGAAAATGGCATTGCGCCCCGGTTGATGGGCCATTTGACAGGAGTGCATCCAGTCTGGGTGGTGATGGCTATCCTAATTGGGATTAAGGTCGCTGGACTCCTAGGGGTGGTACTGGCCGTTCCTATTGCTAGTACAGTCAAGGATGTGATGGAGATTTATAAACCCAGTGGCTCTGGGGAATTATCATGACTAGACCAATTCATCCGGCCTATTTGCCAGTTTTAGAGTGGTTACCTCGGTATTCCCGTCGGTGGTGGCAAGCCGATATAACAGCTGGTTTAACTACGGCTGCTGTGGTCATTCCCCAAGCGATGGCCTATGCCGCGATCGCCGGTCTACCAGTGCAGGTCGGACTATACACTGCCCTAGTGCCGATGCTGATCTATGCGCTCTTGGGCACTTCCCGGCCCTTGAGCGTGAGTACAACCTCAACGATCGCCATCCTCACAGCGACCACTCTGGAACCCTTCGCAAATTCCCAGCCTGAAACGCTATCTAGCATTGCAGCGGCACTGACATTAATGGTTGGGGCATTTTTAGTGGTGGGCGGCACCCTGCGCCTGGGCTTCCTAGCTAACTTTATCTCTTTACCCGTACTCACCGGATTCAAAGCCGGCATTGGGGTGGTTATTTTCGCCAGTCAGCTACCGAAGATTTTAGGAATCGCCGGTGGGTCAAGCTTTTTGGGTAATCTCACCGCCGTCATAACTGGCTTAGCCAACACCCATCCACTGACATTCGCGGTTGGACTCGGGACGATCGCCCTTTTGCTCGGATTACCCCGCTTCTGGCCCAAAGTCCCGGCCCCAGTGATTGCGGTAGTACTCACAATTACTCTATCAGCGGGACTCCATCTCGACACCCAAGGCGTGAAGTTAGTCGGGACGATTCCACCGGGATTTCCCGCCTTTGCGTTACCGCATCTCTCAGCTGCGGGGCTATCGCTTTGGCCCCATGCCCTAGGGATTGCACTCATGGCAGTGACCGAATCCATCTCTGCCGGTCGGGCCTTTACCCAACGAGGAGAGCGCCCACCCAATGCCAATCAAGAACTGCGGGCTTTGGGTGTGGCCAACCTCGTCGGCAGTTTGTTGCAGGCGATGCCTGCCGGGGGTGGCACCTCGCAAACCGCCGTGAACGATCAAGCCGGTGCCAAAACCCAAATGGCGGAATTGGTGACTGTGGTCGTCGTCGCGTTAACCCTATTACTATTCGCTCCCTGGCTCAGTCTCATGCCCCAAGCAACGTTGGGAGCACTGGTACTGGTAGCCGCTGCAGGACTGATTAATGTCAATGGCTTTCGAGCGATCGCCGAGATTCGCCGGACTGAATTGATCTGGGCGATCGTCTCTCTGGTGGGCGTAGTCGTTCTGGGAACGCTGCAGGGGATTTTAGTCGCGATCATCGTCTCACTACTGACGCTGATCTATCAGGCGAATCATCCACCCCTCTATCAACTGGGACGCAAGCCCAGCACTAAAGTATTTCGGCCGATCGTCGAACATCCGGGGGATGAAACTTTTCCAGGACTCTTGATCCTCCGGACCGAAGGACGCATGACCTTTGCCAGTGCCCCTCAAATCAGCGACAAGCTGCAAGTCATGCGAGCAGAATCATCGCCGCATATCCTTTTGCTCGACTTCAGTGCGGTGCCGGATATTGAATATACAGCCTTACAAATGTTGATCGATTTTGAGGCAAAAATACGTGAGCAAGAGGGTACGCTGCTCTGGTTGGCCGGTTTGAGCCCAAAGGCGCTCAAAGTCATCCGGCGCTCGGCTTTAGGTAAAACTTTGGGTCGCGATCGCCTATTTTTCAATGTGGAACAGGCGGTAGAACAATTTGAGCATATGGAGGAAAGCAACTAATCACCAAAATCACCTGCATCCCATGATTGAAAGTTGCTCCGTGCAGCGTAATTGATATCGCTACTGATTACGCTCGGAAATCGTAAAGTAGGTATAGTTCATGGAGTTAGCCGATTGTTGTGGTAAACATCAGAATATCCTTGTGAGTCCCTTCTGGCGATTGCCCTAGGGGTTGCACTTTAGATTTGAATTCGCGTCCTGCCGTCATTCTGGATGCCGGGTTATTGGTTAATTTGAACGAGGGCGCGTAAACCGGTTCTATGGCACATGCATGATGAAGCAGAAATTCTGGCTGGCGGGTGGTTTCGTACTATTGGGCATAACTGGCACGATCACCCTATCCCAACTGCCACCAAATTGGTTTAACCCCAATTATTTGGTTGATCTATCCAGCGTACTCACGCTGATTTCCTTCAGTGTTCGCAGTATGGTGGTACTGCGATTTCTGGCGATCGGTGCACAGCTGACATTTATTCCCTACTGCTTGATGCAGCCCACACCACTCTGGACGCCGATCGTCTGGAACTTACTATTTATGGGGGTGAATGTCGTTAATTTAGTCATCTTGATGCTGGAAAAGCGACCCGTCGTACTCAACGCCGACGAACAGAAACTGTACAGCTTAGCCTTCAAAACGCTGAAGCCACGGGAATTTCTGGCGCTGACCAGAATCGGCGAATTTCGGGATGGGGCAGCCGGGGAAGCAGTCATCGTGCAAGGCGAACAAAGCCCTCATATTTCAATTTTAATCGACGGCAAGGCGTCAATCTACGTTGATCAAAAACGGATTAAAAACATTAGTCAAGGTCGATTACTTGGCCTCGAGTCCGTCATGTCTGGCGAACCGCAACTCTATGGGATTAGCTTCGATACCCCATCGCGCCACTGCCGCTGGTCTGTGGTTCAGCTACGAAATTATATCGATAAGCGCCCTGACCTCCGCGAAAAGCTGCGTACCATTGTGAGTGAGAACTTACTCAGCACTGTACGTGACTTCGAAGCGCAAGAACTCAAAAAAATGCGAGACAAGTCAGACGATCCAGGCACTATGCTCTAAACCAAGTTGCCTTTATTTAAACCACGGCACCAATACCTGAGTACGATCGACTTTGGCAAAATGACGGTTCTACACTGTAGATTTATATATAGTAATTCCCGGTCTAGTCCGATACACGTGCAATCCTGAAGTCTCTGCCAGTCGAGGGTTGACTGCACTTTACTCGGTTGGGAACCGCGATGACTAGATTTATCTAACTAACTACGAACTGCGTTAAGCAGAAGACTCAGAGGCATGATGCGACAGAGATGGGGGCGATTTTGGTGCACAGTGGTGCTAGTGGCAGTGCTCCTCTTTAATTTATCGCCATTGCTTGCCACCCAAGCCTCAGTTAGAACCGATCGCCCCCAGCGGCAGCGGTCCAAGAAAGTCCCTCCGCAGCCCTTGCCCACCTGACGCTTCCGCCCAAACATCACCAGCAGCCCAGACTGCCGGTGAGCCAGTCGTCCTCGATGGCAAAACCCTCTTGACAATTCAGGTGCCCACACCAGAGATGTACGCTTCACAGCGAGCACGCGTTGCTTCGCAGGAAATTAACGACATCGCGCAAAATGACGCAATTTCTCTTGATTCTCTGGTGGCACGCCCGAATCGAGAAGTATTTATCATCTCCCAGGTCCACGCAAATGATGAACTTCGCTTCATTTTAGCGGTGACCAATGATGATGCGGCAGCGGCGCAGCGTCCGCTGAAAGCCCTGGCAGACGATTGGCTCCAAGCGATTCAGGATGGCATTGCCCAATATCGTACCGACCACAGCATGGAACGTCGGATATTTGGGATAACCGCCACCGCGATCGCCACAGTTGTTTTGATTATGCTGCTTTGGCTGATCAATCGACTCACTGCTGTCGCGCGGCGTTACGTGGACACCTGGCAGCAGCAGGCAGAACCGCTGGAATTTCAGAATTTAGTGATTTTGACCGTCCGCGATGAAGGCATGCTGTTACACCACTTGATGACGCTACTACGCTGGAGCTTGATGGGTGCCAGCTTGTTTGCTTACTCATTGGTAATTAGCTTCTTCTTCCCACAAACTGACCAGCTGGGACGCGGCATTCTTAACTATTTCCAGCTGCAACTTGCCGCAATCTGGGCAATGGTAGTGAATTTCCTACCAAACTTGATTGTCATTGTGGTGTCAATCATCATTGCTCACTTTATCTGGCGGGCGAATAAGCTGATTTTTCAGGCGCTAGAAACGGGTCGGATCACCTGGCCCGGCTTTTATCCTGACTGGGCTAGGCCAACTCGGCATTTGGTGGGGCTGTTGATCTTAGCGGTCACGATTACCATCATTTTTCCTTATTTACCCGGTTCGCACTCCCCGGCTGTCCAGGGACTGGGACTGCTAGTAGGGGCGCTGCTGACGGTGGGCGGTGCGAGTACCGTTGCCAGCTTGATTTCCGGTTATGTGATTATCTTTTCGCGGGCGTTTCAAGAAGGTGATCTGGTTGCGTTTGATGACTACAAGGGATTTGTGGAGCAAAAATCGGTGCTGGCGACTCAGCTGCAGATCGTTTAATGGGGAGATTCTGACCATTCCCAATGCCGCTTTGCAGTCGAAAACCATCATCAACTACTCGGCCATCGTCCGCGATCGCAAATCGTCCCTGGCACTGACCACGACGCTGACGCTAGGATACGACGTGCCCTGGCGGCAGGTTCATCAAGTGCTAGTGGCAGCGGCTAATGCTACCGCCGATATCCTGGCGCAGCCCGCTCCCGTTGTACTGCAAACTAGCCTGGATGACTTTTATGTGCGTTATATGCTAAAAGTCTTTACGGAAAAACCGGAGAATATTCTGGAGATCGACTCGGAGCTGATGCAAAATCTGCAAGATCATTGCAACGCTGCCGGAATTGAAATCATGTCGCCCCACTATGCGGCACTGCGCGATGGCAACCAAACAACGATTCCCGCTAACTACCAGCCACAAGACTATACACGCCCCGGATTTCAAATCGACTTGCCACACGGGACTGGACGATCTTGAGCATCGAGTCCTTAGCGTATTTAGAAGTTGTATCCGAGCCCAGCGGTAAACGACACATTCCAATTCGGATTTGTTTCTAATATCTTCTCGTTGCGATAGAGTATCTGCAATGTATTGGTGAAAGATAAACGTTCATTCAGCGGGACTGATAATTTAGTCCGGGACAACATATTAAATTTGCTAAACTCATCCGCCGCCACTTGAAAAATCAGGGTTTGATCGATCTTGGCCTTGCCGATCGAAAGACGGCGCGACCAGAGTGAGACAAACAGGGTTGGATAGACTTCCCTCACCGATAGATTGTCCGATTGCAAATTATCCGACACATAACTCGCTCCGACCCCGATCTGCAGATCCAAAAATTGCTGGGGTGACTTGCCACGCCACAGGTTCAAGCTCTTGCCCGCAACCAAAACTCCAGAAGATGAGGTGTCTGAGTCGTCTGAACTAGAAGATAGAAAACCATTATTGAGCTGCACAAGCAAGTCGGCGAAATATTGCCATTTGCGGTTGGTATGACGTCGATAATTCAATGCGATGTACCCGCCTGGGCGCAGCTGATTGACTGTTATCAAAATCCAACGCGATATTGCCATTAAACGTGATGTCACTAACCGGCCATTGTTTATAGAATTCCCCATTGAACCCGAGCAAGGCCGTCGTCGTATCAAAAATACTGGCCGATGCACTAAAGCCAAAAGTGCCCTGCAGCGGTTGCGGTTGAAAGGGAAACCTCCGGGCAGCTTGGTTTAGCAGGTCCTGGCTCTGAGCAATCAGCTGATTGGCTAACTCGAGCCGCTTTATCTGGTTATAGGCCAGGGCGATTGCGGTCAGGCGCGACGCTCTGGAGGTCTTATTGGCAATTGCATTCGCGCGGGTGACACTGTCAGACAGCAGGGCAGCGGCTTGGTCGGGTTGATCAGTCTCAATGTAATACGCTGCGAGAGCCAGCATCAGGCCGACTTGGTCATTGACATTTTTGAGCTGATCAACGATCGCCTGGGCCTGCGAGGGCTGGTCTAACTCGAGATATTGCCGCGCGATCGTTGCCCTCATTGTGCGCTTTAAGGTCTTATTCGTAATCTTTCCGGCTGTCTGCAGCGCTTGAGCCATGATGGTAGCGGCATTATCCGGTTGTCCTAGTTCGGTATATTGCTTGGCAATGCCACTCAGCAGCGTGGCTTTTTCCAGTGGGTCGTCGAGATTTTTGGCAACGGCTAATGCTTGCTGGAGTTGCTGCTCTGGCGTCGGGTCGGATGTTGCTGGAGTTGAGGCAATATCGCTTGCATCCGGGAGATTAGCATCAGCGCTATCTAAATCCGCATTATTTTTGGCTGGCAGCTGGGACTGAGGGTTTGGGGGAGTAGATAAGGTGGAAGAGGCTAAATCGCTTGCTGCGTTGATTGCGGGTGTCTCGATTGTTTTAGTTGTAACCCGATCGCGCGATCGCGGAGAACGACTTGGCTCGGCAGCCAGTACATTGCTTTGTAGGCCAGAATTAAATCCGAGCAATACCAAAGTAGCGCTAAATCGATACCAATCTGACCTACCCCTGTTAAGGTGAGCAAATGTACTATCGTTGATTTATGGGCATTTCAGCGATCAGCGGCTAAAGCAAGTGAGTGGCAACACAGGTTGGGCTTATTTGATTGTTTCAACAAAATAAATTCCGACCTCTGAAACCCCCATTTCTTCGTTGATAATCATGACAATTTATTAGTACAAACGGTCACCTTAACAGGGGTACAATCTGACCGAAGCAATGGCTACCTCTCAAGTCGTACTAAATTCATTACTGTTATGAAATATTAAGGCTGAAAACGACTTGGAAGATGGATTCCGACGGAAATTTCTGTAGGATGTAGATCACCAAAAATATTTACTTCACTTGGCATGAGTCTGTGCTTAATACGGCGGCCCCACGAATTTTTCCTTGCCGTAACGCTTGCAGTGCCGCATTTGCTTGGTCTAGACGAAAACGCTGCACGGATGTCTCAATCGGGATCTGGGGCGCGAGTTGCAAAAAGTCAATGCCATCCTGACGCGTCAGATTCGCCACCGATCGCACCACCCGCTCACCCCAGAGAATCTCGTAAGGGAAACTCGGAATATCGCTCATGTGAATCCCCGCACAAACAACGGTTCCCCCTTTTGCGACCGCCCGTAAAGCCGCTGGCACTAGCTCACCAGCCGGGGCAAAGATAATTGCAGCATCGAGCAATGTCGGCGGCAGTTGCTCCGAAGGACCAGCCCAATCGGCACCGAGTTCGCGCGCAAAGGATTGCGCTTCTAAGTCCTGTGGACGGGTAAAGGCAAAAACTTCGCGACCTTGATACTTTGCTACCTGGGTGACAATATGCGCCGCTGCCCCAAACCCATAAAGCCCGATTTTTTGGGCGGCACCCGCTAACCGCAAGGAACGATAACCAATTAATCCCGCACAGAGCAATGGTGCCGCTTGCACATCGGGATAGCCCGCTGGAATCGGAAAACAAAATCGTTCATCGGCCACGGCGTACTCCGCATATCCTCCATCGATCTGATATCCAGTGAATTCCGCTTGGTCGCACAAATTCTCACGATCGCTGAGGCAATATGGGCAATGGTTACAGGTATGACCGAGCCATGGGACGCCGACCCGCATCCCAACTGGAAATGTGGGGCTCTCTGTGGCTGGCTGGACGATTGTCCCGACGATTTGGTGCCCGAGGACAAGCGGTAATTTCGGGTTGGTGAGTTCCCCATCGATAATGTGTAAGTCAGTGCGGCAAACTCCACAGCTATGCACCTTCAGCAGTACCTGATGGGCGGTTGGCTGCGGTATGGGTATATCAACTAGCTGCAGTGGCATCCCCACTTGGACAAATTGCATTGCGCGCATCACTACCCTCCAGACGGCACGATCACTGATCAATATCGCCGCCAGCACAATTTGCTGCTATTAAGTATGAACTTTGCCATCCGGCATAATCGCGCCGGTTAAATTGGCATCGGTGAGATTCGCACCAGCGAGATTTGCGCCCACCAGATTCGCCTCACTCAGATTGCTATGGCTCAAATTCGCATTACTCAAATTCGCCTTCTGAAAATTGGCCCGGCACAGATCCGCGTAGGAGAGGTTGGCTGAGGTCAGCACCGCCCCACTCAGATCGGCTTTATACATATCTGCCTCTTTCAGAATCGCTTGATAGCAATCCGATCGGCGCAAATCTGCCTGCTTCAGATTGGTCTCACTCAAGTCGGCCCCAATCAGTTCGAGATCATGCAGATCGGCATGACTGAGATTCGCATTTCGCACATCGATCCGGATTAGGCTGGGAGATGCGTCAGGGTGTTGACTACGCCACTCATTCCAAGCGGCACTGCCACGCCTGAGGATGGGGACTAATTCGTCGATTTGAGCAGTCATAAGTCACATTTCCTCTCGCTAAATTATCAATGCCTGCCACAATCTGAGTCAAGTTAGGCCAACTGCATCCACTGAAAGGCCACAATATTGAGGGCAATGCCATTCAGGAAAACAATGAACATCAGAGCGATCTGGTACCATTCGATCGGGCGCACCATTAAATCCGCAACTCCGTGGGCCAAGTTCATCACGCTGTAAAAAAGGGTTAAGCCAAAATGGATCATGCGATAGGTCGGTGAGGTATACAAAACCGTCGCCGTAATTGCCAGCATCGGAATCGCAAAAAACCCTAACATCCCCCATAGATGGAACAGTGGCATCTTTCCTTGCGACTCTGGCATGGCGACGTTCTCACCGTAAAGTGCTGGCATAAATGCCAACTGGCTGTGGAAGACCATCCCAAATAGGAACACCGACCACAGGGCAATGATTTGGGTTTGCAGGCTAAGGCCCATAATCTCCCCCCCTAAATTTTCATGACAGTCTGCGCATGAATGAATTGAAGTGATTCATCCAGATTCTGCTCGTACTTACATCTAAATACATAACCGAAAAAGTTGAGAAACCTGTGAGGATCAAGGCAATGGCAATGGATATCGTATCGGTGCGTTAAGAGTAATTGAGATCGCCACTATAGCCAGCATCAGAATTATTATCATTATCTTTAGAATGCCACGTATTCTTGCGTTGACTAATCTCGGAGGCATCGCCTTCTATGCACTACTGTCGGATACTCCAACGGATTCATCGTCGAAATTGCCGCGCGGTTTTGCTATTCATGATGTTGATCGGGGCGCTGGGTCTGCACGCCTGTCAACCATGGCGATCGCTGCCGTCACCGAAATCATTGCCTGACAAACTGAATGTTGCAGTGAGTATTGCACCGCAAAAATATTTTGTTGAGAAAATTGGCAATGGCTATGTCAATGTCAGTGTAATGGTACCGCCCGGTGCAGAACCCCATACTTTCGAACCAAAACCGGAACAGCTCAAAGCACTCAGCCGATCGCAGGTCTATTTCCGGATTCAGATTGATTTTGAGAAAACTTGGATCAAGAAGTTCATCGCCGCGAATCCGACAATGCAAGTTGTGGACACCACAGAGGGCGTTCAGCTAAACGATGCAAATCACGCCAACCATACAGAAGCAGCGGCAAAACCCGACCCACACATCTGGCTATCCCCGCGCCGGGTCAAGCGCCAAGCAGAGACCATTTACACTACTTTAGCGAGTCTTGATCCCAGCCATCAAGCTGCCTATAAAGCAAATTTGCAACGCTTCCTGCAAGAAATCAATCAGTTGGACCAGGAAATCAAACAATCGCTCACTAACCTAGCCAACCGCAAATTCATCGTCTTCCATCCATCCTGGGGGTATTTCGCCGAAGATTACAACCTCGAAATGATGCCGATCGAAGTGGGGGGACAAGCACCCAGTGCCGCCGAACTAGGAAACTTAGTACAACGTGCTAAGGCGGAGCGGATTCGGGTGATTTTCGCTGAACCGCAATTCAGTCCCCGCGCCGCCAATCTCCTCGCCAAAGAAATTAACGGCAAAGTGCTGATGATTGACCCGCTGGCAGAAAATTGGGCCGTCAACCTGCGCAAAATCGCTCAAACCTTTGCCCAAACAATGCAATCCGATCGTCGCCAACGGCAGTTGATCATCGGATTGCTCCCCACCACCAAACATGAGTGACGAAGTTACCCATTGCTATGAAACCCACCTCTCAGGACTCGCCGATCGCCCCACCAACAGAAATCATCTCGGTGCAGCACCTGTGGGCCGGGTATGACCATGAGCCAATTTTAGAAGACATTAATTTATCGGTGCGTGAATATGATTTCATTGGCCTCTTAGGACCAAATGGCAGTGGCAAAACAACGCTATTTCGCGTGCTACTAGGACTGCTGCGCCCGCTCCAGGGAACCGTAAAAATCATGGGACTCCCCCCGAACAAGGGGCGACGCCATATTGGGTATGTGCCTCAAACCGTTTCATTTGATCGGGCGTTTCCCATTAGCGTTTGGGAAGTGGTCATGCTGGGGCGCCTCAGCCAAAGGCGTTTACTCCAGCCATTTACGGCGCACGATCGGCAAGTTGTACAAGATGTTTTAGACCAGCTCGAAATTGCGCACCTGCGCCATCGGGCGATCGGTCAACTGTCTGGGGGGCAGCGGCAGCGGGTCTATATTGCCCGTGCACTCGTCACAGAACCCAAGATTTTGTTGCTGGACGAGCCGATGGCAAGTGTTGATCAAGCCGCCAGTAGCAATCTCTATGATGTGCTGCGCGAACTGAATAAAAGCGTGACAATCGTCATGATTTCCCACGATATTGGGGCGATCGCCGCTGTCGTGAAAACGGTCGGATGCTTGAACCGCCGTTTGTATTACCACGGTGATACCCGGATTACACCAGCGATGCTAAATTTCGCTTATCAATGCCCGGTTGATCTAATTGCCCACGGCATCCCACATCGAGTCTTTGCCCACCATGCTGATTCAGGGAATAACGATGATTAGTGAAGCGCTCCAGTTTGACTTTATGCAAAATGCCTTGATAGCAGGCATTTTAGTCAGCATTGCCTGCGGCATTATTGGCACGTTTGTGGTGATCAATCGAATTGTGTTTGTCAGTGGTGGCATTGCCCATGCTGCCTATGGTGGGATTGGGCTGGGCTATTACCTAAACTTTAGCCCAGTTTTGGGCGCTGTTTTGTTTAGCATTTTGGCATCGCTCGGTATGGGCTTAGCGCAACGCAAAGACGCACCAGCGATCGGACACAATCATTGGAGTGATGTGGGCGATCGGGATGGCGATCGGGATTATTTTAATTGACCTCAGTCCGGGCTATAAGGCGGATTTAATGAGTTATCTATTTGGCAGTATTTTGACGGTGTCGCGGACAGATTTAGCGATGATGCTAACTTTAGATGTCGTGATTGTTGCGTTAGCGATCTTATTCTACAAAGAACTACTGGCAATTTCCTTTGATGAAAACTTCGCTGTGGTGATAAATGTCCCCGTCGATTTAATCTACTTAACTCTGATGTGTATGATCGCGCTAACGATCGTCATGATGATGCGGATTGTCGGATTGATCATGGTAATTGCGTTGTTGACGATTCCGGCGGCGATCGGGAGCGCGTTTGTACGCAATATGAAAGGCACAATGGTCATTGCCAGCCTTTTAGGTATGGTATTTACAACGATCGGGTTGGGCCTATCCTACGCACTGAACTTAACCTCTGGCGCCACCATTATTTTAGTCGCCGGTATTGGCTATATTCTCAGCACATTGTTGAAAGCCAGTTTACGCCGATTCCGATCGTGATAAAGCGCATTACCTACTCACGAAAAATTGGCTACAATCGCGCCCTCGCTCAACTGCGCCGGGCTTCAGCCATGTGCCCTCGTCGGCGGGCTAGCGTTAAGGCTGATGGGCGCTGGTTGACTTTGCACTTGGGCGATAAATAGCATCGGCGACTTGTGCGACATCCCGAATTTCGGCGACGTCATGGACTCTGAGTATATCCACACCATTGGCAATCGCGGCGACACAAGCGGCAGATGTCCCCCAAATTCGCTGTTTGGGATCAGGCTGTTCGAGAATATGCCCAATGAAACTTTTTCGGGATACGCCAATTAGCATCGGACAGTTCAGCACTGCAAATTCTGGCAATCGTCGTAGCAATTCTAAATTCTGCTCGAAAGGTCTTGGCAAAACCAATGCCTGGATCGATACTAATTTGATTGCGATCGCAGCCAGCGGCGACTGCAGAATCGATTCGTGCTTTTAGAAACTGGATGATTTCACCTAACAGGTCGTCGTAGTCCGTTAGCTGCTGCATATTCTTCGGGTTGCCGCGAATGTGCATGAGGATAGCGGGAACATTGAGTTGGGCGATCGTCGCCAGCATTTCTGGATCAAACGTTGCGCCGGAAATGTCATTGATCACATCGGCACCAGCGGCGACGGCGGCACGGGCCACGGCGGCTTTAGTCGTATCGATCGAAATGGGAATCTGGCCAATTCTCGAATGCTGACGAATGCCGACGATAACGGGTACAACGCGATCGATTTCCTCCGCCTGTGATACGGCTTCTGAGCCTGGACGTGTGGATTCACCGCCGATGTCGATGATGTCTACCCCAGCGTTGACCATTTCGACTGCCTGGGCAATCGCGTGATTGAGTGAATGAAACTCACCGCCATCACTAAAGCTATCGGGTGTGACATTGAGGACGCCCATCAGGTAGGTGCGATCGCCCCAGTTGAAGATTGTATTGCCGAGTTGCCAGGGGTGCATGGAAAGTTGTCAGTTATCAGTGGTTGAGATGCGGTGGATGTGCCGTGGCCATGGCTAGGATCGCGGCCATTGCGCTATGAGATGACTTTTACCTTGGCGGCACAGGCTTTGGCCCGATCACGGGCTTCCTCGATCGTTGCGCCTAAGGCTAATGCGACCCCCATGCGCCGGTTAGCATAGGCTTTGGGTTTGCCGAATAGCCGCAACTTACTGGTGGGAATTTTAAGCGCTTCCGATACGCCGGTGAATTTGGGTGTTTCCGTCGGAGCTTCACCGAGAATTACCGCCGAGGCTGCGGGTCTGAGTAATTCGATATTGCCGATCGGCAAGCCAGCGATCGCTCTTACATGCAACTCAAACTCCGACATATTCTGGCTGATCATCGTCACCATGCCGGTGTCGTGGGGGCGGGGACTGACTTCGCTGAAGTAGACAGTTTGATCGCCGCTGGGGTCGCCTTCGATAAATAGCTCAACGCCAAATAACCCCCAGCCACCTAGGGCCTCGGTGATCTTCGCCGCCATAGACTGACATTTCTGTAAGGTTGCGTCGGATAAGCCACAGGGTTGCCAGGATTCGCGGTAGTCGCCGCTAATTTGGACATGACCGACCGGGGGACAGAAATGGGTCCCATCGATCGCCCGGACAGTGAGTAAGGTGATTTCAGTTTGGAAATTGACAAAACCTTCGACAATGACCCGATCGTTTTGGGCGCGGCCCTTAGCATGAGCATATTCCCACGCGGGCATCACTTCTGCTTCAGTTTTAACCGTACTCTGTCCCTTTCCGGAGGAACTCATCACCGGCTTGACGACAAATGGTAAGCCCAATTCCTGCACAGCGGTTTTGTATTCGGCGGCAGTATCGGCAAAGCGGTAGGGCGATGTTTTGAGGCCAAGGGTTTCGGCAGCGAGACGGCGAATCCCTTCTCGATCCATTGTGAGAAAAGTGGCGTTGGCGGTTGGAATGACATTCCAACCGGCTTTCTCTAGCTCAATCAGTGTCGGCGTGGCGATCGCTTCGACTTCAGGCACGATTAAGTGGGGTTGTTCTTGCTTAATTACCTGCTGTAGGGCTTTGCCATCGAGCATATTCAGGACATGGCAACGATGGGCGAATTGCATAGCGGGAGCATTGGCGTAGGAATCGACGGCAATCACTTCGATGCCTAGTCGCATCGCTTCGATCGCAACTTCTCGGCCTAACTCCCCGGAGCCCAGTAGCAATAGCCGTTGACTATCTGGCTGTAGTGGGGTTCCCCAGGTTGTCCAAGGTGCAGCAGCAGGCAAACTCATGCATCGATTCCTCAATTCAGTCGGTTCTGATTATCGCATCTCTGCTGGTCGAGATATCGACAGCTCAACCGCGAAGAAATATCACCGCAATAATTAATGTCAGCTTGAAGGATTTGTCGTGGCGTGTAATGGATCTAGATTGGTTTGCCCGATCGACTTTGCGGGCGGCGCTGCGGGATTGTCTAAAATAGAACGATAGGTACGGAGTTGAGGTTTATGATGACGACTTCATTGGCGGCGGTGCTGGAGCTGGTTGATCAGCTTTCGGAGCAGGAGCAGGAGCAGGTGACGGAATATCTCCTTGCGAAAAAATATGCAGATTTTACAGCAAGCTCAGACGAGCAGCCCGACCAAGCAGAACTGAAAAAGCGTTTTGCTGAATGGCTAGAGGATTTGGAGCAGATTGAGACTCAGAATCCGATTGATGTGTCGAGTTACAAGCAGGAGTATGTGGAGGGGTTGGTTGAGAAATACCGTCGCCAAGGTTTGAAGTTATGATTTTGTGCGATACGGGTGTTTTGATTTGTGTGATTGATCGATCACAGGCGTTACACAAATCTTATGTTCGTGCGTTTGAGCGCTTACCGATGCCGTTTGTAACAACTTGGGCTTGTATGACTGAGGCAATGTATTTTGCCGATCGCTGTGGCGGTTATCGTTTACAACGCAAGTTGGGCACAATGCTGCGCCAAGGGATATTGCGGATTTATGCGATTCAGGTGGAGGATCACGATCGACTGTTTGAGTTGATAGAGAAGTATCGCGATCGACCGATGGATTTTGCGGATGCGACGTTGGTGCTGGCGGCGGAGCGGACGGGAAAGCGGCGGATTCTGACGACGGATTCAGATTTTTTGTTTTATCGGATTGCGGATGGTGAGAGTTTTGAGATTATTCCGGTGGATTGATTCCCCTAGAATTGGTGGCTAGGGGGCGGTTTGACGAGAGTTTCGTACAGTTGGGATAGGGACGGCGGACTGCAGACGTTTTGGGATAACTTTGATGTGATTGCGGCAGCCCCGGGTGGCGCGGTTGCGGGAGTTGACTTTGGATTTGGCGGTGCGGGGAAAGTTGGGGCCACTGCAATGGGAATGGTGTCGTCTAGGAGAAATCATCCAAGTTTCATCAGGTGAAAATTTGACTTCCAAGAAGATGGCAGAGGATTGTGAGATTCCTGTTTTTGATGGGAATGGAATTGCTGGTTATCATAATGCAGCTAATGTTCACACTGCGACGCTGGTGATAGGTAAAGTTGGATTCTGCTGTGGAAGTGTTCATATCCCGAGGTCATGATGCTGTTTGAAGGCTTGGCGGTGCTAACGGGGTTTGAGTTAGCCAATTTTGTGGGCAATCAGGTGTTGGGCCTCGGGACCGATGCACTGAAGGATTACGTCAAGGATTTCTTCAAGGACAGCATTCAGACTGGGGTTGTGGCACTTGAACGGCGGCGAGCCTTGGAGGAGGGGATGGCGGAGGCGATCGCAACCCTCGCCCAACTCTTCGAGAAGGAACTCCGGGTGCGCCGCGTCGATCCGGCTATTGCCAAGGCCCATTACCGCGATCCGTTTAAGCGTTTTTTAGAGGACAAGAAGGTTCGGGGAGTCTTGGGGGCAGCATTTGTGTTTGGCTGTGAGGCGATCGACGGTGACGCCCTGGCGGAGATCTGGACGCAACACCATCCCCAGGGCACCATGCTCAAACCCGAGAAAATCGACTGGGATCGGATTGGGTTTGATTATCTCGATGCGGTGAAGGGGGAAGGCGGGATTATCGAAACCCATCGAGAGCTGCGCGAGGTGCTCAGAATTCAGCTTCAGAAGCAGGAGGTTGAGGCGCTCACCGAATTAGCAGGGCCGAAGGTGGGCTTTGATTTGACGCGCTATCGGGAGTCGCTGCTGGAGCAGTATGAGGTTTTGAAGCTGGAGAGTTTGGGGGCGAGCAAATACGAGAAGGGCAATATCAATTATCGAACGGTGCCACTGTGGAGTGTATTTGTGGCCCAGACGACGCGGGAGTTTGAGACGGTTGCGCCGCAGCTGTTGGAGATTCCCAAGGAACAGTTGCGACGGATGCAGGCAGAGGGCTTGATCGATGGAGATGCCGAGGACATTTGGCAGACCCAGAAGGGGCGCTATTTCGATTCATCGCCGAGATCGATTTTAGAAATCTGTGGTGATCCGCAGGTGCCGTATCAGGTGGTGCTGGGAGATCCGGGGGCAGGAAAATCGACGCTGGTGCGGTATCTGGCGGTGCAGTGGGCGCGGCAGGCTGCCCCAGATACGGAGGCTCCGATTCCGCTGTTGATTGAGCTACGGCGCTATATCCAGAGCAAGGAAGCGGGGGAATGTAAGAATTTTTTGGAGTTTATCCACCAGGGGAGTAACTGGGTGGGGAATTTGAACCAGGGGGAGTTGGATCGAATTCTGAGCCAGGGAAGCGTGTTGGTGATGTTTGATGGCTTGGATGAGGTGGTGGAGCGGGGGCAGCGGGGTAATGTGACCAAGAGCATCCATAGCTTTAGTCAGAACTATCCCCAGGCGCGGATTATTGTCACCTCGCGGGTGATTGGTTATCGGGCAGAGGATTTGCGAGGGGCGGGGTTTCGGCATTTTATGCTGCAAGATTTGGACCGGGGGCAGATGCAGCAGTTTGTGACGGATTGGCACAACATTACCTACAGTGATGCAGCGGAGCGGGAGCGGAAGCAGGGGCGGTTGGAGCGGGCGATCGACCGGTCGAAGGCGATTTTTGAGTTGGCCGAGAATCCGTTGCTGTTGACGCTGATGGCGATTTTGAATCGGGGGGAGGAGCTGCCGAGGGATCGGGTACGGCTGTATGAGAAGGCAGCGGAGGTGTTGTTGTTTCAGTGGGATTTTGAAGAGAAGGAGGGGTTGGTTGATCCGCGTTTGGCAAAGTATTTGGTGGAGCTGGATTTTCGCGATAAGCGGGCGATGTTGCAGCAGGTGGCTTATCGGATGCAGTCGAGTCCGGAGGGGTTGGCGGGGAATTTTGTCACACGGGCGGTATTGGAGGATTGTTTAGTCGGTTATTTGAAAGACAAAAAAGATGCGGCCCAGGCTCCGAGTATTGCGGGGTTGATTATTGAGCAGTTGCGGGAGCGCAATTTTATTTTGTGTGCCTTGGGGGATGACAATTATGCCTTTATCCATCGCACGTTTTTGGAGTATTTTTGTGCAACGGAGATTGTGGAGCGGTTTGGTAAGCGGGGGACAGAGGGGGGATTGACGTTTGCGCAGTTGCGAGATCAGGTGTTTGGAAAGCATTGGCCAGATCCGACTTGGCATGAGGTGTTGCGGTTGATCTGTGGGGAGATTGCGCCGAAATTTGCGGGGAGTTGATTGAGTTTTTGATGAGGCGAGAGGTGAATCGGCAAGAGTTTATTGAAGAACATTTAGAGCTTCTTAAACAAGAGGGATTAGGGAATCTTTTGTTGGCGGCGGATTGTTTTGAAGAGGTGCGCGATTGCTCAGAAATTCTTGTACAAATCAGTCAACGCTTACTCCAGCAACTTCAGCACGAAACCGAAACCGAATCCTCACCTCGCTTCAATGGTGAAGCTGCTCAAGCTTCTCGCAAAAATTGCAACCCTCTGGGAAGATGTCCGACCATTAAGCATGGCTGGAAGATTGTTTGAAACTTGATCCACAATCGTCTCTTCCTCAGTCGGCGGTGAAGGCAATCGCTCAAACCTACAAAGACAATCCTGAAACGCTGCCCTGCTCAAAGACCTCGTTCTACACGATGACAATGGGCAGGTGCGCAGGCGGCAGTGGAGGCGATCGCCCAAGGCTGGAAGGACGACCCCGACACCCTGCCCTGCTCAAAGACCTCGTTCTACACGATGACGATGGGCAAGTGCGCAGGACGGCGGTGGAGGCGATCGCCCAAGGCTGGAAGGCTGACCCCGATACCCTTCCCATGCTCAAAGACCTCGTTCTACACAATGACAATAATTGGGTGCGCAGGACGGCAGTGAGGGCAATCGCCCGAGGCTGGAAAGACGGCCCCGATACCCTGCCCATGCTCAAAGACTGCCTTCAACACGATGATGATTGGCTAGTGCGCATGGCGGCGGTGGAGGCGATCGCCCAAGGCTGGAAGGCTGACCCCGATACCCTTCCCATGCTCAAAGACCTCGTTCTACACGATGACAATAATTGGGTGCGCAGGACGGCAGTGAGGGCGATCGCTCAAACCTACAAAGACAATCCTGAAACGCTGCCCATGCTCAAAGACCGCGTTCAACACGATGACGATGGGCAAGTGCGCAGGACGGCGGTGGCGGCGATCGCCCAAGGCTGGAAGGACGACCCCGACACCCTGCCCATGCTCAAAGACCGCGTTCAACACGATGACAATGAGTCTGTGCGCAGTGCGGCGGTGGAGGCGATCACCCAAGGCTGGAAGGACGACCCCAACACCCTGCCCATGCTCAAAGACCGCGTTCAACACGACGATGATTGGCAAGTGCGCCGTGCGGCAGTGATGGCAATCGCCCGAGGCTGGAAAGACGGCCCCGATACCCTGCCCATGCTCAAAGACCTCGTTCTACACGATGACGATGGGCAAGTGCGCAGGACGGCAGTGGCGGCGATCGCCCAAGGCTGGAAGGACGACCCCGACACCCTGCCCATGCTCAAAGACCGCGTTCAACACGATGACGATGGGCAAGTGCGCAGGACGGCAGTGGCGGCGATCGCCCAAGGCTGGAAGGACGACCCCGACACCCTGCCCATGCTCAAAGACCGCGTTCAACACGATGACAATGAGTCTGTGCGCCGTGCGGCGGTGGCGGCGATCACCCGAGGCTGGAAGGACGACCCCGACACCCTGCCCATGCTCAAAGACCGCGTTCAACACGATGATGATGGGCAAGTGCGCCGTGCGGCGGTGGCGGCGATCACCCGAGGCTGGAAGGACGACCCCGACACCCTGCCCATGCTCAAAGACCGCGTTCAACACGATGACGATGGGCAAGTGCGCAGGACGGCAGTGGAGGCGATCGCCCAAGGCTGGAAGGACGACCCCGACACCCTGCCCATGCTCAAAGACCGCGTTCAACACGACGATGATTGGCAAGTGCGCCGTGCGGCGGTGGCGGCGATCACCCGAGGCTGGAAGGCTGACCCCGATACCCTGCCCATGCTCAAAGACCGCGTTCAACACGATGACGATTGGCAAGTGCGCCGTGCGGCAGTGATGGCAATCGCCCGAGGCTGGAAAGACGGCCCCGATACCCTGCCCATGCTCAAAGACCTCGTTCTACACGATGACAATAATTGGGTGCGCAGGACGGCAGTGAGGGCGATCGCTCAAACCTACAAAGACAATCCTGAAACGCTGCCCATGCTCAAAGACCGCGTTCAACACGATGACGATGGGCAAGTGCGCAGGACGGCGGTGGAGGCGATCGCCCGAGGCTGGAAGGACGACCCCAACACCCTGCCCATGCTCAAAGACCGCGTTCAACACGATGATGATGGGGATGTGCGCCGTGCGGCGGTGGCGGCGATCGCCCAAGGCTGGAAGGCTGACCCCGATGTTATTCAGTTGCTGTTGCAAGTCGCGAGTCAAGATCCCTTTGAACGTAAAGAGTCTTGGCAAGACAACCCTCGCCAAATCGCCCTCGAAGCCTTGCTCCGCAAAGACTCGACTGATTCGAAAATTATTGAGCTACTGCGCGATCGCGCTGAAAATGATGGGGATGAACAATTACGGGATTGGGCTCAGAAGCAGTTGAAGAGAATCTGAGGCATTATTTAGGTTTTCCTGAGTTATTGAAGGCGACTTCAATTGGTCACGCACTGCATGACCAATCTCTCTCAAGTGACCAATTCACAACCCTCAACCAATCCCAACCCGCTCGATCGTTCTACGCAATCAAAGCCGTGAAAAACAGCTGGTCCGCCCGCGAACTGCATCGCCAAAGCGAAAAATGCTAATGATATTCTGTAAAAATACTGAAGTCGGCAAATTGTCGGGTTAGGGTATTTTGCAGTCGTTGTGTTTCAGGGTGTGGATAACGGGTCATGAAATGGCAGCTAGGCAGACGCAGTAACAATGTTGAAGACCGTCGCGGGCGTCGGGTTTCCGGTGGCGCGATGGTGGGTGGCGGTGGCTTGGCCACGATCGCGATCGCATTGATCATTATGTTTCTTGGCGGCGATCCATCCGTTGTCTTGCAGCCTTCGGCTCAAGCGCCAGTGGCAACGAATCAGGGTCCGCGACTTGCGAATGAAGATGAGTTAGCTGAATTTGTTTCCGTTGTCTTAGCGGATACAGAGGACACCTGGAATACCTTATTTCGGGAAAAATTTGGTGAAGATTACCCAGAACCAACCCTCGTTCTATTTACGGGACAAGTTGAGTCAGCCTGTGGCTTTGCCCAAGCTGCAATGGGGCCGTTTTACTGTCCTGCCGACCAAAAAGTGTATATCGACCTGAGTTTTTATGACGATCTCAAAACTCGACATCAAGCGCCAGGTGACTTTGCCCAAGCCTATGTCGTGGCCCATGAGGTAGGGCACCATGTGCAAAACGTCCTGGGGATTTCCGGTAAAGTCAGTCAATTACAGCGGCGGGTCAGCAAAGCACAAGCGAATGAATTGTCAGTCCGGTTAGAGCTGCAAGCCGACTGTCTCTCCGGTGTATGGGCACACCACGCGCAGAAAACCCGCGACATTCTCGAACCCGGCGACATCGAAGAGGCTTTAAATGCGGCTAGCGCGATCGGGGACGATCGGCTGCAAATGCAAGGGCGGCGGATACGTTACACCCGATTCTTTCACCCACGGTAGTTCGGCGCAGCGGGTCCGCTGGTTTAAGACCGGGATTCAGTCTGGTGATATAAACCAGTGCAATACCTTTGATGTGGCAACTCTGTAACTAATTTGTCAGCCAATTCACTTCGGTCAATGCGGCGATCGTTGCAGCATGGCTGAACCTGAATGTGCAGCTGGCCGCGATGATTGTTGAATGCTTTGGTGATTTAAACATGTCTGCCTATCCCCGCGACCTAATTGGCTATGGCCAAACCCCACCCCATCCGCAGTGGCCCCAAGCGGCCCGCATTGCGGTGCAATTTGTGATTAATTACGAAGAGGGTGGGGAGAATTGCATCCTGCATGGAGATGCTGCTTCCGAAGCATTTTTATCCGAAATTATCGGCGCAGCGCCGTTACCGGGGGTGCGCAATATTCAGATTGAATCGATGTATGAGTATGGCAGTCGTGTCGGCTTCTGGCGGTTGCATCGCTTGTTTACCGATCGTCAAATCCCAGTCACCGCATATGCCGTGGCAATGGCGCTGGAGCGGAATCCGGCAGTCGCTCAGGCAATGCTAGCGGCCGATTGGGAAATTGCCAGTCATGGTTATCGCTGGATTGACTATCAGTACATTGATGAAGCAACGGAACGCGAACACATTCAGCAGGCGATCGCCATCCAAACGCAGGTCACGGGCAGTCGGCCACTAGGGATTTTATCAAGGGCGTTTGAGTCCGAATACGCGGCGATTGGTGGTCGAAGAAGGGGGCTTTCTCTACGATGCCGATAGCTATGCCGATGATCTACCCTACTGGGATTATGACTATGGGCAGCCGCATTTGGTGATTCCCTACACCTTGGATAACAACGACATGCGATTTGCCTCGGCCCAAGGGTTTAATTCCGGTGATCAGTTTTTCGCTTATCTGCGCGATGCCTTTGATGTGTTGTACGCCGAGGGGGAAACCGCGCCGAAGATGATGAGTATCGGCTTGCACTGCCGGTTGTCCGGTCGTCCGGGTCGGGCAGCGGCATTGGCCCGGTTTCTCGACTATGTGCAAAGCCACGATCGGGTATGGCTCTGTCGGCGCATTGATATTGCCCATCATTGGCGTCAACACCATCCACCAGCGCGATAAAGATTTTCCGGCCTAAAGATTTTCTACTAATGCCGCTGCTGCCGCTTGGGTTTGCGTGATCAACTGAGCCAAATCAAATTGCGTAAACTGCCCGCGATCGATCACTTTTTTACCGTTAATAAAACTGTAATCTACCTGCGGTGGTTGACAAAAAATCAGCGCCGCGACGGGATCTTGCGCCGTCCCAACAAAGGTCGGCTGATCCAAATTAAACGCAATAAAATCGGCCGCCATGCCCGGAGCAAGCACCCCCACATCATCCCGGCCCAACACCTTCGCCCCACCGCGAGTCGCGATTTCTAACGCCTGGCGCGCGGTCATAGCAGCGGCCTCGCCGTCACGCACACGGGCCAACAAAAAGGCCGTGCGGGCTTCACTGAGTAAATGACTGGCGTCATTCGAAGCCGCACCATCGACCCCCAAGCCAACCGCAACGCCCTGCTGCAACATTTTACGAATCGGCGCGATGCCACTGGACAAGCGGCAGTTACTACAGGGACAGTGGGCCACGCCAGTGCCGGTACGCGCAAATTTCGCGATACTGGCATCGTTCAATTGCACACAGTGGGCGTGCCAAACATCTTCCCCCAACCACCCGACCGATTCGGCATAGTCCCCCGGAACGAGGCCAAATTTTTCGAGGCTATAGGTGACATCATCCGGGTTTTCGGCCAGGTGCGTATGCAAACGGACACCGGGATAACTGCGGGCCAGCGCCGCGGATTCGCGCATCAGATCCTGGGAAACCGAAAATGGGGAGCAAGGCGCCAGGACGATCCGCAGCATTGAGTAGCGCGAATTGTCATGGTATTGCTCGATCAGGCGTTGACTATCTTGGAGGATGTCCGGTTCGGCTTCGACCAGCGTATCCGGCGGCAGTCCCCCTTGGCTCTCGCCGACGCTCATACTGCCGCGACTAGCGTGAAAGCGCAGCCCGATCGCCTGAATTGCCCGAATTTCATCATCGAGGGTGCAGTCATTGGGAAACAGGTAAAGGTGATCGCTGGCCGTGGTGCAACCAGAAAGCATCAGTTCGGCGGCCGCCATTTGCGCACTCATATAAACCCCATTGGCCGTGAGGTTAGCCCAGATCGGATACAGTCCTTGGAGCCAGTGAAATAGGTCGCTATCTTGGACAGCAGGAATGGCGCGGGTGAGGGTTTGGTAAAAGTGGTGGTGGGTATTGATCAACCCCGGTAGGACGATGTGCCGATCGTGCAAGTCCAGCACTTCATCGGCAGTGTCCGGTAGCGCCGACGTCGGACCGATTTGATCAATCACGTTATCGCGCACGAAAATCGCCCCATGACGAATTTCCTCCCGCTCGTCATTCATCGTGACTAGGGTATGGATATTTTTAACAAGTAGGGTTGTCATGTCAATTCCAATAAATCATCACTCTGGCCACTCTATCGGCGCGCAATCAAGCCACACCGGCATCAAATTCACCGATCAAACTGACCAAACGAAGTCGGGCAATTTCGGCAATCTCATCTAAGGCAGTTGTTTGTTCAGTGGCTTGGTCATGTTGCAGACGTTGCTCAAAGGCTTGGAGAATACTGGCTTTGGTGTGATGTTTGACCGCAATAATAAAGGGAAAACCAAACTTCGTCTGATAGGCTTGATTCAGACTTTGTAACTGCGCAAATTCCTCTGGAGAAAGCCGATCAAGCCCCACAGAAGCTTGTTCTTGGACCGAATCAGGGGCCATTTTTGCTTTGGTGCCGAGATCGGGGTGGGCCTGAATCAGGGCAAGCTGCTGCTCGGGACTCAGCGATCTGCATCACCCCGAGCATGGCCTGATATAGGGACCACAGGACTGGCAAAAGGCCGCTGACACCAAGCAGTCGCTGCAATTTCTGGCGTTTCCTCAAAAATTGGCCCCAGCAAATCCACAAACTGAGCACGATCGAGTTGGTTCACCATATCAATGGCATAAGGCGCGCGTAAATCATTCATAACCAAGATAAAATCAGACCGGAAAAATCATCACTACTCACGCGGCCCTGGCATGATCGTAACCGTATTCAGAATTGATGGCGTCAATCCCCGGTACTGATCACCGAGGAAACGCCAAGAATCATCCTGAAGTCACGCAACCACCCAGCAACGACATCACCATTAGAAATTGATTTGGGTACGGATATTGCCAACCCAAACTGCCGGGTTATCGCTAAAGTTATTCGGGTTGTTCACCATATAAACGGCGGGAACGATCGCGATATTGGGGCTGAGCGGATAGTAGTAGGTCGCTTCCAGTCCGAACTGAATACCGCCATTCCCACCGCCTGAGGCTAAGAACTCGCGGCCATCTAGTACGGAAAAGGGAATCAGATAGGAGAGCGTGAGCAATGCACCTTTTTTCGCCAAGTCCGGAAATGCCAGTCCAGCTTGGATCGTTTGGGCGTTTACCTCACCGCCAGACCGTTCGGGGTCAACCGGGTCAATCTTGGTGCTGCCATAGAAGTAACGACCAAATACGCCAATCGGCTTGGCAATCCGCCAATCGAAGCTGAGCCCAAAGGTATCGGCGTTGGCTGGGTTGATCGATCCCCCAAAGCCATCATCGGCTACACCATAGATCGGCTCACCCGTCGCTCCGCCAACCCCAAATCCCGTAGGAGCACCACCAAGTTCACTGAATACCGGGACGTTATTATCCAAGCGCGAGCGGGTGTAGAGCAAGCGTACATTGGAATTTTTGCTCGGTTTAATGGCGGCCTGTACGGTGAGCGTATTCGTGCCACCAAATAGACCAGCCCCAGGGCTGGGATCAGAGGAAGTATTGAAAAAGGGAGTCGGCAAAAATTCGGTGTTCTCGCCCAAGTAGCCGACGTTGAAGTCGAGCCAATCGGTGGGTTTCCAGCGAACAACGGCACCTGATCCACGATCGATCGCATTCGCTAAGGTACTGCCGCTAGAGTTAAAGCTGCTGGCCCCCGTCAGGAAGAATGTATAAGCATTTTGATCAAAGTAACGATACCAGTTGACTCGGGGACCGACGGCGATTTGGACTTGATCACCGACCGGAAAATCATAGAACAGCTCCCGAATCACAACACTATTTGCAGTCACCCCCCCCGTTTGGTCGGTAAAGGGCACACCAAACGTGTTGAACAATCCGGCGGAAGCGTAAATGTTCGCCGGAGAGATAGAGTTCCCTACCGCCAGCTGCGTCACTAAGTTATCGCGGCCCGTGAAGGAAGTCGCAAAGTTAATCCAGGCGTAGTAGCCCATGGTGATATTCGGATCAGTGGTTTGAGTGGCGACTAATGGCGCCCCCGTGACCGAATTGCGGCCTGCCCGCCGCAGATTTAAAGGGACATCTAGATTAACAGTTTCGACTTGCACATCGCCGGAAGCAGCCCCAGTCAAGTTGACAAAGATATTCCCACTGAGCTTGGTCGTAGTGGAAAACTGCTGCTCCTCAAGGACTGCCGTCCTTACTTCAAGCGCATCAATCTGACCACGCAGGGTTGCGAGTTCAGCCGCAAATTCTTCTTCGAGTCTCTGAATGGAGGCTAAATCTTCCTTGGTGGCCAGGTCTTCCGTCGACGCTGCGATCAGCTCACTGACCCGGTCCATGCAGGCATTCAAACCAGCGGCAAACTCATAGCGGGTGATCGCCCGATCGCCTCGGTAGGTACGATCGGGATACCCCGCGATACAGCCATAACGTTCAACTAAGGACTGCAACGCCTGAAAGGCCCAATCCGTCGGCTGGACATCGCTTAGCTGACTAACACTCGTAATCTGCGCCATCGGATTGCTTGCGGGATTCGCCGATGCCGATCGAGCCGTCGATACCAAACCAGCTAAAACAATGCTGCCAACTAGCAACGATCGAGCACTTAAAAAGCCGCCTTTCCGTCTTAAACCAGCGCGACCAGAAGAAATAACCATTCAACTCTATCCCCTAAATTCACTCACACCAATGAACTTGCATCAAACATTATTTACGGACAAATCCGTTGTTCAACCATGCTGACATAGCCGAACTAAGCTTCTTGGCCAATTGCTGCGAGAAGCACACTTTTTTAGGCGGAAATAGCAGCCTAGCGTAATCAAAATTAATCAGCCGCCGCATAAATTTGCTTAAGTTTAAAGGTAGATTAATTAGCTACTTGAAAGCGTAGCGGTCGTTACATTAGCGCGAATTAATTATTTTGAAATACCTCAATAATAGTTAATAATTCGATTGAGGAAGTTGTCATTATCCAGTTTTTTTGCCACCGCGATCGGTACTGCAGGCCCAAGCAAAAATCAGCTACGGTAATGTGTAAAACAACATGATCATACCGCCCAGTGCTAGTAGCGTAGAAGCAGTGCCGATCACATTTGATCTTACAGAGACAGGCTGATGGGCAGGCTGCAACCAAAAATCGAGCAGCCGCACAATCGTCGGCATGACAACGAACGTTAAAACACAGCTAGTTACGATCAGATTGATACACAGCGACACTGCTGGGGGCCAATCTTCTAGAATACCGAAGTAGCTAAACAGACGCTCTTGTACTGAAATTACCGGATAAAGCCCAAGCACAACCGACAGAATTTGTTTCCAGGCTGGAGGACCCAAGCCGTCTATTTCTGTGCCCGACTGCTGAGAAAACCATCCCTCTAGTCCAGTTGAAAATGATTTGAACTTGTAGGTATCAAAAATGCTTTGCCCCGTCTGCAAAACCGTTTCTCGCTGTGCTGACGCCAGCCATTGATTTAGATACTCAGGCCCTTCAAAGTGAAGCACAGAATTCCATTTCAAAACGCCGTCTTTACACTTCAGCGGGCGATTGCAATCGGCGCGGACAAACCCCTCCGAAGCTTTTGCACTACGCACTAGCTGCCTCTGCCACAGTCTAAATGACCACCCCTTTTGTTTCGGTACACTGTACTCGACCATCACACTCGAGTAGCCAGTGCTTTCCGTATCTGGCAAGGCTTCGATCAGCCTGATCGAAACCGCCTTAGACACCACTACAGTGCGCTGAAACAGTCGCTTCAACTGATTTGCCGTACTCAGCGTGAACGATTTTAGTGAGGCTTTTCTAGCGGTCACCTGTTCAGCATTTGACTCGGTGTTCAGAAAGGGCACAGGCAGGTGGATACTCAAAGTTAGCTTCGATACAGGCGCTGATAGCCAGCTCCCATCACTGATATACCCATTGTATACAATATATGGTGCATTAGGATCTTTGCTTTATGGCTGGTCGTGGTAGGACTAAGCGTAAAGTTCGATCGCTCTTTCCGCCGGGGCGCATCATCGGCAAGCAAACGCGTCACCTATTCCGACAGGAAAGCGTTATCGCCAGCTCAGCGTGTATTAGTCAGAATTGGGGCCGCTCAATCACGCTCGTAGACTAAATTCCCCAAAATATAAGTCGCCTGAACGCTGCGATCGTCCCCCATCATCATCAGCGAAAATACCCGATCGGCGAGTTCGGCTAGGGAAGTAGGAATACTGCTGTTGTTGCGCAAGGCCATCAATGGTGTAGCTTGTGGATCAAGTACAATAAAGTCGGCTTCTTTGCCAACATCAAAACTGCCAATTAGGTCGTCTAAGCATAGGGCGCGCGCGCCACCTAAAGTGGCTAAGAATAAACCTTTGAACGGCGATAGTTTCTGGCGTCTGAGCTGTGCAACCTTATATGCTTCGTTCGCCGTTTGTAAAATTGAGAAACTTGTTCCTGCCCCAACATCTGTGCCAAAACCCACTTTAATCGGGTGCTCTGGTGATTTTGCCTGTTCAAGTTTAAATAAGCCGCTGCCGAGAAACATATTCGAGGTGGGGCAAAAGGCAATGGCGGATTGGGCTTCCGAGAGCCGCTGAAATTCCGCATCAGTCAGTTGAACACCGTGAGCAAATACTGAACGATTTGTTACGAGTCCGGCCCGATCGTAGGTATCAAGATAGCCATCACAGTCAGGAAAAAGTGCCTTCACCCAAGCTACTTCATCGACATTCTCAGACAGATGAGTATGCAGATACACATCGGGAAATTCTTGTAGAAGTTCTCCGGCTCGGCGCAGTTGTTCCTCGGTGGAGGTTGGGGCAAAGCGTGGGGTAACCGCATAGCGCAATCGACCTTTTTTGTGCCATTTCTGGATCAGCGCTTTTGTTTCTTGGTAGGACGACTCAGCCGTATCACAGATAAAATCCGGCGCATTCCGATCCATCATCACCTTGCCGGCAATCATACAGAGTTGACGGCGTTCCGCCGCCTCAAAGAATGCGTCCACAGAATCGGGAAACACCGCGGCAAAGACCAATGCCGTGGTTGTGCCATTCTGCAGCAGTTCATCGAGAAAAATCTCGGCGATCGATCGCGCATAGTCTTTGTCTTTAAATTTGCGTTCGGTGGGAAAGGTATATCGATTTAACCACTCCAGCAGTTGCTCACCATAGGCCGCAATCATTTCGGTTTGCGGGTAATGAATGTGGGTATCGATAAATCCCGGCACAATCAACTTTCCTGGATAAGCTGTTATCGGGATCTGTCCATACTCGGCCTGCAAATCGGCATAATTTCCGAAGGCTCTGATTTTGCCGTCTGCGATCACCAGTAACCCATCGGCTAAATAACGGGCACTATCTTCCTCCGGTACGTAAAAAGGATCATCGACAAAATCTAAAAAAGATCCACGGATGGCCTTGCAGGAAATGTTGGAACCTTGATCAGAGGGCGTTTCTGGAGGGGACATTTTGCTACAAATGATAGTAAAGAGCTGGGGTAACTTCAGGGATTTGCATGTCAAGATCGGCACAGAAGCGCTTAGCCTTGTTGACTACCGTCACTCACAATCATGCATGCCAGTCAGCCTGGCCACATTTGACTCAGTATTGGCATAACTCACATTTACACTAATGCGTAACATTGCGTAACAAGTCTAGTTTCTTACCGAAAAGGTAAATAGTCCTGCGAAATGCCGCTAGCAAGAGCGGTAGCGTGTGTGGAAGAATGTATTTCATCGCCACCATAGCCGTTCCCAAAAAGCAGCAGGGAACGGCTAGGAAAATCAGCGATTCTGTCAGATGACGTTAGCCAAAGCGCACAGTAGTAAACACAAATCGTGCGATAAAGATAATTGCCAGAATCCATGTGATCAGTGGCACTTCACTTGCACGGCCACTAAAAGTCTTCGCAAAGGGATACATAATTAGACCGGCAGATAATCCAGCCGCAATGGAAAATCCCATTGGAATGAAGAAAATTGTAACAAATGCAGGAATTGCTTCTGTTAAGTCATTCCACCGAACGCTGCTCACACTCGACATCATTAGCACGCCAACAATCAGCAATGCTGGAGCAGTCGCAAAAGCGGGAACTGCTTCAAAGATAGGGACAAATAAGAGCGCCACGAGAAACATCACTGCTGCCACAACAGCGGTGAAGCCAGTACGTCCACCCTCAGCCACCCCAGCGGCGGATTCGGCAAAGGTGGTTACAGTGGAAGTACCCATGACAGCACCAGCAGTGGTAGCGATTGCGTCGGCGGAGAGGGCTTTATTGGCACGGGGCAATTCGCCTTTTTCGTTGATATACCCCGCCTGTGTTCCTACCCCCATCAGCGTCCCAATTGTGTCAAACAAGTCAACAAACAGAAAGACGAGAAGTACAGCCAGGAAATCAATAATATTGCTAGCATTAATGCCGCTAAACCCAACAAACGCCTGACCAAAAAGATGGGAGGGAAATACGGGAATTTCAATGATCCCTTTTGGCGCGTTGGCAACCCCAAACATCCAACCGAGAATGGCAGTCCCGGCAATGCCCCAGAGCAATGCCCCCTTAATGCGTCGGACCATGAAGAATGTGGAGAGAATAATCCCGAAGGTAGCAAGCAGCGTTGCCGGCTCCCGAAAGCTACCAAAAGCGGTTTTGGTTACCTCATTCGCAACAATCAATCCGGCCCCGCCGGTCGCGGTGTTCCCACTTAAGCCAATGTAGGCGAGAAACATCCCAATGCCCACGGTTGTGGATGCTTTAATGCAGGCAGGGACCGCCGTAATCAGGTGACGACGAATATCCGTAACGGTCAAGGCAATGAATATCACACCTTCAACCAGGACACAAGCCAACGCCACCCGCCAACTAATTCCCAATCCCAGCACAACTGAATAGGCAAAGAAGGCGTTTGTGCCCATACCCGGTCCGAGCACAAATGGATATTTAGCATAGAGGCCCATGATCATGGTACCGATCGCCGCAGTCATACCGGTGACTACGACTAATTCCCGAAATAGATCGCCGGGCTGCTCCAAAAACACCGCATCGGACATAATGAGCGGATGTACCACCATGATGTAGGCCATCGTCATGAAGGTGGTCAACCCAGCCAAAATTTCCGTACGAAAATTGGTTTTGTAATATTCAAACTGAAAATATTGCGCGATCGTTGCTTGCCATTTTGAGTAGCTCGGTGGCGGTAGCCCCGGTGGCTGTTGTCCAATTTCCATATCAGTCTGATTCACGAATTTCTCCTCATCATGATTGTTTTACCGCCGATCGCACAAAGTCTGGAGAACTCATGAGAACTTACAGTTTGTACTTGAATAGCTATGGTCCCGCATCCTCAGAGGATGGGTTTTACAACTAGGGCGAAGCCTTGAGGCGCAAGGTATTGATCGATTGTATACACTGTATTTAGATTGAATGGGCTGTACTGTACTGAACACTACAGTTTTTGCTTAGCGTGATTTTTGACGCTATTTATCATCAGCAAAACGTCCTTTGAACTCGTAAATTCGCAGGACGTTTGAGTGCGCGTGATGCGTAGTTGGATTCAGTACAATCTGATGCTGATAGGACGCTAAGACTGCTGATAAAAACACTCAAGTCAATCGTCACCGAGTTTATAGATTCGAGGACAGATCGGTTGCATCACCCTTTCAGCAGGATTCGATGCCACAATGCCAAATCATTTGTTACCGGCGCAGAAAGTAACACCGATAACAAATGATTAGTTTCCTTTGAGTCATTTTAGATAAATGCTACTGACTCAATGCCCTTAATTCCTAGCGTATAAAAAGTGAGACGACTTCTATGACCGCTACAAGCACACGCAGTAAAACAGAGTTTGTTTATCCTAGAGGCTGTACGTTTTCTGAATCGGATTGGGATGCGATCGCCCGTTTTTGGTATCCGGTCGCCTACAGCCATGAGGTCAAAGACAAGCCCCTTGCCACGACCCTGCTAGACCAGCGTCTCGTCATCTGGCGCACGACCACAGGAATCTCAGTAGCCAACGATATTTGCCTGCATCGAGGCATTCCACTAAGCATGGGTCACCTCAACGGCGACCAATTGATTTGCAAGTATCACGGCTTCCATTACGATAGCACTGGCCAATGCACCCTCATTCCCGCCAATCCGCAGGCCAGCATTCCCAAAAAACTGTGCCTCAAAACCTATCCAGTAAAAGAAGCCTTTGGTCTCGTGTGGACAACCCTTACTGGCAGCACAGACGACAGCGACCCACTGCCGGTGCTGCCTGAGTGGACCGATCCTGACTATCAAACAATCATTCCCGACGCCATTTCTATCGAAGCCGCCGCTGGCAGACAGATGGAGGGCTTTTTAGACGTAGCGCACTTTTCGTGGGTGCATGCTGATTCCTTTGGCGATCCAGATAATCCCGTCGTCCCAAAGTACAATGTTACGCCCACTGCTCGTGGTCTCCATGCCGAGTACGCCAGCACCGTCAGCAATTTCCCCAAGAGCTTTCAACACCGTGCCCCCGCCGATTTCGAATGGCTCAGAGCCTTCACCGTCTTTTTACCCTTCACAGCAATTCTGAGAGTTCACTTCCCTGACGAAGGCCGTCTGTGCATTCTCAACGCAGCCTCTCCTGTCTCGGCTCGAAAAACTCGACTATTTAGCCCGCTATGTCGAAACTTTGATAAAGACCAGCCTCTAGAACCAGTCTATGAGTTCAACTACCAGGTTTTCAGTGAAGACCAGGAAGTGGTTGAAGCACAGTATCCTGAAGATCTACCCCTCGACCTCAGCGCAGAATCGCATATTCAAGCGGATCAAACCTCTATCCTCTATCGGAAGGGACTAGCTAAGTTAGGGTTGAGCAAGATTTATACTGCTTAAGCGATCGCGTCTAGGGATAGGTTGAGTCGTAGTCACCGCCGGCTCCTCAGGGAAGTGCGATCACCCTAGAAGTTGATGACGTCTACCCTCGCGTGGTCAAGAACCTTCTCCCCCACTGTCACTGAGGGGAGAAGGATGCTCCTTTCTTAAACACATAGTTCGCTATTGTTTGTGGGCCGGCAATGGCACGTTTGCTGCAACCTCACTAACTTAAGCAAATTAGCTACTAAATGCTAACCGTTTCCAATAACTCGCGATTCATGTCTAAGTCTCATCTCTTAGGAGGAAATTTCATGTTGCATGCTGTACACTCATTTTTAACTCGGCCAATGAAGCTAACAAAAATCGCGATCGCCACCGGACTCGCCATCTTCTTCCTTGGGATAGGCAGCTTTACAATGTCTTCCCCCGCACTTGCCTCTAGTAAAATAGTGACGCCCGAAGCGTTGGATATGGCGATTAGTGAAGCCGCTCAAAAATTTGTTGATTCTATTCTGGATGACTATGCCGATATTTTAGAGGGCTCTTTTGATACGGCTTACGATCCGCTGAAATCGGCGGTAAAAGGAGTCAATAAGCAGGTGAGCAAGGCCAACAAGCCCGCTAAAAAAGGTGCGAAACAAGACGCAGAGGCTGCTCCGGCTCCTGAGATAACGATCGCATCAGCACCCTTTGAAGCAGCCGCAGCCTCATTCAAAACCCTTCAAGAACAAACCGCCGGTTTTCAGACCCAACTAGAGAATGCGCCTACCGTTATCGAAGAGCTGATCAAATCCCAGCTCGGCGTGAAAATGGATGAGCTAAATGCCGCCTTTGCTACCGTTGCTGAGGCAGTTGATCAAATTGTTGAAGACACCGCAACACTGTCGGCTAGTGATCCTGACTCTACGGCGGCTTTTACTGAGCATGCAACGATGCTGACCCAGGCAGTTAAAGCGGCTGATATGGTGATTGACAGTTTCGATAGCTAGTTGCTGAATCTGCGGCCAGGGAGAGCAACACAGAGTACAGATTGTCAAAAGTGCTGCGTCCCTTACGAACATTAGGGATACCCAAAGTAGTCAGTGTGTTGGGCATCCCCATGAAACTCTAGTTTTGTTTAAGCTAGCTTTGTTTAAGTGAGCTGCTGCACAAATTGAGCCAGGCTCTGGGGCAAATGGATAATCTCGTACCACAGCTCTTTGGGAGTGATATCGAAAGCGTATTGCAGCAGCAGCACAATGATCACAATGGATAAAATGGTGCCTGCCGCACCACTGAACACCCTGAAAAAGAGCCTCGAAAGTAGAAAAAACACAGCGATCGCACCGATAAGCAGCACAACCTGAGTATCGATTTTATCTGCCCAAACATCCATCGAAAAATCCTCCAACATCCTTTCTAATGTGCTTAAAGTCGATCGAAGATACCCGCCATCAGAATCAGTCCGAAGATCATGATGCTCGCCCCTAAAACATCAGTCTTCCAGCGCGTCCCCCGGTAAGCAGGATAAAGCCAGAAACCCATTAGCTTTGTGACGATTGGCATCACCACCACGGCTAAAATAGAAGAGGTGATCATGGTCGCTAGCAGCATCGCACCCGAAGGTGACCAGTCGCCAATAATGCCGGTTCCAGGGAACAGTTTTATCCGCACCATAACGACCGGATAAAGCCCGAATACAACCGACAAAATTTGCTTCCATGCGGGCGGGCCAAGCCCTCTATTTTCATCGCCATCAACCCGCCTAGAAAACCACCCCTCTAAACCAGTTGTAAATGACTTAAACCGATAGGCTCTAAATATATTTTGCCCGCTTTCAGTCACTTGTTTTCGCGCCTTAGAGTTCACCCAATCATTCAAATGTTCAGGCGAATCAAAGTGAATAATGCTGTACCACTTGATAACCTCATCCTCACAAACAAGCGGCGAACTCAGATCCAATCGTACGAATCCTGGCTGACGATCTGCCACCTGCTCGAACAGGACATGCCAGCGTTCAAAGGCTTCACGCTGAGTCTTCGCAACGATATGTTCAACAACTAAGCTGCTGTAGAATGCCTGAAAGTTTGACGTTTCATCTGTTTCTAGGGGGGTGATATCAGACACAAGCAATCAGCATTTCCTTTCGTACTTCCTTAAGGATGTTTTCTAGGCTGCATTGTCCAACACATCGCCGATCACTTTTTGAACTATCTTAATCCCGGTAAAAGTTTGTGCCATGACTAAGCCTAAGAGCACGCTGGTAAAAACGATGTGAACTGTTCTAACAGTGTCTGATTTCCCTTTTTGCATAAAAGGGGCGAGCGATGCTGCCATCGCAACCATGCCGACAGAAGCCAAGCCCACAAGCAAATGTGGGCTGACAAACAGCTTGTTATACAGCGTATAAGTCGCCGCCATGCCACCGATTCCACCGACGATCCACATGGCTAAAAGTACTGAGCCTAGCTGATAATGTCTTTGATTGAACTTCTCCTTTACAAGTTCTTTTCTTAAGTCAGTATCATCAGTTGTGCGCGATCGTCGCACCTGCACTCCTAGATAAAGTGCGTAGAATGATCCTGCTAGCAATAACAGCATCAAGATCGGATGAGAAAACGTAATGATGGCGTTAAGCAGGATGGAATCAGTAAACATTCGCTTGTCAATGAAAAGTCAACGGGTCATGCACCAAAAAAGCGACTCAAAAAACAGTCGCTAGCCAATCTTTCGATTATTCACCAAGGCTCTCTTTTGCACTTTCCAGCCCAGCTTCCACTTTCTTCATAATGGTCTCAGAAGAAGGCCTAAACTCATCTCGTTTCTTGATGCCGGTCTCAATTTTGGCCTGAACTTCGCCAGAAACTGATTCGCCTGCGGGCATTCCTTTGTTGATTCGTTCAATAATTTCTTCGGAAGACGGCATAAAGGCGTCCTTCTTGCTGAGAAACAGCTCTTTCTTTTGCATGGGTGTGAGTGAAGCAAACAGATCCTTTTTAGGTACTGAATTAAGCACCGTCTTGAGTTCACGCTTTTGCTCAGGGGTTAGCATCAGGTTCTTAAAGGCTTTTCTAAAGGTTATACCTCCAGAAATTGCATCCTCAAACAGTGCTTCCTGTTCCGGTGTCAAAATTTCATATAGTTGTGGCAGAACTTCCGCTTTTAGCTGCGTTAGCACATCTGCCTGCTTTGCTACAGCCGCCGCTGCGACATAGCCGCTGTACATACTAGATGACACCAAGCTACCTGCATATGCCTGATGGACATTCGTTAGGCTAGTTATACAAAAAACCGCCGCCGCTACCAGTAAACAAACTATCTTTGAACGAATCGACTTTAAGCTTAGAACGTGTTGCATGGTCATTGACTCTCGTAATGTTGATATTTCCTACAAACCAAACGGCTACCGTAAACCTGCTCCTGAAAATCTGCTACTGAACAATCGAGGAATCTCGATAATGCTCAACGTAGGCGGCGATCGCTAACACAATCACAATTACCAGCGGCATCACCAACGTCCACCAAGTCTCTGAGGCCAGAATAAACAGCGCCGCTGCCCCACCCCCTAAGGCAAAGCCGACAATCACAGGCACATACCGACCGATACGCTCAATCGCTTCTTGGGCCTCTCGTTCGGCCTCTTCTCCAGAAGAGAATTTGGAGCCGATTAGCTGCACTAAATCGATCGTGAGCTGAGTCGTATTACCCGTCATGACGGTAGTCGGTATGTAGCTCTTGAAGATACCCCGCGCTTCTTTCATCAGCGTATTCTGAATACCCATTGAAAGAATCCCAGCTAGTGCAATCGGCAGAATATATTCCTCCTGTACATCTAGAAGCAGTGCCGGTGAGAGGGTTGCACCGAGCACTAAGAACAGCAAAAGTCCGATCGCCTCCGCCGTCAGTAGCACTGCAAAAACGGGCCAGCCTTTACGTCTTGCATACCTTGCCAGCAGCGAAGTTAGTGCAACGGTAAGCATAAAAACCGGCAGCGTAATCAGACGCGTGAATACCGACTCTTCATCATTGCCAACAACCGCGGCCCCAGCCAAAGCAATGTTGCCAGTCACATGGGCAGTAAATATGCCAAACAAAATAATAAACGCTGACGTATCAACAAACCCCGCGACCAAACTCAGTAAAAAACCCGCTGGCCGATCGCTGGTTAAAAACCGGCTGATGATAAAAGGTTCATTCGGCTGTGAGGCTATAGTCATCACTCCTCCTTAAATTAGGCCAGTGGGTAGAATAATCCGATTTCAATCGGCTTTAGTCATCACTGCCTGTCAGTACATCAGTCGCGGTTTCAGCCGCTGCTTTGGCCTGTTTTTTGGCTTCCTTAGCTGCCTTCTTCGCGGCTTTCTCAGCTGCTTTTAGTTCATCTTCAGCCGCCTCTTCCTCAGCCTCCTTTATTTTTTCCAATCGCTTTGCTTCAGCTTTAGCCGCTTTTTTCTCCGCTTTTAGCCTCTGCTTCTCAGCTTTCTTCTCGGCTTTTAGCTTTTCTTTTTCAGCTTTTGCCGTAGCCTCATCGTCTTCCGAACCCTCAATATCAACGTCTGCTACTAAGACAGATGCAGCAGCCGTAGGGAGTGCAATAGGACCCGACATCAGATTCAACCAAGGCTGAGCGACTGTCGCTTGAGCCATGACAGACAAAGTCTGAGCAGTTTGTGCTGGTGAAGCCTGGGTCGGAGCAGCGAAACCCAACCAGCCACCAGCCATCAAAACAACCGTCAGCACGAGGGCTCTAAGCTTTTTTGTCAACAAACGCATGTGCATAAAATCAATCCAGAAGATGAACTTACTTGAAACTGTTAATTCACTGATCGTAGAAACGTCTAAGCGAATTATTTTTACAAACTCTTCTCTTTCAAAGTCCTCTTCCCCGCAGTACTTTGAGTTCATACACAGTGTAATCTCAACTGCTTGATCTGATTCTGTACTCAAAGTTACAAGCTACATCTGTGCCACCACTCTTGAAAGGCAATTGAGAAAAGGCAGTGACCACTCTACACCTCTGTGCTATGAGGCTTGGCAAAGCAAACATGCCAAGTGAGAAAAGACTCAGACTCAGAATGGCTTTGGAGAGAAGCAGGCTTGGCAAAGAAGAATTGTATACAATGAGTATACAGTAGAGTAGAGTGAATGTCATAAAGTGAGTGCGCCAGATTAAAATGTCATATATGCCTAATTTTTTTGATATACATATGGGTAAGCTCTTTAGCAAAACGTACCTGGCGCTTCGTCAAGCGATCCTCTCTGGCAATTTGGTTTCTGGCGAGAGCCTCATAGAGCAGGCGTTAGCCGATCGTTTTGGGGTCAGTCGAACACCGATCCGAGAGGCCATCCGTCAACTTCAGCAGGAAGGTTTAGTCGAGTCGGAGCGGGGCGGTGGGCTCCGAGTGACAGTGATTACGATTGCTGATGCGATTAATCTTTACGACTGCCGGTTAGGACTAGAGCAGGTTGCGGCGATGGGGGCGTGTGAAAATGCTACACCCGCGCAACTAGAAGATTTGCAAGATTGCTTAGCACAAGCCAATTTGGCTGACCCCACTATGGGAAAAGGTATAAGCAAAAATAAATCTATAAAAAACAAGCTGGCAAAGTCAACCAATCGTAACGATGATTCAGATGAGTTAGAGAATCAGTTACACATCGACCAGAGCTTTCATCGCCTGATTGCTGAAAGCTCTGGCAATCCACAGTTAGCCGATCTGCTAGAGCAGGTCTTTAGCAAAATGGCCTTGCTGAGATTGACAACGACCTATCAAAACCCAGATGTTTTAGAAATTTGGGCAGAGCATAAGCGGATTGTCGATGCGATCGTGCAGCGTGATCCCCAGGCAGCAACGATCGCTGTTCGAAACCACTTAGTCGCTAGCAAAGCGCGCGTGGTTCAGGCACTCCAAGGACTGAGCTCGGAGACTTCATTACAGGGCATTGCGCTGTTTTAACCGGCCGGTTAAAACAGCCTTCTCGTAAGTTTATTTGTTCTGATTGAGCTCTTAAACTTGCAACCAATTGCAATTAACTGCTTTAGGAGCTTTAAAAGCTTTTGCTAACGGCCATTTTCGATTGACGTCCATTCCCGATTGATTGTGACACGCCTAACTATGACTAAGACCCTGACTAAGACGCTTTCACTGGCAGTAAATGGTGATCGACTCAATCAAGCGTTAGAAGACTTTGCCCAAATCGGTAAACAGCCCGATCACACGATTAAGCGCTTGGCTTTTTCGGCTGAAGATTTAACAGCGCGATCGCAGCTCACTGAATGGATGGAAGCTGCCGGAATGAGCGTTCGTATTGACGCCGGAGGCAATATTATCGGTCGTTATCCCGGTCACGCCAGTGAAGCGCCAGCTTTAGCCACTGGCTCCCATATCGACACCGTATTTTCTGGAGGACGCTTCGATGGTTCACTCGGTGTAATTGCCGGGCTAGAAGTTGTGCGAGTGCTTCAGGAAAATGCGATGAAACTGCATCATCCCCTTGAAGTAATCGCCTTTGCCGATGAAGAGCGCAGCATGGTGGGCGTAAAATCCATGGCCGGGACCGCCCCCGAAGACCCGGCACGCTACGACACCGTGAACAATGAACCGATTCAGTCTTGTTTGAAGAGAGCCGGTGGCAACTGGAATGACCTATCTTCCGCTCGCCGCTCCCGAGCAGAGGTTGCTTGCTTTGTCGAACTCCACGTGGAGCAAGGTGGCGTTTTAGAGGCCGTTGAGCGCGACATTGGTGTTGTAGAAGGCATCGTTGGCCAGCAGCGCCATCGCATCACCATTGAAGGTCAATCGAACCATGCAGGCACTACGCCCATGAATATGCGCCGCGATGCCCTGACCACAGCCTCGCATTTAATTTTGGCAATAGAAGACATTGCTAAACACTTTCCAGGCGATCCGGTTGCCACAGTCGGCACGCTGAAAGTGTGGCCCAACTCGATCAACACCGTTCCTGGCAAGGTAGAACTCAGTTTAGATATCCGCGATCTGTCATCGGATGTGATTGCTCACATGATCGAACAGCTCCGCCGTAAGATTGAAACAATTGCAGTAGCCAGCCGGACGCGCATTCGCATTCGGCCAGAACTACAGGTAGAGCCGACACTGGCCTCATCGACCATACAGTCGCTCATTGTTAATAGCTGTGAAGAGATGGGCCTTACCTATACTCACTTACCCAGTCGCGCTAGTCACGATGCCCAAGAAATGGGGCGCTTTACCGATATGGGCATGATTTTTGTGCCGAGTAAGGAGGGTATCAGCCATTCGGGCGACGAATACACCTCACCCGCCCAATGCACTCAAGGCGCAAATATCTTGCTCAGGACCCTGCTAAAGCTCGACCGTCTCTATCGTTAGACTGGTGTTGAACCGGTACTGAATTAGCAGCAAGTTTCTGATCTACACTAGCTTTCAGTTTTGTCCATTTTATTTCTTCAGTCTCTTCATCGCTTATGACAGCTCTAAAACGATTTTTCATCTGTGGTTCTGCGCTTCGAGGTCAGCCCGATCACGCTAATCTCAAAGGCGCAACCTTTGCTGGTGAGACCAAAACGAAGCCACTCTATCGTCTCCACGCGATTAAAGATGGCTGGCACCCCGGCATTTACGTAGCACCCGCGGATGGCCCGAGCGGCATCTCAATTCCAGGCGAAATCTACGAGATGACCGAAGAACAGCTCCAGTATCTCATTGCCAATGAGCCGCCTGACATGTATGAAGCACCAATTGAACTTGAAGATGGTGAGAAAGTGTCGGCCATGCTGTATCCCGAAGCACTATCGAAGCAATGGCCCGATATTTCCGATGCCTATGGTGGTTGGGCACGCTACAAAGCAGCCGATCAGGCGACAGATCCCAACACAGTTGGTGATAATACAGCCCTAACCACAGCAGGAGAGTAGTTTTGTACGATCTCAAAGCGATTATTATCGGTGCTGGCATGGGGGGCTTAACCACAGGCATTGCCCTCAAACAGGCGGGTTACGATGTCACGATCTATGAGCGTGTGAGTGAGCTGCGTCCGGCTGGCGCAGGTATTTCGCTTTGGTCGAACGGTGTAAAGGTACTTAATCGGTTGGGGCTCGGCCATCAGATTGCAGCGATCGGCGGCGAAATGAATCGTATGGAATACCGCAGCCACCGTGATGAACCACTCAGCGAAATTGACTTGCAGCCACTTTTTAGTCGCGTCGGTCAGCGGACCTATCCAGTGGCCCGTACCGATTTACAGGAAATGTTACTATCGGCGTTTGGCCCCGATAATGTTCATATGGGCATGAAATGCACAGCGGTGGAACAGACTGAAAAGAATGCAACGGCAGTATTTGAAGATGGTAGCCGTGTGACAGGTGATCTGATTGTGGCAGCCGATGGCATTCACTCAGTTGCCCGTGATTATGTTTTGGGTCAGCCCCTATCTTTGCGGTATGCCGGTTATGTGAATTGGAATGGCTTAGTTGCGGCCGATCCGGCATTGTGTGAAGCGGATAATTGGGTGCTGTATGTGGGTGAAGGAAAGCGAGCCTCGATGATGCCGGTAGCGGGTGATCGCTTCTATTATTTCTTTGGTGTGCCTGTCCCGATCGGTTCTAAAACAGAGCCAGAAGACCGCCGCGAAGAACTAGCCAGCTATTTTTCGGGCTGGCCAAAACCGGTTCAAGCCTTGATTCAAACACTCGATCCTTTGGCTTCTAACCGTTTAGAAATCAGCGATATCGATCCGCCGGAACGGTTGGTCAGAGGTCGAATTGCCTTGCTAGGTGATGCGGCCCATGCGACAACACCAACCCTGGGGCAAGGGGGCTGTCAGGCGATGGAAGATGCAATTGTGCTAGCCCAGTTTTTGGTGACGACCAATGTCAGTGTTGCGGATGCCCTCGCTCGCTACGAACAGGTTCGTAAGCCACGTACCGCCCAGCTTGTGCTGAAGGCACGTAAACGGACAGATACCATTTACGGGAAAGACGACCGTGCAACTCAAGCCTGGTACGAACAGCTCAAAACCGAAAAGCCGGAAGCCGTGCTCAACGCCCTAGAGAAGATTATTTTAGGTGGTCCGCTGACATAGAATTGCTGGCGAAAAAGCGCATGGGAGAAGTTTAACGAGAGGACAGATATGGGCTGGTTATCAACACATGTTTTGGATACTACTAACGGCTGTCCAGCCGCAAATATGGAATTGATTCTATGGCGATTGAACACATCGTCAAGCATCGATACTGGAGCATTGACTGAAGGTCGAGCCACCTCCAAACCAGGCGAAACAAGCGAGGCAATTTTGCGGTTTCAGTCACATTGTCAGCATCTCAAGACACTGAGAACGAACCAAGATGGGCGTACAGACACCCCGCTTTTAGAGGGTGAAGATTTCCAGGCAGGATTTTATGAAATAGTTTTTGTTGTCGGTGACTACTTTTCGGCAATTAACCCTAAACTCTCTAAACGCAATCCCTTTCTAGATTTGGTGCCGATACGTTTTGGCATTGAAGATGCGAGCACTCATTACCATGTGCCTTTATTAGTGTCTCCTTGGTCTTATAGCACCTATCGCGGCAGCTGAATACTCACTCGAGCATCTATATCTTTCGAATGCGAGACAGCGTTATTACTAAATCCCATAAAAATCCAAAAAAGAATAAAAAAGTAATCTCTAATACTTTTTCACTTCTCCCTTCGCTTTAAATTGTATACAATTCAGCGATTCCTGTGATATAAAGGCACCTCAGGAATTGCTGAGCAGTTTAAAGCAGGCTTCTGCCAGGGCTGAAAGCTTCTTGCTGGCTGATTTTTTTCAATCAGTGTCTTTGCTAGCGAACGATTAAATGCCATTGATTGACAGTTCGATTTTGCAAAACTTCTCTGTTCCTGATCTGTTGTCATTTACAGGATAAATACTTAGTAAGTTCTGACCCCTTTGAATCCTTGGAAACGCTTCTTTATGCAAGAACACGATATGATCACAAATGAACCGGTAACGCGTGAGGAGGTGCTCCTAGAAGAAGCAGAAGCGCCTGTTAAACACGATTTAATTTATGGGTTGGAAGACAAACCGCCTGTTCGTGATGCGATTTTTGCGGCTATTCAACATGTGTTTGCTTGTTTTGTCGGCATCATTACACCCGCACTAATTATTTCTGGTGCGCTGCAACTGCCACCCGGCTGACAGTGCTTATATAGTGAGCATGTCCTTATTCGTCTCGGGTGTTGCGACTTTTATTCAGGTCAAGAAAATCGGCCCTGTGGGTTCGGGCTTGCTGAGTGTTCAGGGCACTAGTTTTGCCTTCATTGGCCCAATCATTGCCGCGGGTGTGGCTGTTACTGGTGCTGGCGGTACGCCTCAAGCAGCCTTAGGCACAATCTTTGGACTGTGCTTCGTCGGCTCCTTTATTGAAATGTTTTTGAGCCGGTTTATTCGGTTTGCTAGTCGGATTGTGACGCCTCTAGTCACCGGTATTGTAGTGACGCTGATTGGCCTAACCCTGGTTAATGTCGGTCTCACCAGCATGGCCGGCGGCTTTGCGGCTAAGGCAAACGAGACATTTGGCAACCCTACAAACCTTTTGCTGTCAGGTTTGGTTTTGGGGATGATTATTGTTTTGAATAGCGTTAGAAATACGTTCTTGAGAATGTCCTCTGTGGCAATCGGACTGTTAGTTGGCTACATTGTCGCCATTCCGATGGGTCTTGTGAACTTCAGTAACCTTGCTGGGTTGCCGGCATTTACAGTGCCGATTCCTTTTAAGTATGGATTTGGCTTCAATTTGGCGGCGTTTATTCCATTCGCATTTCTGTATCTGGTGACGACAATTGAATCTACCGGGGATCTGACGGCGACCTCTCTTTTAACGGGACAGCCCATTACCGGTAAGAAGTATTTTGATCGCATTCAAGGTGGGATTTTGGGAGATGGAGTTAATTCGGCGATTGCGGCTGTTTTTAATACTTTCCCTAATACAACCTTTAGTCAAAACAACGGTGTGATTCAGCTAACCGGCATTGGTAGCCGCTACGTTGGTCTATTTATTTCAGGCGTATTCCTATTGCTAGGGCTAGTCCCGATAATTGCGGGTATTTTCCAAACTATCCCGCAACCGGTTTTAGGGTGGGGCCACCATCATTATGTTTGGCTCAGTTGCGGTTGCTGGCCTCAAGATCATCTCTACGGTTCACTTAAACAAACGAGCGTCTATTATTCTGGCAACTTCTTTGGCTCTCGGTCTAGGTGTCAGCGTCGTTCCAGATGCGTTAGACAAACTACCGCCATTAATCAAGAGTATTTTCTCCTCAGGTATTAGTACTGGCGGGCTTGTGGCGCTAGTAATGAATATGGTTCTGCCTGGCGAACGTGAATAAAGTCCCGATTATATACAGAGGAAAAACTTCTTTCTCTTCAGCCGAAAATAGCTGATTTTGGTTTCCATATTTCTCGAAGACGAGAATTGGAAAATGTCAAGCCACCAGCAAAGCTGGTGGCTTGACATTTATTGGCTCCTCCAGAATCCGGCATCCTGTCGGGGTTTCATGCTCACTGTCACCCCCCTGAGCTACTAGGTTCCTGTAGAATGAAAGTATAGACACAGCAACTTGAGCATCTACCATCGCGCATCTATCCTCTATGAAAACTATCGACAGTCAATATTCTCGGCGCCGAAACCGCCACAAAGCACGGCACCTCCAGTTTCAGATAGAAAAAGCATTGAGCAGTCTACTGAACAGTCTGTTCCACGCTAGCACCCGCAGACCTGCTCCCATCCAAACAACTCGCCGCTGCACAACCCAGCTCCAAATAAATCGGAAGTCAAGCTGGTCAACTCGGCAGCTATTGATATTGTCAAAAGCAAAGTCTCGCTACAACTAACCAAAAGAGACGCTTCAGCATCCCTAAGACTGGGCTTTTGGCTATACATGAGACTTGCTCATGCAATAGGGTTCCGATTACTTTTGGCATCATTCGCTACGGTTTCTTATTATAAAGATGTTCAAAGAAAACACTTTGTAGAGAACCGGAGTTTTATGAAAGCTACTACAACCACTCAGTCTGCCCATACAATCACTCAACTCGCTCAGCGCCTCAATTTAGGCAGAGTTTTGGAAGAATGCTACGGCGCTGGGGTAATGACAGAAGGCTATAAGCGGGCAGCCAAAAACCCAGGCTGGACCACGAATCAACTATTGACAATGTCCACAGCTAAGTCCTTCTACAACTAGAGGGCAACTAAAAGCTATGCTGAGCTTTGCCCCGTAAACAATTTTATGTCTAAACAATAGGCGCCAGATCACGAGCCGATTGTTTTAGAACGTCAAGGAGTGCATATACAGCTGGCGATTGGAGCGCATCGGTTACTACGGCAACACCGATGGGCCGCTCTAACGGAATAGGTAAAGCGTAGACCTGCACTGCTTCAGGAATGGGTAAAGCCGCCAGTCGGGGTAGGATAGTTCCCCCAAGCCCCTGTGCCACTAAGTTGACAGTGGCCGCATCTGTTTCAACTTCGTTGACGACATTGAGCCGGTAGCCTAACCCATTGATATGGTCATAAACAGGCCGCATCATGACGTAATCGACTGGTGGCATTAGTAAAGGCTGCTTAGCAAGGGAATCCCAGGTGAGCTCGTTGCCTTCTAGCTCGGTACCAGGTGGCAGTAATACAACGTATTCATCTTTTAGCAGCTCCCAAGCCGTCAGTCCTTTGCTAGCCGGTAGGGTAATCAAGCCCACGTCAGCACGACCTGCCTTAAGCGCCTGTTCGACTTGTTGATCGTTTTCATGCTCGGTCAGATTAGCAACAATACCTGGAAATCTTTCATGGAGCCGCTTGAGGCCTTCTGGCAACACATGAGTTGCGACGCTGCGAAAGGTGGCAATGCGCACTTTTCCTCGCTCTACCCCTTTACCAATGGCCGCTTCTTTTGAGATGGCAGAGACGCTTTCTACGGCTGCTTTAGCATGCGGTAGTATATTGGCACCTACAGGTGTCAATGTGGCTCCATGACGACCTCTCGAAAAAAGCATAATACCCAAAGTCTCTTCGAGAGAGGCGATCGCGTGGCTCACCGCCGACTGTGAAATGCCCAGCGCTAAGGCCGCTTCGCCAAAATTTTTCTGCTCGGCCACGGCCACAACAATTTTTAGCTGCGACAGCTTAATTTGATTCTGATGAGTCTCTTTCATAGCTGTCAAAACAAGTCATAGCGATGGTGCCGTCTAGTGGAATTCGAAATCCCAATCGATGCGAGCGTTTCAGGGATTGGTGCAATCAGGCAAATTAGAAACATCTCAACGAGAAATCCAGATGTCTCGCGATTTTAGCCGCAGAACCTTGTCATGTTGGTTTGATTAGCGGTCCTTGAAACCCTTGCCAGCAAAACATTATGGCATCCCATTAGACGGAACCAGGGCTGATATCTCGGACACAGTTGTTATTTATCCGATATGCAGTCTAACCCTTATTCAGGACGAGATAGCCATTTCCATGAGACGGAACCCGAGTCAAGCTCAAAAAGCGCACAAGTGTAATGGGAAATTAACGCGGAGATATTATTCCGGATGATAGAACCGATCGAGCTTGAGTAAGGTTTGCAGAAGCACATTTGCCCCCTGGACACATTGTTCTGGTGACGTATATTCCGCGCCGGAATGACTCACCCCCGCCAGACTCGGCACAAAAATCATCCCCATGTCAGTAAACCGACCGATCTCTTGCGCGTCGTGGCTAGCGCGGCTCGGGAGATGGGTGTAGCTTAAGCCTAAGTCCTCGCAGCTCTCAACAATCAAGGCTTGCACATTGGGTGCAGCTAAGGTCGGCTCCAGTTCTAGCTCCGGTTTAATCCGAATTTTGGTGCGAGTTGCCACTGCGACACTTTCAATTTTGCGTTTCAGCTGTGCCAGCATATGCTCGATCACCCCCTCGGATAAATCTCGCATATCCAAACTCATTTCCACGTAACCGGGCACGATATTGATCGCGTTTGGCCAGACCTTGAGGGCACCCACGGTCGCCACCGGATCACCGGGAAAATGCTGCGCCATATCTTCAACGGCAAGAATCAACTGGGCCGCTGTCGTCAGGGCGTCCTGCCGCATCTTCATCGGGGTTGTCCCGGCGTGATTGGCCTGACCTTGGACGGTGATGCAGTAACGCCGTTGCCCCACAATGCCTTCAACCACGCCAATGGCCCGATCGACCGCTTCCAACACGCCACCCTGTTCCACATGCAGTTCCAGAAAACAAGCAATTTCCGCCGCCGATCGTCGAGCGGTATGGAGCTTTTCCCAGTTCCCCCCAGCCCGCACCAAACAGTCCTGGATCGGTTCATTATCCACGGTGGCATAGCGTTCAACGTCCGTCGGCGCGGTCCCGGCGATCGCCTTTGAACCAATCATCGTGCGCTCTTCGTCAGCAAAAGCAATCAGCTCAAAGGGATGACGCAGGTGAAACTCATTCTCCTGAAATATCCGCACAATTTCCAACCCAGCCATAAATCCCAAGCTACCGTCATATTTACCACCTGAAGCAACCGTATCAATGTGAGAACCCGTCGCTAACGCGGGTAAATCCGGTTCAGTGCCGGGATAAGTACCAATAATATTACTGGCCGCATCTCGCCGAACGACCATACCTGCGGCTTGCATCCATTGGCTCACCTGCTCACGGGCCGCGAGATCTTCCGGCGAAAACGCTAGACGACGCACAACGCCATCCGGTTGGCCGCCAATTTGGGCCAGCTCATCTAGGCTGCGATTAAGCCGATCGCCATTGAGGGTAAGGCTGAGGGTTTGAGTCATAATCTTACGATCGTTGGTTCAGCGAAGGTGGATTTGCACCAAGGGATAAAGCGTAGCAAAGCGATGCGGCGATGAGTTCGGGGGATTATCTCGCCACCGTCGCTAACGTTTGCTCGACTTCGCCGTGAGCCTTAAGTAGGGCTGCCAACTTTAGCCGCATCACAATTCCCGGTTGGTCAGTCAGCATGTGCTGCTCTTGGCTCGGACGCAGCGGCACATCGTAATCGGTTGTTTCCAGAATCGCTTTATCTTCCAGAGTAACGCGCCGATCAAAGGCAATTACATCAGCCGTCGGCGTATCCGCCTCGGTATCGTTACGCAGGCAGAACTGGACGATTTGCGAAGTGCGATCGTCGATCGGCGTCGCGGTATTCACAATAATGTGAACTAACCCATTGGGATAATTAATCCGCAATTTACAGGTAAATGGCATAAACCAATCTACATCAAGGATGCGATGGGTTTGCACTGTCGCCATTTTAAGGTTTTGCTGCTGTTCGCGGGGATTGACCACACCCAAAACCGCATGGGTACGGATACCTGTATCCGTTTCAATCACTTCCAATTGCTCAGGCACCGGATGGTCCGCACTACCAAAGGTGCTGGTATGGACAAACGTCGGATGGGCCATATCAAACTCGTTTTCCATCACCCGTAATCCGGGACAGGCCCAAGGTTCGTAGAACTCCGGGATCAAACGAAAATCCGCTTCTTTCGCTTCGGGAATGTAGGGAATCGGCTGGAGTGGCTGGGTATCCAAACAAACCCAAATATAGCCATAGACGGTCTGACTGAGAAATGGTTGAATACGATAGCTGGGAGGAATCGGCTGGTCAGACGATAATTGGGGCACATTCCTACAGATGCCTGCAGCATCAAATTGCCAACCGTGGTAAGTACATTGAATACAACCATTGATAATCGAGCCCTTGGATAATTGCGCCGATCGATGACAGCAGCGATCCTCGGTTACAGCAGGCAAACCATCATGATCGCGCCAGATCACAATTTTTTGGCCTAATAAGGTAAACGGATGCGGTTCATCAGTCAATTTCGACAACGGCAAAACCGGGTACCAGAAACGCTTTAGTACGGGTTGCTTGGTTACGAGCATGGCACCTTACAAGAGTCTTGATCGCTAATATCTGAATTTGTCGGGGCAACACAAAAGAGAATAATTCCGGAGACATTGTTTTAAAGTAAATGACGCCCCAGAGAATAAGTGTGATTTTAACTACCACTTAGTCAATGTCCAAGTTATTCATCAATCTCAAATCGCCAAATCGCCAACTTCGCAGACACAGGATTGGATCAGATTCTGATCCATGCTTCAAGAAGCCTCAGCCGACTTGCTACCACGCGCTCGCAACAGTACATACAACTCGACTAGGATTTTTCGGATTCTCGGTCTGAGACAAACGAGCAGTCCATAGCTTACGACTAAAAGCGATAGGCTCAAAGCGATAGGAACCCATGGCCCAAGCAACAACGCTGGCGCAGTCGCCATAATCACCCAAAAACTATCCCAATAATTCGGTGAACCATAAAGCCGCGTAAACGCTACGTGGATAAGCAGGTAGGTGGGAATCGTCGCAACCTCGGCGATTCCATATCCCCAGAGACTGAGGCTGGGCAAGGTGAAACCGGCCACCCCCCATAGAACAACATTATGTAACAGATAAAATTTAGCCACTTCGTTATTCTGACCCACAGCATGCAGCGCCGAAGCATGCAGATCAAATAAGGTGCTGACCAAGGCAGCAATCGCAATGAGCGGGAAGATTTTGACACTCAACAACCACTCTGGCCCAAACAACAGTGGGATTAACCATGCAGCACAACAAGAAAATGCAGCGATTGGCGGACCGACTAAAAGCATTTGGTATGTCATCCCTTGACTCATGGCCTTTCGAGTGGCATCAAGATCGTCGCTCATTTTTGCCAGCACGCTAATAGACAGGCGACGAATTACCAGGCGCAACAAGGATAGTTGATCAATGAAACGCATTGCGACGCTGATGACTCCGGCGGCTTCGATACCAGCCAAACGACTCACTAACAAGGGAATCGTTAAACCTCTCAACCAGAGAATCCAATTAGCGCTAGAAAATGTCACGCTATACTGCAGAGCGGCTTTCAGGAATGGCCAGTGCCAACGTCTTCGCCAAGCAACGGGATAGTAGTAGTAGGCTAACACCGCCAAGAGAATATATTGCAAGCAATAGCCCAAGATCGGTCCCCAGTAGCTCCGATAAATCAAGACCAAAGGGACTGATAAAAAATAATTTCCAAGCTGGGAGACCATTTCAATCAGGCCGACTTCGGCAAAGCGGAGCTCACGCTCTAGCATGCCGATCGAGACGTAGGCAATCATATTCAGCCACAGTGCTGGCACCAGACACCGCAAGAAAGTACCTACAATCGGCTGCCCGACCCAAGTTCCAATTGTCGGGACAAACAGCCAGAGCAAAATACAAATCAGAATACCAACCGTATTATAGAAAAACAAGATCTGCTCTTGTCCATCTTCGGGTAAGTCAGGTTGGCGGACTAAGTAAATATTTAAGCCAATCTGTGTAGTCCACACTAAAAATAGAAATGTCCCGATCGTGACAGCAACAATGCCATATTTCTCGGGACCCAGAATCCGCGCAACTACAAGAAAGTTGACTAGTGCGAGACCTGATGCCAGAAGTTGACGAAGGGTTAAATAGAGCCCTCCTTTCAAAACTTTTCCTCTAAAGTCTTTACTTTCTGGCATTACGTAGAATTAAACCTCATATATCAGTCGATTTTATTCAGAGCAGCATGATGCACATTGAATAAAGTCGACTAGTCATAGTCAGCAGATAGTTTCCGAAAATTAGACACGCTCAGCCTTTTCTACTCTCCCCTTCAAGCTAAAATTCGCTCTAATCTGATCATCACCTCAAAATCGCTGACACTGAATTATTTTCAAGCACCTAGTAGAGACTCATCCTCGACTGAAATCACTGGAAATGCAAACTAATTGCCAGCATTAGTTACACTAAAAAATCCCAAGCAAAACATTAACAGTATTATAATTTACCACCTACTTATCCGGGTTTTGAGACGTAGGCAGTAACTACTCAGGCTCTATATTTAGGTCTCATAATTCAAAAAACGCTACTAGTAGTGGTTAGAAGATTTTTCTTCTGACTCAGAAAAGTCACGATTCTCAATTATGCCCATAAATTAAGCTTCTTATTGAGAATCGTCCTTTTTAGAGAAACAGCTGAGAAGTCTACTGAGAAGAGCTTTTGGCGACTTTTATCTTGGGCTGAGTAGGCAACCTAACCAAATGAAGAACCGCTTATCTGAAGAACTTCGAATATCGCCATGCTTCGTTAAATTTATCAAAAAACAAACGTTTCGTAATTTTGCCGATTTGCATGGCGGGTAAATTCATTATTGATTGTCGCGCATTATAGCAATAATGAGTGACCTTCACAGCAACTTAATTAGGTTGGCAATAGTTCTTCATCCTGAGGCAAGGAGCTGCATAAATCCAATCATTCAGGCAGCAAAGACGTCCCGCCCCTCGGAGCAGCTTCATAGAATTGGCGCCGCTTTACGAGAACATCTCAATAGAGTCAATGTTACCGCCACCGCTGACCGGACTGCCAGCCGCCACATAAATTTTCCCTTCATGGACAATTGCCTGAGTCCCGTGGCGACCCTGATTAAGTGGCGTTAACGTAGTCCACGTATTTGTACTCGGGTCGAACGCTCTTGTCACATCGAGCGCCGCTTGATCTGTTTCCCCACCAAAGTAGATAATCTGATCGTCAAGACAGACAATGCCTCCTGATGCCGATCCGACTGGAAGATTTGCTGAACTAGGCAGCGTATTCCAGGTCCCGGATTGGAAATCATACACATCAATTTCCTCGATCACGGCGCTGAAGAAGGCTTCAAAGTTGTTCGGTTGATGATAGCTAGTATTCCGTCCGCCGATGCAGTAGAGCTTATCGTGGAGTACAACTGCATGGAAATGATCCCGAATGAGCGGGGCATCGGGAAGTCTTGTCCAAGTATCGGTTGCGATATCATACTCGTCAAACCAGTTATTAGTACCGCTAGTGTGACCATACGCGATTCCACCAACGATATAGATTTTGTCCTTATAAAGCACCACACCGGACGCACCTCGTCGACGCTCTTTAGGGATTTTGCCTTTTGCGATCCACTTATCTCTTTCGGGTTTATAAATTTGAACCCGTGGTAGCGGCTTTTCCCGAGGATAATGCCCTGTCATTGCCCCGACTATAATAATTTCCTGATCTTTGACCACCGGCTGGAAATGATGAATCAGGGGGGTCCGCGCGCGCATTTTTTTCCAGCTTTTGGTTTGAGGATCGAACTGATCAATCCGCCCTTTCGCTTCCCGGCCACCGATCAAGTAGAATTTCCCCCCACATTCGACAAAAGCTGTTTCATGACGTCCTGTAGGTTTACCGATCGCTGAAAGGACATGCCATTTTTTTATCATCTTCTTTACTCCTAAAAGCGGCAGGAAATAATATTCTAAACCTCATCCATATTGAAATTTGGTGCTTTAATGACATCTAGCAGAGTTTCATTAAGTAGTGTTCTACATTGCGGATGCATGACAGACCTTCGACTACCAGCTGCGACAATTAGTTTTTCGTCGACTACATTTGCGATCGCACCAATCAAGTGAAACGGCAACGACGGCAGTGCTTCCCAAACACCTCGCTTAAAGTCATAGGCTGAAATATTTGGTGTGATGGAAGTGTATTTTTTCCGCAAGGCTAATAGAAGATAGAGCTGATATATGATGCCATCAAATATTGGTTTCTGGTTGAGCTGACACAGCGGTCTACTGACCAAGCGAAGTTTCTGATTACTATTACCACCGATAATAATCAGCTTATCGTTATAGATAAAGGTACTTGACTCCGCATGGGAACGGGGTTCAGGTAGCTCAGGTAGGACTTCCCATTGATCTAGTTGAGGATCGTAAGCATAAACTGATGCCAAATCTTGGGGATTTGTATCATGTCTAATCTGCCCTCCAACGGCATACAGTCTATTCCCAAAAACGACACTACTATGATGACCTTTCGATTCTGGCATGGGAGCTCGTTTAATCCATTTTTGTGGCTGCTTTAGATTCAACGACCAATGATCATCACAAGTAATATCTCTGGGATAACGATCGCCATCAAAGCCACCATAGTAATGCAATTCATCGTTGCAGATTTGCAAAGCCCCACCAGCTCGGTTCTCTGGCAAAGGAATGCTTTCTTCCCATGTACAGGTTTTTGTATCAAACTTCCACACATGATTGGTTGCAGGTCCAGGGTTATCGCCAATAAATCCCCCGGCAAACCACATATATTGTCCATCGACCACGACATTCATATGGGTTAATGCCATGGGCATTTGAGCCACCTCAGACCATTGATCATGTTCAGGGCGATAGAGATATACTTTATTACTGGCAACTAACCGCATCGTAAACCCCCCAAATGCGTAGAGCCGATTATCAATGGTAACGGCGGCGGCTTCGAAGAGCGGAATCGGCAAAGGCGCACCAAGCGTCCAGTTTTCACCAAGGTTCAGGTCGTTTATCCACTCGATGATGGGAGATTCAAAGATTGCCGGCATTTTTCTCGCTATCTGTTATGGTGTCTAGCTATAGAAGATCAATCGTCTCATCGCTTGGCGAAATATAAATACCCTTAAGCATATTTAGGTAATATTTATTTATACTGCTCAAACAGCATCTCACACAGAGAAGTTGCTTTTTCTGACCATAAGGTATCCATCCCATCCCCATCATTGAGACGGCACAGTACCACCTATAGAACAATCTCGATAATAAATATGTCGCATGAAGATGGTAAATGTCTTGAACGTGACGCGGGGCTGGGATCTGACTAAAGGTACAAAAACCACCCGGAATGCTGGTTGCGGGGGAGCGATGTGCGCCGCTGGTTGATTCAATTTTCTGTGGGTTGCGGGCTCACCTCATGGGGCGGAATAGCGATCGGCGTCCGGCCTGCTTACATGAGATCCATGTAGACTTTTGCTTGCTCACAAGTGCTGCGACAAAATAATCTATTGCCTCATACCAATGAGAACTGCTATATCTACCGGCTCAGGAACTGAGCATTTCGATCAACTATCCCCAGTCAACATCATAATAATATTTGGGAACCAATTGGGCGACGGGAGGCAACGCGTTTCTCCATAAAACGCAGTCTCTTTTATCTTGAGGGAGATCCTTTGCAAGTTCCTGCAATTGTTCCGATAACATGCCATTAGTACCACAGCGAAATGGATTGCTTGGTCTGCGACTGATATAGCCGAAAAAAGCTGCCTGCCTTGACTTTTTAGTTGTTGGTTTACCTCGATGAAAAAGCCTGGCAGTATCCACAAAAATAACAGTACCAGCTTTGCCTAAACAAGCATTTATTTCACAACTTGAGCATTCAGCTAATCGTGAAAGTAACTGATCATGAGTCAGAAATCCATGCTTTTCACGGAAGCTCAATTTTTCATAAATAAATTTAGTGGCCTCAAGATTGAGATATTCGAAAGGTCCGGACTCAATATCAACATCATTGAGATAGACAATCACTTTTAGCATCCGTCGATCTTCGTGGTCAACATGCCAACGGCGTTGATTGGTTTCGGAAGCGCATGGATTCGTTAGGTCACAGCTAAAAGTATTGTATCCAACTGGAGTCTGGATGTAGTTTTCTGCTATTTTTAATAGACGGTCCTGCAGGCCCCATCGGAAGATTTCAGGGTATTTAACAAAGTGGCTGTACTCGCTAAAAAGGTTCGAAACTCTAATTTTCTTTTCTTTCAACCGAAAAGATGAATCTTGAAGTTCTCCCATTAAACGAGAACCCACTTCAAGAAAAGAATTAGTGTTTTTCAATTGCAGCTTTTCTAGAGAGGTGATAAATACACCATCTTGCTTTAAGGAGCGCAGAATCAAACCATCCATATCTTCATGCAATGAAGGAAGATTTGACAAGTTCTCTCTGATGTATGCCTCATACCTCGGCCTGAAATAGAGGTTTTCAAGATATTTAGAGTGCGCAATCTTCAAGGAAAATTCAGGCAGCAGATTAATTGCCTTCTTCGCCAGGAAGGAAATATTTTTCTTGGCTAATAGATTATTTTCGACCTTAGATGCACTGGCAGTCTTAGGTTTTCCAGTAAGATTGGGTGCTACCGTCATCAGTGCTTACGTTAGATTTATAGAGGAGTTATTTCTAGCCTGCGAAGAATTTTATAAGTTATGTGGCTTTTTGTCATCAAAGATTGCCGAGTTTTTACAGGAAGTTTATTTTGTTTCACTTTGGGCGAAGTACATAGGTTGTATAGCATTTTTGTCACCACCTCAAGCCCATCTTTACAAGAAATTCATCGACCTTGCAGAAAAGTTAAAGGAAGCGACTCCCGTTTAATCAGTCTGGGGCATTCTCGAATCAGGAAAGGTGCCATTGGGGGCGAGACTGACTGTGGTTACGGCAGTCGATTGTCTGGAAGTCTGAAATAACGCCAACTTTCCGCTTTTGTCATGACAATGCTGCCAGTGGTTTCAGCCATTATCTGGATAAACAGTTGGCCTTGACCCAAAGTAAGTTCCACCATATGTCTGCTCCTGGCGAAACGATCGGTTTGAGTAATCCTATGGAGTTGAATTCATTGCACTTGGGAACTCTAGCGTTACTACGCCAATCAGGCTACATTCAGCCAGGTCAAACTAAATCCGCCCACTCAATCGATTTAGCCATGCAGACTATCCCCCGCTACTCTGCATATTCAGCCTTATTGCCATCATCTGACCGCCAAACCGTTTCTCCTGTATCTATAACTTCTCAGTTGATCCTTTAACTAAATGAAGCGAATTTTAATTGTTGATGACGATATTACCTTGCGTACAGCCTTGGTGCGATATTTAGGTAAGCGGGGCTATGCCGTCTTAGATGCGGCCAGCGGAATTGAAGCATTCGACATATTTGAGCAAGATCCAGCGGATCTAATCGTTTCCGATATCTTGATGCCCGAGATGGACGGATTTGAGTTTTGCCGCCGGTTACGCGCTAGCCGAATCGGCCAATTAGTGCCATTTCTGTTTCTGTCAAGCAAGGCCGAAGTTGAGGATCGGGTGCATGGCCACTCAATTGGGGCGGATGACTATATTACGAAGCCCTTCGAACCGCGTGAGCTCTTAGCAAAGATTGAAGCACAGCTGGAGCGATCACGCCGTATCCATGCGGAAATTGTGCGTCTGATGCAGCGACCCGCCGCCGCCGCCAAGCCGGCTCCGGTCGTACCCCAGCCATTGCCGCTGACGCCAGCCGAAGAGAAAGTTTTCTGGGAGGTCATCCAGGGCCACACGAATAAACAAATTGGTGAACACTTATTTGTCAGCCCGCGTACGGTACAGACGCATTTAAGTAATATTCTGAATAAATTGCAACTTGAAAACCGATCGCAGCTCGTGCGCTATGCCTTTGAGCATGGTTATACATCGCCGACCGACGTGACAGTGGGACACTAGCGCCGCAGTTCAGTAGAAATCGCATATTGGCGCCCGCCGCTAATGGGCCGGTCTTGAAGCAGACCACACAAGCAAAATAGTCCATGATGTGGCGAATTGTCGTAAAGGACTTCGCACTCTCTCGTAGAATAGATCTTGAGGCCAACGGCGAAGCGCTCCCAACTACGGGCAGTGTTTAGTCCAGGTAATATGTTCTATCAAATGCCCTGAAGAATCCTGCATGACCAATGTTGATAGCTCGATTCGCCTAAATGTCGATTGCCCCGCGGCGGATCTTGAAGACCGATTTCGATCGGCAACTGAAAAGCAGCAATTACAGCTAGTTGACTCCCTGATTGATGCGGGTGAGCCAGGGCTTAACATATTGATTCAGCATTTAACGACCTACCAGTCGCAAGGTTGTCCGCTAAATACGATTGGCTTAGTCGATCCTGTGGCGGCTAAGGCTTATCATCAGCTTTATCAGACTGGATTGGTCATCGATGCCCTGCAGCGCCTTTTCCCTACAGGGATCGTTCCACTCAAATCAGAGCGCGGAATCGATTATCAACCGTTACAACAGCTACTTGTCCAGCAGGAGTGGCAAGCTGCCGATAAGTTGCACAATCTCAAGCTTTGTGAGGCGGCGAGCGCCGATACATTAAAGCGCAAATGGATTTATTTTACCGAGATTGCCAGTCTGCCGATTGCCGACTTGCGGACGCTGAATGCCCTTTGGGTTGCCCATTCTGACGCAAAATTTGGCTACTCTGTGCAACGGGAAATTTGGCTGGGCGTGAATCAAAATTGGGATAAGTTTTGGCCCAAGATTCATTGGAAAGATGGAAATGTATGGACGCGCTATCCAGATAGCTTTAACTGGAGTCTCGATGCGCCACCGGGACATTTGCCCTTGTCCAATCAACTTCGCGGTGTCCAAGCGATGAAGGCGCTAATGACCCATCCGGCCTGGATACCGGATGAGGCGATTGGACCGTAATCCTCTACAATAATTGGCATATTTGGCTACTGCCTAATCGGGTGATTACTGAATTGTACGACCAGTGGCTAGCGTCGTTAATTGCGCCTATGTCAAATTGATTTACAGATTTCCGTGATCCCGCATAGAAGGGCAAGAGGACAGTCGCTCAAAGTTCCGTAAAGTCGCTAACCAAAATCGCGTTGTCCAATTTCACCGTTGGGGAATGCTGGGAGAGTCCAAGGCGATCGCCATGGTTGCAACTGTTGTATTTGGGTTAGGACTGGAATGGTAATCCCTGAGAATCGGCTATTCTGTCGTCTAGATGGTGCTACAGCGCAGGAACGCGCCCAGCACCGCTTGGATATTTTGGCAGATTTGGGTCTGGTTGAGCTCGACAGCTTTGCTGTGTTTGAAGATGCCGTTCAAATGGCGGTGCAATTCATTGGTCTGCCGATCGGTATTTTGAGCATTGTCCAGCCGGAGCGCGAGTGGATTAAATCAGCCACGGGGCTGGCGCATCTGGGTGTCATGAACGAGCTCGCCCGAGAGCGACAATTGGCGATCGAGGATTCCTTCGGTGTACATGTTGCCGATAGCAATCAAGTGCTGATTTTGCGCGATACCACTGTGCATCCTGCCTTTGCCCAGAGTTTGATGGTGCAGCAATATGGCATTCAGTCGTATCTTGGGGTGCCATTGATCACAGCGGCTGGCGATTGTGTTGGCGTATTAGCAGTACTTGGGACTGAACCCTACGAGTTTCGTCAGCAGGACATCGAGTTTCTCGTGCTAAATGCGCGGCTGGCCATGAGTGAGTATGAACGGCAACACCTCGATCGCGCAACGACCCAAGCGGTCGGACCGCAATTTCCGGCCGCTGAAACTCCACGTGAAGCGCATGTGCCCAATGTTGCACCTCAGACTAATGTTGTGCCTCAACCCATCGCAACTCCGCTGAAGTTTGAACTGCTCGCACAACTGACCCAAGAGCTGCGAACACCCTTGACTTCTGTCATGGGGATGGCGAGTGTGCTTACCCGTGAAGTTTACGGACCATTAACCGGTAAACAGAAAGAATATCTCGATATCATCCATCATAGTGGCCAGTATCTGCTGTCTTTAGTTCAAGAAGTGTTGGACCTATCCAATCTTGACATGCGACACCAAACGCTGAACCTCTCTTCACTTGATATTGAAATGACCTGTCAACAGGCGATCGCGGCATTGGAGCAGGCTGCTAGCCGACGCGATCAACAAATTCACCTGTCGGTCGAACCAGGTAATCGCATTTGGTATTTGGATAAGGATAAAATCCGTCAAATGCTGTACCACTTGGTTTTCAGTGTGATTCATGGGGCGGCTGCAGGGAGTACTGTCCGACTGCATGTGTCCCATCAAGGGAGTAATGGTCTGCGCTTAACCGTCTGGACAGACCATCCACACTTAGGTGAAGGAATGCCCTTCGGCGATGCCTATATTGATGCGAACTATGCGCGCAGCGACGATCACTATGAGATTAGTCCTAAAAATGTTGCAGTACTAACACCGCCAAAAAATGAGGCATCGAAGCCATCGCCCCATAACACCGGCTATCAAAAAAATCTAGGTTTGCTGCTAGGCCGTCAAATTGTCGAATTGCATGGTGGCAACATTCAAATTCAAGGGAGTGGGGTCCGAGGCTATCGCTATGTGATTACGCTACCGCGATTGATGCCGAGTGAAGTGACTAGCCAATAATGAGCGTTGAGTCCGATCGCTTGGTCGGTTCACTATCGGATTACTTAGTCGCGGTAGCTTAGACAATCACCTCCAGAATTGTGGCTCTGGAGGTCTAACTCAAAGTGAAGCCAAAAGATCGATTCGCCGTCCACTGAATGAGTGCCACTGGACTGAGTAGCAGTGACTACGATCGGGACATCTGCATAGCAAATTGCAGAATATACCAGAAAAGCAAGGCAAGCGATGCAAATAGTTCGATCGATGCCGAGACGTACTGGGTGGTTGAGTAGTTATGAATCACCTTAGAGGTGTCATACAAAATTGCCGCACCAGCAAATAAGATCATCGCCCCGGAAAACCAGATACCGAGGGTGAGACCACCAATGAACGTGCTGGCCAGGATTAGACCCAGGGCAATGAAGCTCCCAATCTTGAGGATGCCACCGAGGAAGGAGAAATCTTTTTTTGTCGTAAGGGCGACGGCGCTGAGTCCGCCGAAGAGGGCGAGGGTCATGATGGCGGCTGAAGGTAGCACCGTCGGATCGGAGAAGTTGACGGCAATGTAGAGCAGTGGAATAAAGATGATTGCTTGGGCGAGGATATAAATACCAAAGCCCAGGTATTGGTTTTGCAGGTCAGCTTTGGCGGCGAGCGATCGGGCCATCCAACCGAGTAGGGCGAAGCCCCCGAGGACCCCGAGCCAGAGGAAGCGGCTACCGAGGAAAAACTGGGCAATGCCATCAGCGATGCCCGAGCTGAAAAAGAACATTTCCAGCAGAGCAAAGATACCGACTGCGGCGGCGAGGTGGGTGTAGGTCTTGCGAATAAATAAGGCCCGTTCGGTGGGCCGCGCTTGCGCAACGGATAGAACCATGAAGAATTTTCCTACTGCTTGAGGTTGAACGTAACTAAATCGGATGTTCTTATTTTAAGGTAGCGATTTTTGGTCGGGATGGTCATGTGTTTTTAGTGAGTTTTTGGTTCTTCGGCTTTGGGGAATTTGCATTTGACTTCGATCGAGAAGTCGGATTCGGCTTTACCGCTGGCGAGCATGGGGATACCACCTTCAGTGCTGATTTTAAGGTTAAATTTGAGGTTGATTTCTTCGACGTCGGCGATCGCGAGGTTCTTGAAGGCACCGATCGCGTATTGGGTGTAGCCCTGGATGGTGTTGTGGACTTTGCGTAGATCAACGCGCATTGATTCGGGGACGGTGGGTTGGATGCTACGCGGGTTTTTCGGATTGTAGCTTTCGTACTCGTCTTCGGATGTAGTCGGTTGAATCGGGGTATCGGATTCAATCAATACGTCGTAACTGTTGGTGTCATCAAAGAATGTGAGGTGTTGTGGCTGCATTAGCTGATCCCCTAGCGGAAATTTGAGGTTATCGTAATCGTAGCTTCTCGTTGATAGTGCTAGGTCAGGTTTTCGATGGATCGTTACGCGCTGGTTATTGGTATCGATCAATATCATGAGTCGTTGGGCAATTTGACGAAGCCTGCGGGGGATGCGATCGCGCTTCAAAAAGTGCTAGAGCAGTCAGGTTGGCGGGTGAAGTGCCTGAGTGGTGCAGTGACGAAGGAGGCACTGGATAAGGCACTGAAGGAATTTCTGGAACGGCAGGCGACGAATCAGGATGCGCTAATCTACTTCACGGGGCATGGGTTCATGGTGGAGGAGAGTGAGGACGATCGGCGGGGGTATTTGGGTACGTCGGATTGTGTGGTGGAGGTTGAGGGGGAGACGATCGTTGGACAGCGGCGGGGGCTGTCGTTTAGTCGGTTGAATGGGCTAATTCAGCGAGCGAGTTTGAGCAGTTTGGTGGTGATGCTGGATTGCTGTCATGGTGGGTTGTTTGTTGAAGATGGACTGGTGAAGCAGAGCTTCAAGGCGAGTCCTGATCAGAATTTCTGTTGGATTGCGGCTTGTCGGAGTTTTCAGAAGGCGCACGCAAAGAAGTCGGAAAATCACAGTTTGTTTACGGGGGCGTTGCTGACGGCGTTGGCGGAGTCGAAGCAAGCGGATGTGACGGTGCTGTCGGTGCTGAAGCATTTGTATGCTGAATTTGCGCGGATGCAGATGCAGGAGCCGATATACATTGGGGCGGGGAAGGATATTCCGCTGATTCGGCAGGTGCAGCAAGCCGTGGTAGCGACGGTGAGTGAGGAGAATCCCTATCAGGGTTTGCAGGCATTTACTCCAAAGACGGCGAAGTTTTTCTTTGGGCGCGATCGGGTGGTGGATGATCTGGTTCTAAAGCTGAAGGACTCGCATTTTGTGCCGTTGATTGGGGCGAGCGGGAGCGGGAAGTCTTCGGTTGTGCGGGCGGGGTTGGTGCCGCGATTGGAGGCTTTAGGTTGGCGGGTGCTAGAGCCGATCGTGCCAGGGACGGAGCCGATGGAGAGCTTGGATGGGGCGATCGCGGGGATTGAAGCAGTAGCCAATGAAAAGACGTTGCTGGTAGTTGATCAGTTTGAGGAGATTTTTGCCCTGTGTCGGAATAAGGCAGATCGATCGCAGTTTATTCAGCGGTTAATCAATCTGCCGGAGTCCCAGGGCATTGCGGTGGTGGTGACAATGCGGGCGGATTTTATTGATGCTTGTTTGGCATATGTAGATTTGACGCAGGCGATTCAGACTGATGCCGTGTGGTTAGGGCCGATGAGTGAGATGGAACTACGCGAGGCTATTGAACGGCCTGCGATGGTTCAGGGGAAGCAGTTGGAGTCGGGTTTGGTGGAGCTGATTTTGCGGGATGTAGCGGATGAGGAGAATTGTTTACCGCTGTTGGAGTTTGCGCTTTCCGAGTTGTGGGAAAGGCGATCGGATGCTGGTTTGACACTAGCAGGGTATAAGCAGTTGGGTGGTGTGCTGGGTGCGGTGAATCAGCACGCGGAGGAAATTTACAGGCAGCTTGCGAAGCAACAGCAGGTCGAGCTCTTCGCCGGGCATCCGTCGTCGCCCGCTCCTCCCCGATGACCGCTCCGCCTTCACCGGGCTTCCGGTCGCGCCCTACGACCCCGACTGGCGATTCGAGTTCGAGGTGCGTCGACGCCGAGGAGCCGCATCGGCTCTCGGTCGAGACCGGCACCGACGGCGTCGTCACGTTCGCGCTGGTCGGCATCTGTGCGCCTGCCCTACGTCGGCACGCTCGACGTCTGGCGGCACACCGGGTACGGCGGCGGATCTGTTCCTGCCCGTGCGCGACGGCCTCGCCGGCCAGCCGGGCGGCACCTACGGCGGCGGGCGCTACCTGCTCGACACCATCAAGGGTGCCGACCTCGGCCCGGGCGCCGACGACGACACGCTCGTGCTCGACTTCAACTTCGCCTACAACCCGTCGTGCGCCTACGACCCGTCGTGGGAGTGCCCGCTCGCGCAGCCGGGCAACACCGTCACGACGCCGATCCCGGTCGGCGAGCTCTACTCGCGTAGGCGAGGACCCTGAGGGCCGGACTCCGCGTGCAAGCTTCCCGGCGGGCAGAAAAATGGGGCTCACCCTGGTCCGACCCGAACGGACAGGGGAGCCCCCGCTACACCCGTGAAGGGTGATGAGCGCAGTTAGATGCTGCCATGAATCGAACTCCCGACGCCACAATTGCGATTCGACGCGCCGGGGAGAACGCTGAATCACGGCGCGTCACTCACGAACTTCTGCATTGATGAGAGATCCTCGCCTCTTTCTGCCGCCCCGCGCCCCCGTTCGCCTCGTGCCGGCCCCCGTCACCCGCGTTCGGGTGACGGTGACCGGGGCGCCCGGCACTCTCAGCGCGTCGTCAGGGCGCATCCGCTAGAGTGGCAACACTTGCGAACGTATTGCTGCGTTCCCTGCGTCGTAGAACGCTTTCTTTGCGATGCGCGCCGGGCCCATCCGCCCCGCTGCATCCAGCGATCGACAATTCATACGGCGAACGGATGTGCCCACTGGCACCTTCGCCACACTTCTGAACGAAGCGCCGTCGCTTTCGATGCGATCGTTCGCGTTCAGAGCAGCCCGAAAGGCACCTCCCTTGACTGAACAAACTTTCGCCGCGCTCGGCGTGCCCGCCCCGCTCGTCGCGTGCTCTCGCAGCCGACGGCAAGACCGACGCCGTTCCCCATCCAGGTCGACACCCTGCCCGACACCCTCGCCGGCCGCGACGTGCTCGGCCGCGGCAAGACCGGCTCCGGCAAGACCCTCGCCTTCTCGCATCCCGATGGTCGCGCGCCTCGGCGGCGAGCTCGCCGGCGGCAAGCGCCGCGCCGGGTCGCCCGCGCGGCCTCGTGCTCGCCCCGACCCGTGAGCTCGCCACCCAGATCGACGCGGTCATCGAGCCGCTCGCCGCGGCCTACGGCCTCAACACCACCACGATCTTCGGTGGCGTCAGCCAGAACCGCCAGGTCGCCGCGCTCAACGCCGGCGTCGACATCGTCGTCGCCTGCCCCGGCCGCCTCGAGGACCTCATGAAGCAGGGCTTCGTGCACCTCGACGCCGTCGAGATCACCGTGCTCGACGAGGCCGACCACATGGCCGACCTCGGCTTCCTGCCCGGCGTCACGCGCATCCTGGACAAGACGCCCGAGCGCGGTCAGCGCCTGCTGTTCTCGCGCCACGCTCGACAACGGCGTCGACAAGCTCGTCCGCCGCTTCCTGCACAACCCGGTCGCTGCACTCGGTCGACGAGGCCGACTCGCCACGTCGCCGCGATGACCCACCACGTGCTTCGAGGTCGACGACGCCGACGCCAAGAACGCAGCTCGTCGCAGGCGCTCGCCTCGGGCACCGGCCGCCGCATCCTGTTCATGCGCACCAAGCACCACGCCAAGAAGCTCGCCAAGCAGCTCACCGACGCCGGCATCCCCGCCGTCGACCTGCACGGCAACCTCGTCGCAGCCGCACGCGACCGCAACCTCGCGGCGTTCTCCGCCGGCGACGTCACGCGTGCTCGTCGCGACCGACGTCGCCGCCCGCGGCGTCCACGTCGACGACGTCGAGCTCGTCGTGCACGTCGACCCGCCCGCCGAGCACAAGGCGTACCTGCACCGCTCGGGCCGCACCGCTCGTGCCGGCAGCGAGGGTGACGTCGTCACCGTCGTCCTCCCCGGCCAGAAGCGCGACGTCGAGCAGCTCCTGCGCAAGGCCGCCATCACGGTGACGCCGCAGCAGGTCACGCGCGAGTCCGCCGCAGTCGTCGGCGCTCGTCGGCGAGGTCGCCGCGTACGTGAAGCCCGCTCCCCGCGCCGCGCCCAGCAGCAGGGCGGCGGCGGTCGCTCGCAGGGCGCAAACGCCCAGCGCAAGCGCGCCAACCGCGACGAGCGCACCGGCGGCACGGATGCAGCGGCTCGTCCGCGCCGCGACCGGCTCCGGCCGTCCGGCCGAGCAGGGCTCCGGTCCGGCCGTTCGCGTTCCTCCGAGCAGGGCCAGGGCCGCTCGCGGCTCCGGCGCTGCGACCGGCGGATCGGGTCGCTCCGGGCGGCAGCGGTCGGCACCGGCGGCGGACGCTCCGGTTCGGGTCGCTCCGGCGGGCTGACCGTCGGCAGCGTCGCTGCGCTCCGAACTCGCAGGGCCGCGGCCGCGCGTCGCGCCCAGGGCTAATCGCTCCGCGTCGCAGCGAACGCGCGGTTCCTCCTTCGGGAGGACGCCGTCGCGTCACCTGGAGCGGTCGCGGCGCTTCACGACGGACCGCGGCTCGATTTCGCGTTGGCGGAGGCCCGGCTCTAGTCTCATTCCATGAGCACCGAAGTAGTCGTTCGTCCCGTCCGCGACGTCGACGCCGAGATGCTGGGGCGCGTGCACGCGACCTGCTGGCACGAGAACTACGACCACCTCATCAGCACGGCCGCGCTCGAGAAGCTGTCGCCCGCGTCGCATGGCCGAACTGTGGACGCACTGGGTGGGCCAGGGCGAGCCTACACGCACGTCGCCGCCCTCGTCGACGGCGAGATCGTCGGCTTCGCCGGCTCCGGCCCCGCCCGCGACGACGACGCCCCGCGCGAGCGCGAGCTGTACTTCATCCACCTGCTCGACGCGTGGCACGGCCACGGCATCGGTCAGCAGCTCTTCGACGCCGTCGTCCCCGAGGGCGCCGTCTACCTGTGGGTGGCCGAGGACAACCCGCACGCCACCGCTTCTACGAGCGCAACGGCTTCACCGCCGGACGGCGCCTGCCACGACGAGCCGTTCCTCGGCGAGATCATCCACGAGATCCGGCTCGTCCGCTAGCGCATGAGCACCGCCGTCATCCTCGACGTCGACACCGGCGTCGATGACGCCCTCGCCCTCATGTTCGCCGTCGCGCACCCCGACCTCGAGCTGCTCGGCGTGACCTGCGTCGCCGGCAACGCCGGCCTCGAGCAGGTCGTCGACGAACACGCTGCGGGTGCTGGACGCCGCGGGTCGCCCACGACGTCCCGGTCGCCGCGGGCGCCCGACGTCCGCTCATCGAGGCGCCCGCGACGGCCGGCCACGTGCACGGTGCCGACGGGCTCGGCGGCGTCGAGCTGCCCGGCGTCCGCCGCACGGCCGAGACCGAGCGGGCCGTCGAGCTGATGCGCCGCACTGATCCTCGAGCGCCCCGAGCCGATGACGCTCGTGGCGCTCGCGCCGCAGACCAACCTCGCCCTGCTGCTGCGCACGCACCCCGAGGTCGTGCCGCAGAATCGAGCGCATCGTCTTCATGGGCGGCTCGGCGAGCAGTCGGCAACGCCACCGCCGTCGCGGAGTTCAACGTCTGGCACGACCCGGAGGCCGCCGCCATCGTGCTCGACTCCGGTGTGCCCTGCTCACATGTACGGGCTCGACGTGTTCAACCACGTCGCCGTGCCGTTCGACACCGCCCGGGCCCTCGCCGCGACGCGCAGGACCTCGCGCGGCCGCATCGTCGGCGAGCTGCTCGACCACCGCGTCGCCGCCGGCGACTACCTCGGGCTCATCGGCGACGCCGGCGCGGTGTGCGCATCGTCGATCCGGATGCCGTCGGCACGCCGGTCTGCCCGGTGCGGGTCGAGCTCGCCGGCCACTCCCGTGGCCAGACCGTCGTCGACCGGCGCGAGTCGCCGGGGAGGACCCGGTGCACGGGCTCACGCGGCGTCGACCGTCGGCGTCGAGGTGGCACTCGCCGGTCGACGCCGACCGGATGATGCGGCTCTTCCTCGCGACCGTCGCACCGTAGCGGCGACCGGGTCACCAGAACAGCCGAAAGCACCCCCCGAACGGGGACGTTCCGCGTCGTCGCGCCCTCCCCCTCCCCCTGTATCGTGGGAGCATGGCCGCGGCGGACCCGGCCGCCGCGCCATCGACGACGCAAGACCGACTGAAGGAGTCCGACGTGAGTGACCTGCTCCCCGCTGTGCGCCCGAGCGGCCGGCACGCGAATCCCGACGTCGCCGTCGATGCTCCCAGCTCCATCGCAGCACCAGCTCCGGCGGACGTCGTCGACGCCGCACCGGTGGTCCAGTCCGTGGCGGTGGTGGGGCTCCCCGCCTGCCGTCGATGTCGCCGCGCCGATCGTGGAGGAACCCGCAGCGGTCGGCGAGACCGAGTCCGATCTCGAACCGGAACCCGTCGTGGCCGAAGCCGAGCCCGATCCGGTCGTCGAGGCCGAGCTCATCGTCGCAGAGGCCGACGTCGTCACCATGGTATCCCCCTGTCGTCCGAGGGACTGCCCTCGGCCTGGGTATTGCCGCCCTGGGAGGTGCCGCAGCAGAGAAGTCAGCAGCGAAGCCATCACGGTACTCTTCTCCAATGCCGCAGGATCGGAGGTCGCAGCACCGACGTCAGCGTTCGCCGCCTATGTCTACCGACCGCGACGGCCATCCTCGACGGCCCGGCACCACTGCCGTCGTACGAGCTGCCCGCCCCGGTTCCCGCCGCCGCGCAGCGCCCCGGCCTTCGGACTGTCGCCGGCCGTCGCCGAGACTGCGACCCCGGCCCCCGCAGCGCTCGTCGGCGCGGTGCCGATTGCCGCATCGGTCATCGCCGTCGACGATCCGTTCCCGGCCTCCATCGAGGACGCGCCCGAGACCACGGTCGCCTCCATCGAGGACGCGCCCGAGACCACGGTCGCCTCCATCGAGGACGCGCCCGAGACGATGGTCGCCTCCGCTGATCCACGGCCCGGCACGGTCGCGTCCTCGGGCCGCACCCGGCGCGGCAAGGTCGTTCTCGCGGCGTGCTGCTGTCACTGCTGATCGTGCCCGTGGGCGTCGCCGCGTGG
>CAVPGX010000054.1:0-18756 GCA_963704065.1 uncultured cyanobacterium | reverse complement strand
ATATTAACATTCGGCGGATTGGTTTCGTTGCCAATTTGCTCACGCGCAATGGTGTGATTGTGCTCGTGTCGGCGATTTCGCCCTATCGGGCGGTGAGAGAGGAAGTCCGATCGTTGATTGGCGATTTTATGGAAGTCTATGTTAGTGCCCCCCTTGAAGTCTGCGAATCACGTGATGTGAAAGGGTTATACAAACGTGCCCGAGCTGGTGAGATGAAAGGTTTCACCGGGATTGATGATCCCTATGAACCCCCCTTGAATCCGGAAGTTGATTGTTGTACGCATCAAGAGACGCTGGAGGAAAGTGTGGGTAAAGTCATTACTGCCTTAGAATCCGCCGCTTATTTGCCGCGCAACCTTGCTTTAAATCAAGTTTAGGATAATCCGCCTAATGCCTCCGCCTAGACAACCATGCTGCTCTATCTCTACCCACTGCTGACGTTTCTGATCGCTGCCCTAACGGTCATCATCATTACCCCTATAGTGAGGCAACTGGCGCTCCGCTGGGGGCATATTGATCAACCAGACAGCCGCAAAATTCATAAGGGCCCGATGGTGCGCTTGGGTGGGATTGGCATATTCAGTGGTTTTGGGCTGGCGTTGCTTGTGGTTTATCTCGGTGGGGGTTTTCAAAATATTCCGATCGCCCAGCTACAGGCGCTGCGCGCCATTGGTTTCGGGGCACTGGCCTACTTCGCGATCGGACTGCTCGATGATTTTCTCAACCTGCCGGCTTTGCTGCGTCTGGTGCTACAAATTATCGTAGCGATCATGGTTTGGGTCGCCGGTGTACAGATTGGCTTTTTGACGTTGCCGGGCTGGGGCTTGACCCAGTTGTCTGACGTATTCAGTTTGGTGCTCACGGTTGTTTGGTTTGTGGGCATGACCAACGCGATTAACTGGATTGATGGCTTAGATGGTCTTGCCGCGGGGATCTCTGGCATCGCGGCGATATCGATGTTTTTCATTTGTCTGGCCATGCAGCAGACAGGAGCAGCAATTTTTGCCGCGGCTTTAGCCGGATCGAGCTTTGGCTTTCTACGCTACAACTTCAATCCGGCAAAGATCTTCATGGGCGATGGCGGGTCTTATTTCCTCGGATTTACCCTCGCTGGCATTGGCGTCGTTGGCCTCGTGAAGAGCGTTACCACGATGCTCGTTTTACTGCCTTCCGTGGTCGTATCGCTGCCCTACGTCATTCTGGCCCTGCCGATACTGGATATGTCAGTGGTGATTGTCGATCGCCTCCGCTCTGGGCAATCACCGTTCATTGCCGATAAACGCCATTTACACCACAGATTGATGAACGCCGGTTTGTCCCATCGGCGAACGGTTTTCTTTATGTATACGTTGGCCATCTGGATTGGCAGCCTGGCGTTTGCCTGTTTTTCGTTTGCTCAGACAGGACTACTCGCCGGAGTGCTTTACTTTATTCCGGCAACCGGGCTGCTGGTCTTCAGTAGTTGGCGTGTCTGGTGCGTTGCCCGACGGCCCAATCGCTAATCCGTGGTTCTCCAGGCTTTCTAGCCGATGTTGCTGCTGGCCAAGGGCGGCTTACCAAGGCAGGCGATCGCCATTCCAAGCAAAGAATTCGCCACTATTTTGTCGGGTGAGCTGGGCGATCACATCGAGTAAATAGCCCACTGTCTTTTCCGGGGGGAATAGTTTTTCGGGCGGTACATTGCGTTGAAAGGGGGCGGATAGACGTGTGTCGGTAGTGCCGGGATGGAGCAGGCAGACAATATTATGGGGGCACGATCGCTGGTACTCGATCGCAGTTGTCTTCATCAGCATATTCAGCGCCGCTTTCGATGCCCGATAGCCGTACCAGCCGCCTAAACCGTTGTCACCGATACTACCCACCTTGGCGGAAATTGCCGCGAAGACACTGGGCTGATTATGTTTGAACAGCGGCACTAAATGTTTGGCCAGCAGAATTGCGCTGATACTGTTGACCTGAAAATATCGCAACATCCGATCGGCATTAATCTGCCGTAACCCCTTCTCTGGCTGCAGCTCGCCATCATGGAGCAAGCCAACGCAGTTGATCACCAAGTGCAACTGATCAGTTTCCGCTTTGATCGCCGCGATGCCAGCCGCGACTTGGGACTCATCGGTGGTGTCCATTTGGATCAGGCGCAGTCGATCGCCGATCAGGGCTTGTAGTGCCGTTGCTTGCTCCGGTTGTCGGCAGGCAGCGTAAACGCGATCGACCGTCGGCATTGCCAAAAGCCTTTGCACAAATGCTAATCCAATTCCCTGACTCGCGCCGACAACGAAGACATGACCATAGGGTTGACCAAAAGACTGACTCGGCATGAATTTCCGCACGTATTTCGTTAGTCTTATTGTGGCATGGCGGGGATGCCGCGAAGGTGTCACTGTCGCTACCCCCGTATTCAATTTCCAGCGACTCCGCTACACTAAATGCAGTAGAACACCTTTATGCCTCGGTGTAATCGAGGGGCTAGGCGCATGGACGCAATTTATATCCCACATCTGGCTCATCGGACTGATAAAACTGTCGCTATCGAGTTTGAGCAAAACATTAAAGGGCTTGAAAGCCTCACCCCGGTACAGGGGCGCGTCACGGTGATCCATGGCGGCAATTTTTTGACCGTACAAGCCCAAGCCCATACGATTGTCACACTGACTTGCGATCGTTGTTTACAGCAATATAATCATCGTCTCAGTTGTGACGCCGATGAGATTATCTGGCTGAAGGATAGTGAGCTGATCCTCGATCAGCTACCACTAAATCAAGATCTCGAGCTCGATGAGATGGTGGAGAATTTGCCGGAGGACGGCCATTTCGATGTGGAGGGCTGGGTTTATGAGCAGCTGTGTCTCGCATTACCGCAGCGAAAACTTTGTGACACAGCCTGTCAAGGGATTGATTTACCACCGCGCCCCCTTGAAGATGCGTTTGATCGTCGCTGGGCAGCCCTGATGGCGCTCAAAAATCAATTGCCAGATTTGGCGGATTGAATCGTGCTGGCTTTTAGCAATGTATTTTGCCTTGTGTGAATGTGTAATCAATGGATAACTTCCTATGGCCTTTAGTGACGAATTGGCGCTGCTGCTACGGGCGCGTTATCCGATAATTTATATTCCGACCCGTGAAGAGGAAAGAGTTGAAGCGGCGATCGCTGCCTGTGCGGCAACTCAGGGCGAGCGAGCGGTTTACACTTGGGACTTCGTTGATGGCTATCAGGGAAATTTGAATGATGCGGGCTTTGGCAAGCGCAATCCCCTGCAGGCGTTAGAATTTATCGAGAAACTCCAGCCCAATGCGCCCGGCGTATTTGTTCTGCGGGACTATCATCGGTTTCTTGAAGATATTTCAGTCTCACGCAAGCTGCGAAATCTGGCCCGATCGCTGAAGGCCCAGCCCAAAAATATCATTATCCTCGCCCCGCAACTGATGATTCCTGAGGACTTGACGGAAGTGATGACCGTCTTGGAATTTGCGTTGCCCACCGTGGCGGAAATTAAAACCGAAGTTGAGCGACTGCTCGCGGCCATGAGCAAGCGCCTGGACGATCGGGAGCTGGATAATCTGGTCCAATCTTGCCAAGGCTTATCGATCGAGCGGATTCGGCGGGTAATTGCCCGGGCGATTGCGCAGCATGGCGAATTTCGAGCGGAAGACATTGATTTGATTTTGGCCGAAAAGCGTCAAACGATTCGGCAAACCCAAATCCTCGATTTCTATCCGGCGACGGAAACAGTCTCGGATATTGGTGGACTTGATAATCTGAAGGAGTGGTTGCTGCGCCGGGGTGGGGCATTTTCGGAGCGGGCCCGGCAGTATGGTCTACCGGCACCGAAAGGCTTGTTGCTGGTGGGGATTCAGGGAACTGGCAAATCGCTCACCGCAAAAGCAATTTCCCATCAATGGCGCTTGCCGTTGTTGCGTTTGGATGTAGGCCGGTTATTTGGTGGGGTCGTGGGCGAATCAGAATCGCGTACCCGTCAGATGATCCAGCTAGCTGAGGCATTGGCACCCTGCGTCCTCTGGATTGATGAAATTGATAAGGCATTTGCGGGGGTGGATAGTCGTGGAGATGCCGGCACGGCGAGTCGCGTGTTTGGTACCTTCATTACCTGGATGGCGGAAAAGCAATCAGCAGTATTTGTGGTCGCAACGGCGAATAATATTCAATCGTTGCCGCCCGAGCTACTGCGCAAAGGCCGGTTTGATGAGATTTTCTTTGTCGGTCTACCTTCGCAAGCGGAGCGGCGATCGATTTTTGAGGTGCATTTATCGCATCTCCGTCCCCAAGGATTACAGACTTATGATCTCGATCGGCTGGCATACGAGACGCCCGATTTTTCTGGCGCCGAGATTGCCCAGGCATTGATTGAGGCAATGCACATTGGGTTTAGCCAGAATCGCGACTTTACGACGGATGATATTTTGGAAGCTGCCAGCCAAACGGTCCCATTGGCCCGGACGGCGCAGGACCAAATTGAATTTCTCCAAAACTGGGCCGCTGCAGGCAAGGCCCGACTCGCGTCCAAGCAAAACTCGCTGAGTACCCGAATCCAGCAGTTTCAAGAGCCAGATTAGGAAGCGTTGTTATCCGCATCTTGCGACACCGAGCGGAGTTTGGCGATGAGTTCTGAATCGGATGTGTCTGGGGTAAACTGACCGATTGCTTGGGTCGATTGTTTGTCCTGAATTGTCCCATCGTCTGAGCGCTCAGCTTCATGGGTAATCTGCTGCTGTGCGTGCTTTACGGCCTGCTCCACTTCGGCTTCGGCATGATCAATCACCGCATCGACGCTGGCTTGGCGCGATCGCCGACTGTTGACGAATTGTGTGAGCTCTTCTAAGGTTGAATTCGCGGAGGCGGGGGCGGACTTTTCGTGGTGCAGATGTGCATTTGCCTGAATCTCTTGTGCGAGCGCCGCGATCGGCGATTGTTGCTCGGGTTCCGGACGTTTCAGATTTTTGGGAAGGCGCTGGCGAATCATCTGCGCGAAATCGGCATCAAAATGTGGCTGTGCTTGTTGACGGCGATGCCACATTGTGAGAATTTGCTCGACGGAAACCGCTTTATAGCGCCCTTGATACAGCGCTTCCACAATTGCCAGATGAATCCACTCCACCGGGTAATCCTTGGCCCACTGTTGCAATACGGTCGGTGCCGGTCGACCATCCAGAGCGAAGTTATAGTAGCGTAGCAGATCCTCGGCATAGAGCAGCTGATTTGGATCAACATGCTTCGATGCGGCTTTGACGCGAGGTTTGAAAATGTTATTTTGCGGGTCGTTCGGACGATTGGCCATAGAGGGATAGACCGAGGATATGTCGGCACGCTTAACGGGCGCTATTGTCACAATTGTGTGTGACAGCCCCATTGTAACCAAGTCCTCACAAATGGTGCATGTGGCCGTGGACGAATTGCCTCCCTCGACGGAATATTGTCTAGTTAATCTCCGGTGATGGCTGGTGAATCACCGGTTAATTCATTGGGCCAATGACACCGTCCGTGACCGTTCTGACACCAGTGCCACCGAATGCCTCGGAGCCGCCGGTCCAATTAAAGTCACGGATCTGGAGATTAATCGAACCAAGCTGTTGGACTGGGTTATAACGAATCAAAACACTATAAGTTCGGCGGCTATATTCGAGTAAGTAGTCGGTACTAAACTCGTTGCCTGTGTCAAGGTTCCAGGCAGTTTGAAACCCAAGCCGCCAAGGGCCGTAGATCTGTTGGGTCACCCCGGCATACAAAACCTGTGTATCTGCGGCCCGATCGAACAGGAAAGGCGATAGTCCACTGAGGGCGCTATTCGAGTAAGTGAGATTGAATGCCGTGTAATCCAGAAAATTTTTGACAGAACGGCCTAATTGTCCAACCAAGCTGATATTGCCCCCGATCGTGCTTTGTGAACTACCGTTGCTGTAGAAGCTGGTCGTACCAGTCAGACCGAGCACGAGGTTCAGATAGGGCGCGAGGGAAACGGGCGTATAGCGTACCCCTTGATCCGGGGTCGGGGGTAAAGGGGTGCCGCGCCAGAGATTGAAGCCCCGACTGAGGGTAAAGTTCGCCTGGAATCGGTTGAGTGTCGCGCGATTGTTTGAACGGATTGGCGGCAGCAAGTCGGCAACATCAGTATCGGCATTGACACGGCGATAGCCAACTTGATAGTTCGCGATGATTCCAGTTTTACCTAGGGTAACGGTCGGTGGCGAATAAAATAATACGCCAAAGCTATTCCGGACATCCTGAAAACCCAGGGAGTTGTTGAACAAACGTTCGCGATAGCTCGCTTCTAAAGCGAGGTTATGGGTGCCAATCAGCTGCCGGGCTTGAAACCGCCCGCGGAAGTTATCGGCTGCCTCGTCGAGCTTAAGGGTGTTCAAGATGCCCTGTGCGATGAGGCTGGTCCGGGGGCCAATACTCCCCTCAAGACTGGCACCCACGCCAAAGGAACTGAGGTTAAAGCCGTCAGCGAATCGCCCGCTGGATCATGAATTCTGGCGTGATGACTAAGCGCCAGTTTTCCGTTTGCAGAACTTCATTGCTACGGCTAATAAATAGACCACCCCGGTCTTCCCCATCGTACCCAATTTGGGCTAATGCGGGCCGTCGTTCGCGTCGATCGATTACCGCACGACCGATTAATAGCGGTAGTTTGAAGCGCTGATCAAACACCAAACGGGGCTTTTCTGCCCTGACTTCATCGCGTAGGGGCGATATCCGCGTCACCACAATTCTGGGCGATCGCAGTTCGAGTTCGGGCGGGGAAAATGGATCGTTGGTAATTCGGACGTTTTCGGCAATCAGGCCTTCGGGTGAGAACTCGGCCGAATCAGCTTCGAACCGGAGTCGGTTCACTACACCACCGGCGCCGGTGCTGGCGCCGGGTTGACCACTTGTATTGCGAGTGGAGCCAGCTGTGACATTTAGCCCAACGCCAGGTTGTACGTTTTGGGCGGGTTGATCAGCGTAGACTCCCGCCCCGATCGGCTGAGTAATGTCACGCCCTGGCAGGATGTCTCGCGCTAATGGTTGATCGCTGGTGATGTCGGTCAGTTCAGGAATAAAAATCTCGCCGCGCACCCCCCGAATTTGGCCGGTTCCTTGCACAAAGTTGTACTCGAAGCGATCGCCCTGAAGCACTTGCTGGCCACGGACTAAGGTGACTTTGCCTTCAGCTACAGCAAAACGATTGCCCAGGTTGACTTGCAGCCGATCGGCCACTAGCAATGAATTGCGAAACCGCATTGAAACATTGCCTTCGGCGGTAAAGACTTGACGATCGCGACTGTAGCTTTGTTCGTCAGCGAGCAGCTCAACCACGCCTTCGGCAGTCAGCTCTTCCGGGGGCGCACTGATGATAATTTCTGGCGTGTCGGGGTTCTCAGGGGGCGCGCTCGGAGTGACCAGCGGTTGGTTGTTGTCTGATTCGAGCGATTCTGGGGTTTCAGATGCTGGGGTCTCAGATTCTGGGGTTTCATCAGTGGGCTCGAGCAAACTTTCCAGCGGCAGCGACTCAATTGTGTTGTCGGATGCTGCTGGCACCGGCTCGGCTGATGGCAACGGTGTCGGGATGGTTTCGGTGAGTTGATTGGGAGCTGTTTGCGTGGGCCGGTTGGCGATTGGCGCAATGATTGCGGTGTTGGCAGTGGTTAAAATTGCTGGCTGCTGGAGCGCCAATGACTGCTGCTGGCTTGGGGATGTTGCAGCAGAAGCCACTGTTGATTGGAGCCACGACTTACTGATTGTTGGTCGCGATAGTTCCGTCTGAGGCAGGGGGGTTGGGATGGTCTGAGTCAGCCGACTGGGCACGGCCAGATCAGCGGCATTGGTGCTGTACGATTGGGCGACGATCGCTGTTGTAATAGGTGTACCTGCGGCGGCAGGCGATGGCGGAACATCAACCGGATAGGACATGCTAACCCAAACTTATACGACAACCCGAGTAAATTAGTCTGCCAGACTGAACGACAAATAGAAAGGGGACAGACGATCGCTGCCCCCATAACATTAATTAATCAATGGGCAATCGGGACGAATCTCAATGCCTAGTCCAAATCTTTGCGGCCAGGATTTCGTGCTGGGTCGTTAGACAGAAAGCCGAAGATAAAAATCAACACAAAGAACGCAACCACAATGTTAACGATGATTTTGAGGGTCAGCATCTCTTCTCTCCCAGATGAGCAAGCGCTTCACAGAACTACAGATTCAGTTCTACAAACGCCACAGTTAGTTTAAATGACTCACATTATCCTATCCCGTTTTGGACATTCATCGCGGGCCTTCTGACGAGAATTCTGAATTTACCTTAACTTTTCTTAATCTTTCTTGAGGATCGGCCACTTACAGGCGAATCGACCACTTGTAGCCAATATGCATCTTATAGCCAATATGCATCGGTTGATTGTGCTGCATATCGACTGGCGGCCTGTCCGCCTATTTGGTCGATCGATGGTTCATCCACTGGATCAGATTTTGACTGTTTTGCTTGATCCACTGCCATAGCCGTCCGAGCGGCTGCTCAAACCAGAGGATTAATTGATCTAGCCAGTTTAGGAGCTGTTCTAGAGGGTGTTTGACATAGCCGATCGGGGTTGCGACGGTATCAATCAGCGTGGTGGTGAGATCATGGGAGAAGATACTGTTCCAGGTTAGTTCCGCGCCATCGGCTGCACTTTCAGCGGCTAATGTTGGCGGTGCAACTGGGATGTTTGACCGCTGGGACACTTGACCGATGGTTCGCTTGATCAGGCGGCCGAGTTGTTGTTTAAAGGATTGACGCGGTGCGACCGTCGGCAGCGCCCGAGTGATTTTGACGGTTGGTGAAATTGGTGGCTCAGTGGATGGTGCCAGTTTCAGTACGCTGGTTGCCGGAACCGGTATCGGTATTTGGATAGTGGTAGTGGGCACGATTTCCGCCCGATCGACGATGTCCACATCGATCGAATCGCTCCATGGATCAGCAATCTGCGGCATTGATACCGCAGACCGGAATGCTTGGGCTGTTTGGCCAAAGAAATAGCGAATTGCGGCTTTCAGTAGACGCGCAATCTGATTGTTGTCTGGCAAGGTTTCGGACCAGGCTTGCCAATCAAACTGCGTCATGCCCTGTGGCCGGATGATCGCATCTGTGGGGAGTTGGCCGAGATGCGGCTGGAACCAATCAATTTGTGGTGGTGGCTCAATTCGCTGAATTTCGGCGAACAGGTTGATCTGACTGGCGATCGTGCCTTGCTGTACCCAAGCCATAAGCTGATAAAACAGACGCACGGGGGCCACCAGCTGGGGGCGATCGCTGATGACGAATCGCGTCTCAGACCGAAGTGCCGGTTGCGATTGTTGGCCGGGCAGTCGCATACTCGCTTGATATGCTTGCCATCGCCGCCAAAGTTTCCAGTAGGAAGCCAGTTCCCAAACAATCCGCGCTTGGATTTGCTGTTGCTGCGTATCGGTGAGTAGATCGAGCGATTCATTTGTCGTGGTGACGATGAGAAGGCGGCGCGTTTCGCAGCTTGAGGCGATCGCCTGAATCGTGTGATTGGTGGTCAGCTGAATAATCTGAGGCGGACGCGCACTGATGCGGCGGCGATGATTGCGGTTAGACTTCCCTGGAGTCAGGGCATCGAGCACCTGTTGGATCGGTTGATCAGCCGGTACTGGCGGTGCTGGTCGCAGATAATAGAGTGCTTGCTGAAACGTTGTCCCAATCTGTCGACCCGCAATCCGACTCGCTTGGAATAGCGCATAAATTGGATAGAGGGCAATTTGGCCACCCCACAGTGTCGCCACCTTTAGTTTCCGCAGCAAAATGCTCCCTTGGTCGCGCAGCCGCTGACTTTGGCGATTCAGAAAATTCAGCAGTTGGCTTTGATAGCGGCCTGTGTTGGGGGGCGAAGGCTGGGGCGACATAACTGCACTCCTGGGAGTAATCTTGAGAATGAGTGTTGCGGAATAAATTTAAGGCACCCAATCGGGTGATGATTAAATCAAGCTAAATATAGCCTGTATTTTCCCTTCATCCTATCGGCTTTTGATCCCCAAGCAATGTGAAAGAGTATGACAGACGCAGTACAGCCGATCGCATCCACCGCCACTTTGCCAGTTGCTGAGTCGATTCAGCACCGCATCGATTGGTTACGTGCCCAGGTGCAATGGGAGGCGATCGCGAATTGGCAGACGGCAACTGTGGATCAAGTTGCCCTGAATGCGAAACGTCACATTGCTTGGGGAAAAGGTCGTCTGCCGTTGGAACTGCGGCAAACATTTACGTTGCCAAGTCGGTTGCAGGATTATCCAGTCGAGGGGTTGACTGCCCGCTTGGCATTGACTTGGTGGGCTGAGGCGGCGCAGGTATTTGTGAATGGTCAGCTGGTTCAGGAGGGTGATTTATTTGATCATTCTGCCCGTATCGTTTTGAGTCGATCCGCGCAGGCGGGACAGACCTTTGAGGTGGTGATTAAGCTGATTAGCCCAGGGCACGATGATGGGGCGTTGATGCGATCGCGGTTGATGTTTGAAGCGGATTTTGAAGGTCACTATCAGCGGCTTGATCCGGGATTTGTGGCGGATGAATTGGCCGTGATTTTTGGGTATTTGCAGGCATTTCAACCCCAGGGATTAGTTGACTTTTGGCAAATTTTAGATGAATTTCTTTCGCCCTTAGCGACGCTTGATCCAGGGGAGACCCATGGTGATTGGATGCGGCGATTGACGCAGTTACGCGATCATCTGGCACTTTATTCGCCACCGGTTAAGCAGCATCGGCTGGCGCTTTTGGGCCATGCGCATTTGGACATGGTTTGGTTGTGGCCGATCGCGGATACTTGGCGGGCAGCGGAGCGCACGTTTGATTCGGTGCTGCAGCTCCAGCAAGATTTTCCCGAGATGGTGTTTTGCCATACGACACCGCTATTGTACGAGTGGATGGAACAAAATCGCCCCGACCTATTTGCCCAGATTCAGCAACAGATTGCGGCGGGACAATGGGAAGCCCTCGGTGGTATGTGGGTCGAGCCAGAGTTGAATCTGGTGGATGCAGAGTCGATCGTGCGGCAGATCCTGTATGGGCAGCGCTATTACCAGGAGAAGTTTGGGTTTATCAGTCGGGTGGCCTGGTTGCCTGACACGTTTGGGTTTTGCTGGCAGTTGCCGCAGTTGTTGAAGCAGGGGGGAATGGATTATTTTGTGACGCAAAAGCTGCGTTGGAATGATACGACCCGCTATCCCCACGAGATGTTTAATTGGCGATCGCCGGATGGCACCGAGATCTTGAGCCTGATGTCGGCCCCGATTGGTGAGGGAATTGATCCGATTAAGTTGAGTGATTATTGCTGGGAGTGGGCGCAGCGCACTAATGGGGATCGGCAGCCGATGTGGTTGCCGGGTATGGGCGATCATGGTGGTGGGCCGACGCGCGATATGTTGGAGATTGCCCGGCGCTGGCAGACCTCTCCATTTTTTCCGGAGATGGAGTTTATGTCGGCTGAAGCGTATTTGGATAATTTGGCGGGGAGACCCTGTGAAGCGCGCGATCAACTCCCGACGCACGATCGGGATATCTATCTGGAGCTGCATCGCGGTTGCTACACCGTGCATGCCGATCAAAAGGCCTATAACCGTGATAGTCAGAATGCCCTCTATAGTGCCGAACTCTGGAATACGATCGCCGCGATGCTACTTGATCGCGCCTATCCCCGGCAAAAGCTAGAAACTGCCTGGAAACAGGTGCTGCTGAATCAATTCCACGATATTCTTCCCGGTAGCTCCATCCCAGAAGTTTACGTTGATGCTAATCCGGAATGGGAAGCGGCGATTCGCATCGGTGAGATGTTGACCCAGCAGGCTTTGCAGGCGCTATTTGACGCGATCGAAAAGCCCGCGCCCCCGTTGCCTGGGGCGGTGCCAATTGTGGTCTTCAATCCGTTGAATTGGCGACGATCGCCGATTGTGCGGGTGGCCCATCCAAATATTGAAAATAGTGAACATCCATTTTTCTGGAAGATCTACACTCACGATCACCAAGATGACCTGACCAACTGCATTCAAGCCTATGTTGAACCGGATGCTAAGGCCTGGGAGAATGTCTGGATCGAATTTCCGGTCGAAAATATTCCGGCTTGTGGCTATCGGCTTTATTGGCTGGTGCGCGAAACGCAGCCGTTTGAGCAACCGGCGTCGAATGCGGCGACTGATGGCGAATACACGATCGAGAATGAATATCTCAAAGTGGAAGTTGACCCGACCAGTGGCGACATTGTCCAGCTTTGGGATAAACAAAACCAACGCAGCATCTTTTCGGACTACGCCAATCAAATTGAGTTATTTCAAGATGCGGGGCAATATTGGGATGCTTGGAATATCGACCCGGATTATGAGCAGCATCCGCTGCCGCCGCTCCAACATTTCGATGTGGTGCGGATGGAATCGCTATACGCGAAAGAACTCTGGGCCGTGGGGCAAGGCGGCTCGCGCGGTTATGTGCTGCAGCAGGGCTGTCCTTGGCTTTTGATCAAGGCGCAACTCAAGGGTGATGAACGGCATGTATTGCAAAAGGCTTGTTTCCCGCTGAATTTTGAAGCAGACTATGCGACCTATGAAACGGCGGCGGGTGCGATCACGCGGACGACGCGACCCGCGACGATCGAAGAAAAGGTGCAGTGGGAAGTGCCGGGTTTGCGATGGGCTGACATGACGGCGGCGGATGGCAGCTATGGTGTGAGTATTTTGAGCGATCGCAAGCATGGCTATGATCACACGCCCAATCAGATCCGGCTGACGCTATTGCGGGGGCCAGAATGGCCCGATCCGGCAGCGGATAAAGGGACGCATCATTTTACCTATGGGATTTATCCGCATGTTGGCAGTTGGCAAGCGGCGAATACGGTGCAAAAAGCGCGGGAAATGAGCCAGCCACTGCAAGCAATCGTCGGTTTACCAACGACAACACCGGCGATTGGCCAGCTACCGCCAGAAGGCAGCTTTCTTGATCTTGACGCGCCAAACCTAGTCCTCATGGCGCTTAAACCGGCGGAAGATGGGCCTAAGACGTTTATTCTGCGCTGCTATGAATCTCAGGGCAAAGCGGCCACATTGCAGCCTCAGGGCTTGGTCATGAATTCCTACCGGCTTGGCGATCGGGTTGATTTACTCGAACGCTCACAAGCGAATACCAATCATCAGGGGATTGCTCCCTGGCAAATTGCGAGCTTCCAGCTAAAGTGACGCGGCTACCGCAAATAACTGCCTGGCAATAACTCGGCAACAGCCCGACAGCCAGTATGCGGAATATGGCTAATCGCGTTTCTTGCGATTCGAACTTTGGTCGGCACAGTTAGCTTGCATCTTTGTGACGGGTATACCGAGCTTCTTTTTGAAGTCATTGGGTAACTTTTCGATATCGACGACGCCATCATTTTGCAAACGTTCGATCTTTTTGCGAGCTGAGAAGGGTTTATGCAGTTTGTTATACATTGATGCAGTCTCCGGGTTGGTTGAAGGTGAAGTTGCTGTCGCAGGCAATCCTGGAACGAAATAAGCTGGTGAAACGATGAGCTATGTGTAGGAACCAATGGGATGGTTTCAAGTCCGCCATGCGATCGGGTCAGGAAGGATGGGGATGCTCAGCGATCGTGGCTCGTACAGTTCAAAAGCCAGAGGGAACAAATAAATGAATCAAGGCGCAGCGATTGGTCGATTGACCAGACTCGTACACTAAAGCCAGAAGCAGTGTCAGATAATTGTGGGCGAGCCGCAATCGCTGCCTTTGTCTAAAGAGATCGTAGAGGTGATGTTGCGGTCATTCTAGCAGATGATTCAGAATTGCATGTAGCTGTTTGGCTGATCCTGATTCTGGCGGTGATTTGGTTGGAGGACATGCGTCGATTTCATCGTTATTCCAAATACGCAGTGAACCCTTGGGCATCCCGCTCAATCCGAATTACTGAGCCATCCGTATGACGCATACGCGCGGATTGCAGGGTTTCATTGCCAATCAATTGAGCGACCATCGGTGCCAAAGCAATGGTCTGTAGCACGACTGTCGCTTGCTGGCTGAAATGCGGCGAAGTAATCTGGGGAAAGCCATTGTGATCGAACTTGCCGATGCAGACTAAGGTTGATTCATTGCTTCGATCCATAATGCGGACTCAAAAATGTGGATTCAAACTGGGGCCGAACGCGAGCGTGGAATCACGAGTGGTGATAGTTTTAGCTTTTATCGCGATCGCGGGCATCCGCAGTATTCCGGAAGGCGCGTTGCTGCTTGGAAAAGCACGTTGGTTATTTGAAAGGTGGGGAATACATCAAACCGCCATCCCGCCAGAGTCGGTTTTGACCGCGGGGAAGATTGAGTTGGGTTTGGTCACCCAGGTTGCGCGTATAAATTTCACCGTAGTTGCCAACATGCTTAATAATTCGTGCGGCGAAGTCATTCGTGAGTCCCATATCTTGGCCGAGGGTGCCTTCAACACCGAGAAAACGTCGGATATTTGGATCGGAACTTTGGAGTTGTTGCGCCAGATTTTCAGAAGTAATCCCTAATTCCTCCGCCTCAATTAGCGCATAAACCACCCACTTGACGATGTCCTGCCAGGCACTATCACCGTCGGCGACCGCTGGGGCAAGCGGTTCTTTCGATAGGGCGTCGTCCAGAATTTTGTGATCGCTAGGATTGGGCAGCCGGAGGCGCCGGGAAGTCAACTCCGATCGATCGGCGGTGACGGCGTCACAACGGCCTTCAGCGTAAGTTCCAAATACCGTATTAATGTCTTCGTACACCAAGGGCGTGAATGGGATATTGCGCTTGCGCATTTGGTCACTGAGGTTTTGCTCAGTCGTTGTGCCGATCTGAATGCAGATCGACTTGTCTTTTAGGTCAGATAATTGTTTGATCGGGCCCGCCTGACGTACCATCAAGCCCTGGCTGTCATAAAACACAACGGGTGCGAACTCCATCCCCACAGAAGTATCCCGGCTCAGGCTCCAAGTGGTATTACGGCTGAGGACATCAACTTCACCGGTCTGAACGGCGGTAAAACGCTCTTTGGCATTGAGGTTGCGATATTCGACTTTATCGGGGTTGTCAAATAAGGCCGCTGCAATTGCGCGACAAATATCAACGTCTAGCCCCGAATACTCACCATTACGATCGAGAAAACTAAATCCGGGCAGTTCACCACTGACACCACAGATTAGTTCACCCCGTCCCAAAATTCCAGCCATTTTCCCACTGACTGGTCCGCGGCCTGTGCTATCGACTGTATCGCTGCATGCACTAATGGCACCGGTCAACAGTCGCTAACATGGCGCACAGGGATAGACGAATATGGGATTGGCGCATGGCAATGCTTTAAGTGAAGGACAAGCAGGTTGATTGTACTATGTTGCCTGAACGCTTGCCTGCGACTCAGATTGGTTGCCAGAGTAGGCCTGCAACTTAAGATAGTAGAATTTTGACTGTCGCTAGTTTTGATTCCCTCTGGTACGATCAATCTCTTTTTGCAGAAGTGGAAGGTGCCATGTCTTGCTTGATCTGCACTATCAGCGTCATGATCTAGCTCACAATCTGGGAGCGCCGCATGTCTTGTTTGTCATCCCGGTGTTTAATGACTGGGCATCGTTCGCGACATTGCTGACGCAACTTGATCGAGTCTTGGTCGAAGATGGGTTACGGGCGACGGTACTGGGGGTGGATGATGGTTCGACCCTCGCTGATCGTTTCAGTACATTAATCGCCGATGCATTTCAAGCAATTGAGCGTGTCTACTTATTACGCCTGCGCCGCAACGTTGGGCATCAACGGGCGATCGCCATTGGTCTGGCCTATGCCCATGCGCATTATGTGGCCGATATGGTCGTGGTGATGGATAGTGATGGTGAAGATACCCCAGCAGAGGCGATGCGGTTGATTCAAGCCTGCGTCGCCAATGACTGCGAGAAAATCGTATTTGCCCGCCGGGCGCAACGATCCGAATCGTTGCCATTTCAATGCTTTTATTTCATCTATCGGAAAATCTATCGACTGCTAACCGGTGCGGATATTCGCGTCGGTAATTTCAGCGTGATTCCCTTTCCGTTGTTGCATCGATTAGTTTCGGTGTCGGAAATTTGGAGCCATTATGCCGCAGGGGTATTGCGATCGCGATTACCCCACGTTGACATTGCGACGCGTCGGGGCTACCGCTATCATGGCAAATCGACGATGAATTTTGTGGCGCTAGTCACCCATGGCTCTGACTGCGATCGCCGTGCATGGTGAGATTGTCGGGGCCCGATTGTTGGTATCATCTTGCTTGCTAATCGGTTTGGCCCTAGCGGCCTTAGTGGCAATTATCGCTGTGCGATTGCTAACGGATTGGGCCATTCCGGGCTGGTCTTCCTATTTGGCCGTTGCTTTGATTTCGATCATTTTGCAGGCGTTTCATTATGTCGGTGGCATTTATTTTCCTCGTGTTGGTCGGTCGCAACAATACGAGCTTTTTGCCGCACCGCGATTATGAACATTTTGTACTCCGGATTGATGAGGCGTATGCGGTTGTATGACAAGCTATAGCTATATTGGTTCGGAACTCGAACTCTTTCGCGATGCGACGCACTGGAAAGACTATTACTATCAGATGATTCGACGCTACCTCGGGCCAACGGTGCTAGAGGTCGGTGCGGGAATTGGCGGGACGACGCGGGTGCTCTGTCGCCAGCGGCACGATCGTTGGCTCTGTCTGGAGCCTGACCCAGTTTTGGTCGATGAATTTAAGTCGGCGGTCGATTTGCCAGCGGTTTGCGAAATTCGCCAGGCGGTTTTGGCGGATTTGCCGCCGGATCAGACCTTTGATGCGATTCTGTATATTGATGTGCTGGAGCACATTGAAAATGACTATGCGGAAGTCCAACGGGTGGCGGAACACCTCAAACCCGGTGGTTTTTTGGTGGTGCTCAGCCCCGCACACCAATGGTTATTTTCGCCCTTCGACCAAGCGATCGGGCATTATCGGCGGTATACGCGGTCCAGCCTCAAGCAATTAGCCCCCCAAGGATTAACGCTGATGAGTATCAAGTACCTCGATTCGGTGGGGTTGCTAGCCTCTTTGAGCAATCGCTTTTTGCGGCAGAAAATGCCAACGGTTAGCCAAATTAAACTTTGGGATAGCTGGATGGTACCGGTTTCGCGCGTGTTAGATCGGTTTTTGAACTACACGATCGGCAAATCGGTTGTTGGCATTTGGTCTAAATCGCCCTCTGGCAGGTGATTAGTGATCAACAAAACCGCTGATTTGTTGATTGTGGGATGTATTTTGCTTACATAAATCTAGAAATTCCGTACCTAGAGCGCAACTAATCAATAACAATATAATCTATGAAACTATTATCTCCCTACTGGCAAGGATATCGAACTCCAAAAACAAATGGAGCCTTTGTTGATCGCCGTTAATGCTTTGGCAAACTTATTTTTGGTGGTCGTGGTAATCGGCACAGATCGCCCCCCCTTATATGATGAGCCTTGGTATTTGTCAGTTGTAAATCTTGTTCATGAAAAGGGCTTTTCATCAGCCTTTCTGAGAAGTTTGCCAGGTCCACCTGGTCCACTTCATGCTTGGGTTCATTTCTGCTTTGAGCCAATAACCCATTTACAAGTGCCTGGTGTTCGGCTGGTTAATGTCTTTCTATATTTTTGTCATTGTCTTACTACTAGTACTTTGTTTACGTCGGCTAGGAGCAAGTACGGCAGTGGCTAGTGCTACAAGCCTGATTGCTATTCCTTCAACTTGGGTTGTTTCGGGTTTAGCATTAACGGAAATACCTGCTATGTTTTTTCACATGTTGGGTATTTATCTACTGCTGGTAAGGTGATTTCCGATTAAGAAAGTACCTTCGCTTGGGGCCGAATCCAAATATCCCACTTAGGCAGGGTGGGATTGCGTTCTAAGCGTTTTTCCACCGGTCTCATCTCAACTTTGGAAAGGGAAATACCGGTTTGATAATGCGCGTGATTCTCGTAAATGATCGGCTGAACCCCTTTCCAAGTCATGCTTTTTGCCCAAGCCAGGACGGTGGGCCAGTCGATGAGTTTCGCCCCATTCCAGTGCCGTTCGAGAATGCCCCAACACCGTTCAATGGGATTATATTTGCTGTGGTATGGCGGAAAATACAGGAGATGCAGCGTCTTGCCAATCGCGTCCGCCCAATCGACCAGACGACTGAGAAACTGGGTGCGCACACCACTACTCTCAGGGCCATTATCGACTTTGATTTGAATCGTTTCCGTTGCCGTTTGCTGCTGTGGCGTGAGACTCTCCCACCAGGCGTTGAGATTATCGACCATAAAATCACTGGTTTTACAGGATCGGCCAAAGCCTAAAAACAAGGCACCACTATCCTCATTCACAATGCCACAAGGAATCGCCTTAGGGACTTCCAAGGAATAAATCGTTCCAGTGTGATGGAGTAGACTAAATGCATGTTAAGCCCAGAGAACTACGCCATGTTGGAACTCACAGACTCGTTAAAGGTGCTGCTGCAAGAGACAGCGGCCTGTCTCAAAGGGCATGAACGACGTCGATTCATGGCCCAAACGGTGTCGGAACTGGGGGCTGGCGGTCAACGTTTAGCCGCACGCGAATTGGGTTGGCACCGCGACCTGATTCGCAAAGGGCAGCGGGAAGTGGCGAGCGGCATGATTTGTGTGGATGCGTTTGGGCTGCGGGGTCGCAGGCGCACAGAAAGTGATTTACCCAACTTACTGACCGACATTAAAAGCATTGTGGACAGTC
>CAVPGX010000053.1:0-5352 GCA_963704065.1 uncultured cyanobacterium | reverse complement strand
ATCATCGACGGCATCGGTGCAATGCAATGGAAGCTGTTGGGATTATTCCCTGTCATGACAGCGAGTGGTGCTGATATTACACGATCTTCTATTGGTCGCCTCCAATCAGAGTCAGTGTGCTTGCCGTCTGTGTTCTGTGGCGATGACGTTTTATGGACAAGCACAGAGTCATTGAGTCTAGACTCCAGTTTGCATTCCAGTTTTGTCGTGCAAGGCGAGCGAGCCGAACTAGATTTCACCCTTGATCAAACGGGTCGTCTCAAGTCCTTCAAGCTACCACGCTGGGGCAATCCAGATGGTGCTGAGTTCCGTTATGTGGACTTCGGTGGAATTTTAGAGGAAGAGGGCACATTCTGCGGCTACACCATTCCGACCCGCCTACGGATTGGATGGTACTTTGGCACTGAGCGGTTTGAGCCGGAGGGTGAGTTTTTCCGAGCCACGATCGATAATGCAATCTATCGATAGACCGATTTACTAGCTTACCAATTTGGTTGGCTCCACATAATGGGACAAAGGCAATGATCGATTCAACCATCAATCTCAATACCGAAACTGGCTTATCGACGCAAGCGGCGATCGTGCAGCTCAACCAAGACGGTCACAATGAGCTGCCTTCAGCGCAATCACGGAGTCTTTTTGCGATCGCCTGGGATACCATGCAAGATCCGATTTTCCTGTTGCTGGTGGGCGGCGGGGTGATTTATTGGTTTTTGGGCGATCTCCAGGAAGCGCTGATATTGATGGGTTTTGTACTTTTCCTGATGGGGATTAGCCTCTACCAAGAAGGGAAGACAGAACATGCCATTGCCGCGCTGCGCGATCTTTCGAGTCCGCGCGCCTTAGTGATTCGTGATGGGCAGCGTCAACGGATTGCGGGGCGCGACGTGGTGCGGGGCGATGTGTGTGTGTTAGCTGAGGGCGATCGGATTCCAGCGGATGCGATCGTGCTGTCCTGTAGCAATCTCTCCACTGATGAATCATTATTAACGGGAGAATCGCTACCCGTGCGCAAAGTCGCGGCGGTTGGCCCAGTTAAGCTGATGCGTCCGGGGGGCGATGCGCTGCCGTTTGTCTATTCGGGGACATTAGTGGTGCAGGGTCAGGGGACGATTCAAGTCCAAGCGATCGGTGCCCAGACCGAGATGGGCAAGATTGGCAAAGCTTTGCAAACCGTGAAGCCAGAAGCGACGCGCTTGCAGCGGGAAATGAATCGCTTAGTCAGTCGATTATTCGGCATTGCGTTAGCGCTTTGTGTGGCGATCGTGGTGATTTATGGAGTTACCACCGGGGATTGGCTCAAGGGCGTTTTGGCAGGCATTACTCTCGCGATGGCCATTTTGCCCAATGAATTTCCGGTGGTGGTGACGATCTTCCTCGCGTTGGGGGCTTGGCGGATTTCCCAGCACCATGTGTTGGCTCGGCGCGTGGCTGCCGTTGAAACGGTGGGTGCGGCAACGGTGTTATGTGTGGATAAAACCGGGACGCTGACCCTGAATCAGATGGCGGTGCAACAACTCTGCGCCTATGACCCTTTCGCTGCATCCGCGCCCTATGATTTGGGATTGCAGGCCGCAGTACCACTGCCCGAAGCATTGCATGAATTAGTCGAGTTTTGCATTTTGGCCAGTCAGCGCGATCCCTTTGACCCGATGGAAAAGGCGTTTAAGCAGTTAGGCGATCGCTATCTGGCTGACACCGAGCATTTGCATCATGACTGGAAATTGTTGCGCGAATATCCACTATCTCCGGATTTACTGGCAATGTCGCAGGTGTGGCAATCAGCGGATGCTAAACAGTATGAAATCGCGGCTAAAGGTGCGCCGGAAGCGATCGCCGATCTCTGTCATTTTACGCCTGAGCAACAACAAACTTTGGCGGCCCAAGTCAGCGCCATGGCGGCCCAAGGATTACGGGTCTTAGGCGTGGCCAAGGTGGCGCTGTTGGAAGCACCGCCCGCTTTTCTGCCACCCCATCCGTCGATTGATCCGGGGCATCTGCCGGATCAGCAACATGATTTCCCGTTCCAATTCCTGGGCTTGGTGGGACTGTCTGATCCCGTGCGGCCCACCGTGGCAGCAGCGCTTCAAGAATGCTATACCGCTGGGATTCGCGTGGTGATGATTACGGGAGATTATCCCATCACAGCGCAAGCGATCGCGCGGCAGATTGGCTTGACGCAAGCGGGGGAGATTCTTACCGGAGCGCAATTGGATCGGATGAGTGACGCTGAACTGAATCAGCAGATTCAAGATACGAATATCTTTGCCCGTGCCGTTCCGGAACAAAAGCTTCGGATTGTCAATGCGCTCAAAGATAAGGGTGAAGTGGTCGCGATGACGGGTGATGGGGTCAATGATGCCCCCGCCCTCAAAGCGGCTCAAATTGGCATCGCCATGGGGCAACGCGGGACAGATGTGGCACGGGAGTCGGCGGCGTTAGTATTATTGGACGATGATTTTGCCTCGATCGTGCAAGCGGTCAAACTAGGCAGGCGAATTTTTGATAATCTCCGCAAAGCGATGGCCTATCTGCTGGCCATTCACATCCCGATCGCGGGGATGTCGTTGATTCCGGTGTTGTTTAAGTTGCCCTTAGTCTTGCTGCCGATTCATGTCGCTTTTCTCCATTTGATTATCGACCCGGCTTGCTCGATCGTGTTAGAAGCAGAACCAGCGGAAGCAACGGTGATGCAGCGCCCGCCCCGGAATCCCCAAGAACCCTTATTTGGCCGAAAGACCGTGGGCTTGGCACTATTGCAGGGCTTGGGCATTTTGGCGATCGTCCTGACGATTTTTATCATTGCGCTGGCTCGTGGGCAAGGAGAACTGGATGCCCGCGCCTTAACCTTTACCACACTGATTTTGGCGAATTTAGGACTGATATTGAGTGGAGGTTCGACTTTGCGGCTCAATTTCAAAATCTTGCGTTCTCCCAATCCATCGCTGTGGTGGGTACTGGGTGGGGGACTATTTTTTCTGGCGATCGTCCTGTATACGCCCCTTTTGCGCCACCTGTTTAGCTTCTCGCTTCTACACCCGCTCGATTTAGCAATCTGCCTTCTGGGTAGCGCGATCGGTCTGCTGTGGTTTGAGCTGTTGAAGGGATTCCATTTTAAGTAAATCTCAATCAATCAATCAAACTCACTTGGGGAAAATCATGTATTACATGCCGTTGCTTTACACATTTTTGCTGATTGGCCCCGCGATCGCTGGAATCGCCTTTTTCAGAAAACTTTCAACGGGTTGGCACTGGTTTTTGTTGGGCCTTTGCGTCATCTATGGCATTTCGCCGTTTCTCATGACTTGGGGCGCATATGGTTTGGCTAAAAGCTTTGATTGTTCGGCGGAAGCTGTCCGCTTTCGTTGTCCTTCTCCGGTTTGGCTCGGAGACGTCGTTTCGGGGCTGGCGATGTCGCATTGGTTGGCGATTTTTGCCATTCCATCGGCGGTCTTAGGGGCGATCTGGTCTGCTGATTTCGGGGATTTTGCAGCATCAGCGTTGGCGAAGCCTCTCCTTTGGAGAATCCCGAAATACAAATGGTACTTCCGGGCCAGCTTTTTACCGAAGTCGTCGCCACAAAGTAATTGCCGGTGTATGTTCGGCCCTGGCTGAACGATGGCATCAGTCCACTCAAGTGATCCGGATTATCACGCTTGTTTTGGCGATCGTCATCCCCGGATTTATTTTTCTGTACTTTTGGTGTTGGTTGGCCTTCCCAATCGAGCCGCGATCTCAACAACCTCTAAGAGAACAATCATGAGTCTACGCAACGATCATCCAAATCCTCACCACCCCAAAATCACCTCTGCGGGACAGTTAGTTTGTCCCCATTGCCAAACGGCTTTTCCCATTACGTGGCGGCGATATTGGGCGGCACCGTTGGGAAATTATCGCTGTCCCAAATGTCGGCAACTGTCCCATTCTACAGCGAATGCCTGGTGGGTATGGCTCATTATCTTCGTCGCCATGACGCTGGTTGGAATCGTGGGTACTTTGCTCGTCGCTTACGTCTTTGGTAACAGTTGGCTGGGCGCGGCTCTCATTTTTGTCGGGTATTTGGCCATTGGCTTCACACTTGACAAATGGCTGGACGGGCATTTGAGACATCTGAAAATTTGTTCCTAATAAAGGTCATTCCATGAGCAAATTATCCCGCCGTGGATCGTGGTTATATGGTTTGATAGCAGTCTTGTTGGCCTTATTCACGGGCTGTGTTTTCAATCTCGGTGGCAGTGGTCTTCGGGGATCAGGCATCGTTAAATCCGAATCCCGATCGGTGAGTGGGAACTGTCAAGAAACGGTAGTGCTTGTCCAAATAGTGAGATTTATCATGATTTACCTCCTGCATAATCCAATTTGCAAGCCCAACCGGCTATCCAAACTTCACATTGTGAGAGCGATCGCCCTCGTCTTGCTACGAATTCTAGTATCTATCCTGATCGCTCTAGCAATTCTACCAGTCGCATTGCTGCCCGTTAGCACCATCGCTCCTGATTCTATCCTAATTCTATTTGCAATGGCAGAGGTCGCCCTGTTGGTAGCGGTGTTTCAACTTGGCTTTACTATGCGTGTAGTTCTTGCCGGTGAAAGCATGGAGTGGCATACAAACCTATGCCGAGAATTTCAACTGGCTCGATATGGCAAGCTTTCATCTCCTCGATCTTTCTTGCCTCGACCATGGTTATCCTGATGGCTTATATTCATGCCGTCGCACCTGAAACGAAGCAGGTTTTTAGCCTGCTCGGTCTAGCCTCTACAAGTATCTACGCCGCTATTATCCCTAGCAACTACTACCTCCAGTTATTTCTGGTTCTACCGTGGTTTGAGTCTGTTCCAGCAGGGGCGTAAAATGAAGGTAACGGGTTACGTCAAGGAGGTGGCCCCCATGGTAGAACGGAAAAAGCGGCACACCGCTGGCGACAAGACGATTTGTCTGCCGATTGCTGAGGGGATTAACTACGCGCAATTAGTCAAAGATACGCCGGCATTCCGCGCCTATCTGGATCAACAGATCAGCGAGCACCCAGAGTTATTTCCGCAGGGCATCGAACAGGGGTATTGTTTTCACGGCTTCGTGGTGTCGGGCCGCATGGGTGTGACGACACGGCGCATCCGGTTGAAGCAGAATCGCGACAGCTATCAAGTGCGCCCGGATACGGTGATGCCCTATATGATTGGCACCACTGAGGCCGTGGAAAAGGGCCTGTATTTGCGCCGCTATGGGGTGCCCTATGAGGGGATTGCCCATGTGTTGGGGGGCTCAGCGATGCACTGGTATCGGGCCACGCAAGCGCTGGGCCGCCCGTCGATTGTCGGCAGTACGGTGAAAGACCCGGAAGCCATCCCTTA
>CAVPGX010000052.1:0-91327 GCA_963704065.1 uncultured cyanobacterium | reverse complement strand
TGTGGCGGTAGCTGCTGACGGGCCAGGATTTCTGGATGAACTCGAGCTACTAAGACTTCTTCATAGTAGGAGCGGTTAAAGATCCCAATCCGACCTCGTTCCGGCAAACGCTTCATTGAGCGCCAGAGATAGTCATGGTCAAGTTCTTCTGTCGATGGGGCTTTAAAGGAAAAGACTTGGCAACCTTGGGGATTCACGCCCGACATCACATGTTTGATCGTGCTGTCTTTCCCGGCAGCATCCATCGCTTGGAAAATAATCAGCACCGCATAAATGTTCTGCGCATAAAGTACATTCTGCAACTTCGCCATTTCCTGAATATCTTGGGCGAGCAGTACTTTGGATTGGGCCTTATCCTTAAACCCATTGGTATAGGAGGGCGAGAAGTCTTTGGCAAGCGCGATCGTTTTGCCTGGCTTTACCAAGAAGTCATCATGATTGAGGTTGGGATTACTCATATTGGGTGCGCCAATAGCATTACTCAAGATTCTAACGATTGCAGCACCCACTGGTAGCACTGGTAATGATATTGGGATTGCAAATAAGGTTGTCGTAGTTCGTCCCAAGTCGCTAATGTGGCCGCTTGTTGCTGCTGGAAGATCGCTTCTAGCTGGGGCATCGATCGCATACCGTGCGGTAAAGTCTGGTCAATTACCTGACGCAACACAGATAAATCCTGCAATGTTCCCAGACAGTCTTGCAGTGACTTAAAAGACTCAATCCAGTCAGCCCCATCCTGACTGCACCATGCTTTAATGCCTTCGAGCTGGTAGCGCACATGTTTACCAACTTTACGCAGATCATGCAGATCCAGTTGATTGGTAGCGTTCAACGAGTCACCCGCAATCAACCAACCAGGATGCACTAGGAAACGGGACAGTTCGGGCATCAGGAGATGTGGCAATACATTGTTCAGCGATCGTTCTGCCATGTTGCTATAGCGTGGATGCTTCAGCCATTTTTTATACTGCTTGCTGAAGGATTGCTTGGCCAGCACTTGCTTAACTTTTTTCAGTGCTGCACGCCGTTGTTTGCGCAGTTGTTTGAAGCAGCATTTAAGATACTTTTGCTCAACCGCCGGTAGCTTGGGATAGTAATCCGTTTCAAGGCGGGCAATTACGACATCGAGGTTTCTCAGGTCGCCAAGAGTTCGGTTAAACTTCTGTAAATGCCTTAGCTGATAGCCCTTAGGCATTGCGACCACGGACTCAAACAGCGCCATCGTCGATCGCAAACGCCGTGCATTTACCCGCATTTGATGCAATGGCTCAGGGTGACGATCGCGCCGGACTTCTCTCTCCTGCTGCATCATGTGTGCAAACTGATTTTTGATCAGCTGATACACATGATCACCGAGGTGCACAGGTGGAATGCCGGCGCGTTTTGGTGGCGGCTGTAGTTTTGGCGGCGATTTAATCGAGGCTGGAACCGATGCTGATTGGGCCGTTGCCTTGAGTCCTGACTGAGTCATGGTAGTGATATTTGCAACACCAATATCAACGACAACACCTTTCGCTAGCTTGAGGTGTTGATATAGCTAGCAAGATGACAATTCGATCGTAGCAAGCACTTGCTAGCATTGCCCAAAGTGGCAACGGTTCTTAATTGTGTGCTCCAGAATTAAACTGTGCTTAACCGCTAATCACTTGTGTCGATAAAACTGAGCCACTACAGTCGCCAAAGTACGGTTTGAGCTAGACACAGAACGGGATGAGGGGCGTGGGCATCGAATCGCCAAAACGTCGATTGCTGGACAGTCCTGGAAATTCCGTATCCCGTACTCACGTTAGTGACGGATAATCAATGAATCTCATGCCCAAGCACTTCAAATCCCGAGACGATATCCAACAGCTCCGAGGTGATGATCGTTTGACGTTGTTGCTGATAGACCCGATGTAGTTTGTCGAGGCGTTCCTCGATATTTTTTTCGGCCATCTGCATCGAGGCGAGCCGACTGGCATTCTCACTCGCTAACGACTCAACACAAGCGCGATACAGACCGACAAAAAAGTACTGCCGAAACAGGGCCGAAACTAGTGTAGTCTCCGGTTGGGAAACCGTCGGACGACAGCGGGAGGGCCAGGACTGCTGACTCAGTTGTTCGAGCAAGATTGGATCGAAGGGAAAGAGCTGGCGTAATCGTGGACTTGAGGAGCTGCGTTGAGTGCGATTGTAAAACACCCAAATGCGTTCTATTTGCTGTTCACGCCACCAGGTTTCCAACTGCAACACAATATTTTGAACTTGTTGAGTAACTTTCCCCAGCGCACTCGGAACCGACAAGCAGCGATCGGCGCTATAGCCTGCCGCCTCCAACAAGCCAGCCATACGCGTGCCAACGACCAACATCCGCTGGGCCTCAGCGGTAAATGGACTGTGCCGTAGATGTCGCATCAAATAAGTTGCCATCTGCTCATTAAAGCGCCCACACATCCCCTGATCGGAGCCAAAAACCACGATACCTAAGCGCCCTTGAATGCGTGATCGTGGCACCTGAAAGGCATCGGGAAAATGCATTAAAACAATCTGTAGTCCCTGCTTTAGGGTTTGGTTATACACTGACAGCGATTGCACTGCATTCTCGTACTGGTGGATATTGCCTGCGGCTAATGCTTTCATGGTCCTGACAATGGACTGCAGCTCTTGGGCACTTTGGAGCTGGCGTTTGAGCACATCTTGAGTCGGCATGGTAAAGCAAGAGAGAGAGCTGAACAGATAACAACTAATGCGCTAGGACCCTTAACAGGATGTCTTTAGCGACGCTGATGAACATCTGTCGATCGGCCTCTGATAGGGATTGTCCGGCCTGAATGCGATCGCTGATTTTAGGTAGACGCTCGGGCAAGTCCTGAATCAGTTGGGTTTCGATTGCTGTAATTTTGTCGATTGGGCAGTCATCCAACTGGCCATTATTGAGCAATAGCAGCAGTGCAATTTGGGCTGTAACCGGTACTGCATGATACTGACGTTGCTGTAATACTTCCCGGATACGTTGTCCCCGTGCAAGGGTATTTTGACTAGCTTCATCTAAGCGCGTACCAAAGCGCGCAAAGGTTTCTAACTCTTGAAATTGCGAATAGGTGAGACGCAAATCCCCCGTAACAGTGCGATAGGCTGGGAGCTGAGCCTTACCGCCTACCCGTGACACCGATTTTCCGACATCGATTGCGGGAAAGATCCCTTTTTGAAACAGGGATGTGTCGAGGTAGATTTGACCATCGGTAATCGAAACGAGATTAGTGGGAATATACCCGGAGAGGTTACCTGCCTCTGTTTCCAGAATGGGCAGTGCCGTCAGCGAACCGCCGCCGAATTCTGGACGTAGGTGGGTCGAGCGCTCAAGAAGACGTGAATGGAGATAAAAAATATCTCCCGGAAAGGCTTCGCGTCCGGGTGGTCGTCGCAGCAGTAACGATAGTTCACGATAGGCCCGCGCATGTTGCGTCAAGTCGTCATAGACAATCAGCACATCCTGGCCCTGCTCCATAAAATATTCCGCCATTGTCGTAGCGGCATAGGGCGTAATGTACTGTAGGCCTGGGGTTGATTCACCGCTGGCAACGACAACAATACACCGCTCTAATGCCCCGCGCTGCCTCAGTTCAGCGATTAATTTTGCCGTGGTGGAGCTGCGCTGACCGATCGCGCAATAGACACAGATCACATCGTGCTGGTTGAGGACTGTATCAATTGCGATCGCGGTTTTACCAGTCTGCCGATCGCCCAGAATCAGCTCTCGCTGTCCACGCCCCACCGGAATGAGTGCGTCAATCACTTTGATGCCAGTTTGTAATGGGATGCTGACCGGCGCTCGCTCCATAATCGCTGGGGCCGGTCGTTCGATCGGACGCCGTTCGGCAAAGGCAATGCTCGCCTGCGTATCCAGTGGTTGGCCTGTGGCATCGAGGATGCGGCCTAGTAGCCCCTCGCCGACAACTGTATCCATAACACGGCCAGTGCGTTTGACTTCGCAGCCTGCACTGAGCGGTTTGCCATTGCCGAGTAGGATAATCCCGACTGATTGGGGATCAAGATTAAAAGCAATGCCATATTGATCATTCGAGAACCGGACCAACTCTTCGGCTTGCACATTGGGTAAACCGTTCGCGCGGGCGACGCCGTGGCCAACATAGGTCACAGTGCCAACCTCTTCCAGGCTGAGCGATGTATGGGGCTGTTTGAGCACTGTATCGAACGTGTTAAACAGCGTTTGAAATAGTCCTGCTACAGGTGTGAGGGTTTGGCAATCGGTGTCGAGCATGGTGGAATCCCAAATTTCAAGTTGCTCCAATTCAACGGACAGTGATTTGCGCGAGATCGTGGTTGAGCTGGTTTTCTAAACGATCGAGATAGTCCGCAATATGCCAAGCCAACTTGTAACCCTGGGTACGAAGTTCAATCCCACAAGCACGATCGGGGTAGACTTCAAAGCTAAACGCATCGGGCTGAGCTTGGGGCAGGAGGTGTGACTGAACGGTGGTAATTAAACGCGTTTGAACTGGCTGTTCTAAAGGGAAAGTGGTGATGATTTGCCAATGGGGATGGCCGGCCTGACGGGCCACCGCTTCCTGCAACAACTGGCGATCGACGGAATCGAGGGTTTGCATCTGCTGCAGAAAGGTTTCAACTATCTGCTGTTCAAGGCTGATGCTGGCAAGATCGTTCAGCGTTTGTCTGACTGTCTGAATCAGTTGGACTTGAACCTGATCGCGCAGGTTGGCTAAACAGGCTTGTTGTTCTTGATGTAGCGCGTCATTCCACTGCTTGCGTTGGGTTGCGAGCTCGGCACGAATTTGTTCAAGGCGGTTGTTCTGTTCGGTTTCGAGCTGTTGATGCAGCGCATGGAAACGCCCTTTAGTTGTTGCTGCCCAATCTGCTTGCAATTGTTCATACTGTTCGATGGTGGCATGGGCTTCAGCTGCGCGCAAATTAGCCGAGTCAAGTCGATCGACAATCGACTGTTCCCGTTGCACCATGGCTCGCATAATTGGTTTGTAGAGAAATCGCTGCAACAAAGCGACCAGAATTAAAAAGTTAATAATTTCGGCAACGACAATCCACAGGTCGGGCAGCATCGCTTAACCTCCGGCTAACGTGATCACGTAGTTCCAAAAAGGATTCGCAAAGATCAAAATTAATGTAATCACAAAGCAGTAAATTGCGGTGGATTCCACCAATGCCATACCGACAAATAAGGTGCGAATGATTGTATTCGCTTCATCGGGTTGCTGAGCCAGGGCACTTAATGCCTGGGCCAGGGCACGACCTTCACCGAGCGCCGGGGCGATCGAACCAACGGCAATGGTTAGACCCGCCATGATGATCGACACCATGCCAATTAACACCACACTATCCATTCGTATTCTCCTCCGATATCGGCGACTGGGGTTGAGTATTTTGAACTTGGGTGGCGGCGGCGATCGCCACCATGGCCAAAATGGCAAAAATATAGGCTTGAATCAGTCCGGTCAGCAAACCAAAGGCCCGCATGAGTGCTGGTGCAAACAACGGTGCGATCGATAGTAAGATACCAACGATCATGGTACCGCTCATCACGTTGCCAAACAGCCGTACTGCCAGCGAAATGGTGCGCGAAAGATCACCAATCAAATTAAACGGCAGCATCATTGGATTGGGTTCAAGATAGCGTTTAAGGTAGCCTTTGAGGCCGCGCTGCTGAATGCCATAGATCGGCACGGCGAGAAAGACGCAGATCGCTAATGCAGCGGTGGTTGAGAGTGAGCCGGTCGGCGGCTGGTAGCCCGGCAAAATGGTCAGCAAATTGGAAACCGAAATGAAAATAAACAACGTCCCCACAAACGGTAAATACGGTGTGGCGGGTTGCTCGCTGATTTCTTCAATCTGACGGCAGATGCCCAAAACGAGGACTTCTAAGAGATTTTGCCCATGACTCAGGTGTGTCGAAGCGGATAGCTTGCGCGTTATCCACCAAGAGCCTAGCACTAGCCAAAGCATGATTAGCCAGGTGAAAAATACCGTGGCACTAACCGTAAACGGCCCAAGCTGAATGGGGATCAAATCAGGGGTTAAGGTTGAAGCCGGATCTGACATGGCGATCGCTCCTTAAGAACCGACAGTATGACGTGCCGCCGCTGGCGATCGTTCGACCGTTGCAATCAATCGTGCAATCAACAAGTTGCGACTGAGCCATACTCCAACACTAATCAACAGAATTGCTTGTAATGGCGGTGCGATCGACTGATGCAACAACAAAGCCCCACCACCCAGTAAAACCGCTAACCGACCCAACAGACTTAACCACATACTGAGAAAGGGCCGTCGCCACCGGGGCACATGACGTAGGCTCAGCCACAGCCCGACAAAGTAGACACTACCCAAGCTTAAACCACCGAATAACAGCGCCACTAGACTGATTAAGCTAATATTCATACAAGCAATTTCCTATGGATTTTCCAGCGATAGATCAGCGACCGTAAACACAGTGGCGCGAATGTGCAGGTGAGGAGTGACATCATCACCATGGCGCTAAATACTTGGGGCGGCATAATTTATGATCACCCAGCGATTGTCCTTTTTGTAAGATCACCATAGCAATTTCTGCGCGTGGCATCATACTCATCCCCAACCGCACTGCTCGCGTGGGGCCAACCGTGATCCACAGATTATTGACTCGGAGCGTTTTGCTCACTCTAAACCCCGATGGCACTTGTTCGCAATGTGCCTTTCTATCGAAATAGCGCCAGAATTAGCACGATGAGAATCGAACTTAGAAAAAGCGCGAAAATCAGCATATTCTCGATTTTGCGATTGATCAGCCCGATCACTAAAAGGACTGCAACCAGCAGGATCGCCGTCAAAATGTAGACGTCAGTTTCCATCGATCGATTAACCAATGGATCGGTAGGCTGCTGTTCAATCAGGCGCTGACTGGGTTGCGTCCGAATTAGTAGGCTTATCATTGATGCACTCTCCGGCAGTTAAGACAAGGATCTTGAGTGCTGTGTTTGTTGCCCGCACCGAGGACCGTTGTGGTTGATTAAACCCTCACCCCTCCGGCTATTTGCTGTGGTCGGCACCCAAATTATTGCCACCTTGATTTGAGTTTACGGTCTTTTCATGGCTCCGATTGGCTGGGGATGGGCATTGCTGGTTTGGGGGCTATGCCCTAATCTGGTTTCTGATTAATGACCAGATCAAGATACAGGCCTATCACCTCTTCGATCTACGTCGTCCGGTCATGCTCGTCCGGCGACGGGCGAAGCGATGGGTCAGTCGCCATACGCCTAACCATAGCAATGGATTCTAAAGAGAGTAACAATGGTTTTCAATGTGCTGATGCTGCTTATGAAGGACGGTGATGATACTGCTTGATGATCATCATGCTGCAGTGACAATGTATTTACATTGCTATTTGCCCGCCGCGGCAATCTTGTTTGCGAACCGTTACGACCTATTGATATAAGTTAGCGTTATGATTCATAGCATTATTTCATTTGGCATTGGCACCCTAGTCGCACTATTCCCGATTGCTAACCCCATTGGGGGCATTCCGATTTTTTATAGTTTGACCGCGACAGACACGCAACCCTATCGACTGAGGCAGGCACAAAAGACGGCGTTAAACGTGGTCTTAGTGCTCACATTATTTTTCCTCGTCGGCAAATTCATCCTTAATTTTTTAGGTCTTTCCCTACCGGTGTTAAGCATTGCAGGCGGACTGATTATCGGTCATACAGCTTGGGAAATGGTGACAGTTCGCCAGCGAATCACCACATCAGAGCACAAAGCGGCTGTGGACCAAGAAGACATTTCTTTTACACCGATGGCAGTGCCCATGACTAGCGGACCCGGTGCAATTGGTGTAGTGATTGGATTATCGACTAAAGCAACGCAATGGAGTGATTACGCTGGTTGTGTGCTGGGGGTCGTAGGATTAGGGACCATATTGTATTTCTTTTTAGTCTTGGGTGAACCGCTGATTGAACGTTTTGGAGAAACAGGGATGGGTGCGTTGAATCGTATATTAGGTTTTCTGATTTTAGCGATTGCCGTTCAACTAGTTGCCGATGGAGTATTGGGACTCCTCGAAACAACAGTCAAAACAGCACCAATCTAAGCTGCTCAGCCGCAGATTTGAATTGGCGCAATATGACTTGAATCAGCTCAATCATGCTGACTCTCCTTTTTCACCCAATACCAGGCATTCCAGCAGCCCAGCCCCAGTCCTAACAGCATCAGCATCAATGTCCAAGAATATTGACTCGGTGTGTTTTGGTCAATCCAAACGCCAAGAGCGATTCCGAGCATTGTGGGAATCGTTACAGCCCACCCAACTAAACCAAACATCCGTAAACCGACCCAAACTTGAGTATGATTTTGCTGCGCTTTCAGCTTTCGCTCTGCCTTTCTAATAATCTTGCGGAGGAAAACTGTTTTGTGTTGGTTGGTTGGGCGGCGATCGCGACTCACGGACTTATCCTCCTTCGAGCAAAACCGTAAAATGACGGGTTAGTCCCGCTTCCAAACGGGCTAGAGCCGACTGCATCAGCTTTTCTTGTGCATCAAGTTGCCGAAACTGCGTTTCGACAGCTTGATGCAGTGCTGCCAGGTCGTCTCCAGGGATTGCATCTAAAACGGAAACAGATACCGTTCCACCGCATTTCACCAATACCCCCTGACCGATCGCCAAATAGCCTGCTTCACCGGCCGCCGATTCATAGACAAAAATACCTGGGACGAGAATTGCTAAACAGTCAATGTGATTGGGTAATAGACAAAATGAACCATGGCTGGCCTCAGCGATAACTCGCGTTACTGTGATTTCTAAAAGCGGACGATCGGGCAAGGTGATCTGCAGATGTATGGTCGATCGTGGGCTCATGACGGCGCTCCTGGCTCAATATCACGCAGTGAACCAATCATGTACAGGGCCTTTTCGGGTGACTCAGAAAACTCCCCGGCAAGAATCCGTTCACAGCCTTCTAGGGTTTGCGATAGTGGCACCAACTTCCCCTTTAGATTGGTAAAGGACTCGGTGGTAAAAAAGGGTTGGGTTAAAAAACGTTCGAGGCGACGGGCACGATAAACGGTTTCGCGTTCTTGCTGGGCGAGCTCTTCAATCCCCAACATGGCAATAATGTCTTTTAGTTCTTCATATTCGGCCAATGTCGTGCGTACGGCTTGTGCGACCTGATAATGCCGCTGACCAACGACTGAGGGTGTGAGTAATTTAGAAGTTGACTGCAGTGGATCAACGGCTGGGTAAAGTCCTTCACTCGTACGTTTGCGCGATAGCACGATCGACGTCGAGAGATGTGAAAAGGTATGCACTGCGGCGGGGTCAGTCAGATCATCGGCGGGGACATAAACCGCCTGGACTGAGGTAATTGCCGCCGATTGGGTACTGCAAATCCGTTCTTCTAAGGCGGCTAAGTCCGTTGCTAAGGTTGGTTGATAGCCGACCCGTGAGGGCAGCTGTCCCATCAGTCCCGAGACTTCTGAACCTGCTTGAATAAAGCGAAAGATATTATCAATCATCAACAGCACGTCGCGGCGCATCACATCGCGAAAATATTCCGCCATGGTCAGAGCGGCATGGCCAACCCGAAACCGGGCACCGGGTGGCTCGTTCATCTGACCGAACACCATGACTGTGTGATCCAAAACTCCGGCTGATTGCATTTCACGATACAGCTCCTCCGCTTCACGCGATCGCTCGCCAATCCCACAAAACAGACTCACTCCCTGATAATGGCTGACAACGTTATGGATCATCTCAGTAATCAGTACCGTTTTACCGACACCAGCACCGCCAAATAGACCGGCTTTACCACCGCGTTCGATCGGCGCTAATAGGTCGATCGCTTTGATTCCTGTTTCTAAAATATCGGTTTGCGTCGATCGCTGACTCAGCGGAACTGGGGTGGCGTGGAGTGATCGTACAGGCCCTGTAATCGCACCCTTACCATCGATCGGCTCACCAAATACATTAAATACTCGACCGAGCAGATTCGGTCCAACTGGGACTTGTAAGGGATGACATGTATCGACCACCGCATTACCCCGGGCTAATCCCTGAATCGGGGTGAGGGCAATGCCCCGAACAACATGCTCAGTGAGATGGCTAAGTACCTCAATCGCAATGCTCCCCGCAGGCCCTGTCCTGAGTAAGTTATGCAATGCTGGCATGTGGTTGGAAAACTTAATATCAATCACACTCCCCCGCACCGCGACGATCGTTCCCTGAGGCTGCGATTGGTGATTAACAACAGGTGGCAATGGATTGTGACGGTGAAGGGATGATGTCATCAGTTCAAAATACTCAAGACTGCCTTCCTTCAATAGTATCGAGTCGCCCCGCTTTTGGCGAAACTTGCAGCTATTTTGCGATCGAATGGGCAGCTGATCAAGCCAGACTAAAGGGAAAACTTGCGTAGCAGAAAGCCCCCCATACCTTATCGTGCTTGGTTGTAGCCAGCAAGGTTAGTACTGACGCTGAAATAACTTCTGGCGAGTAAATCTGTAAGCCTCTAAGAAGTTGTGTCGTTGTGTCCCCTCTCCTACAGTATTGCTACTTCGAATGAGGGACAAACCAAATCTTTAAACCTCTCGCTAGAATAGAGTCAGATGTAATACATCTAGTGAGGAACCATTACATCTCTTTATTTTAATAACGGGCGTGCGGCGGCGTCATTAACTAGGTACCTTGCAAGAGTTTTCCATTCGCTTGTTTGTGCATTGGCCGTGATTGCCAAAACATAAATTTCATGGCACTAGACGTGATATAGAAATTTTACTCAAACTATTATTTTTTATTCCTTTAAAAAGGAGGTAGATCATGCTTAGAATTTTTTTGAGCTTGCTCGTAGGAGTTGGCTTGTTGGTTAGCAGCTGGGTTGGATGGGGCTTTACTCAACCCGCAACAGCTAGTAACTTGGATAATACACATATTCTGCAAGCAGTATTATTCCGCAACCCAATAGGGAAGAAACTCGGCGAAGTCGGATCAAAGGTGGATCTGAACAACTCCAGTGTGCTGGCCTTCAGGCGGTATCGTGGCTTATACCCAACGGTCGCTCGAAAAGTGATTGAAAATGCTCCCTTCGATACTGTAGAAGAAGTACTCAATATCCCAGGGTTAAGCGATCGTGAACTCGATATCCTGAAAGCCAATCTCGATAATTTTGTGGTGACGTCACCTGAGCCAGCTTTAATCGAAGGTCAAGATCGGATTAATCCAGGAATTTACAGATAATCCAAATCCAGTTACTAAACCCTAACCGGGTCGAGTATAGGTGCTATTGGCGTTTTTTAGGTATCGAGGAGAAAAGGCGTAATTCTAAAACTCGTTTCCTAACGAAAGGCTGGAAACGGGTAATTGCGCGACTGCTTTCACACTCTGCTATTCCATGATTACCATTCGAGTCGAACAGCTGTATGACATACCAGCAATCCACGTAGGGCTTAACCCCGACTGGTAGCTGATCAAACTCAACCCAATCAAATTGGTGTACTACTAACCTGTTGATGCCAGTCGTGCGCTTGTTGGCGAATCGTCGCTAATTCCCCATCCGTCATTTTGTCGAGATTTTTCAAAATAAAGCTCATGCGGCCTTGACTCGCTAACTTCTCTCGGTGCCGATCGAGGAAGTCCCAGTAAAAGAAATTAAACGGACAAGCGGCTTCGCCTGTGCGGGCTTGACGATCGTACTGACAACCTTTGCAGTAGTCACTCATCTTATTTACATAGTTAGCAGAAGCGGCATAGGGTTTGGAAGCCAGCAAACCACCATCAGCAAACTGGCCCATACCCAAGACATTCGTCTGCATGACCCAGTCGTAAGCATCAATATAAGCGGCATGGAACCAATTCTCGATCGCCTGTGGGTTAATCCCAGCAATCAGTGCAAAATTACTCAAAATCATTAAGCGTTGAATGTGGTGTGCATATCCCGTCCTTTCAGTTTGATCAAGACATTGCTTCAAGCAATTCATTTTTGCCGCTTTTGCATTCCAGAAAAATTCTGGTAAAGGTTGCTGATGATTAAACCAATTACGTTCAGCATAATCGGCATCAGTGAAGGCATAAATGCCACGCATGTATTCGCGCCAGCCAATCACTTGCCGAATAAAGCCTTCGACACAATTTAGCGGTAAGTTACGATCTCTATAGGCTTGCTCGACCGCTTGCACCACTTCTAGGGGCTGGAGCAAGCCCACATTGATATAGGGCGACACCAGTGAGTGCCACATCGTATCTTGGCCGGTAACCATAGCATCTTGGTATGGACCAAAGGTGGCAATGCGTGTTTCGATAAACGTATCAAGCACTTGCAGAGCTTGTTCACGGTTTACAGCCCAGTGAAACGGTTCGGCCTGACCATAGGTATCAATTTTGAGACAGTTGACCTTCTCGATGACAGTTTGTGTGATGGCATCAGGGCTAAACCACTGGGGCTTGGGCGGCTGAAAATTCGGGTCGTTTTTCTTTGGCGGTTTACGATTTTCTTGATCGAGGTTCCATTTACCGCCGATCGGTTTGCCATCTTCAAGTAAGATACTTAATCGCTTACGGCTCTCACGATAGAAGTCTTCCATCCGCATCCGCTTACGGGGCTTGGCCCAATCAAGAAATTCGGCTTCAGTCCAGAGGAATTGATTATTTTCAATCAGCTTGATCGAACAGTCGAGATCGAGGGTCGCAATTATCTGGGCAAAGGGTTTATCCACCGGCTGCATCACCCGCAGTTCGGTAATCTGATTCGCCTGACTCCACTGCTCCAGCGGGGTTTGGAAGTCATCGGCGGCGCAATAATTGACAGGATGACCTTTGGCTTCGAGTGACTGGGCAAAGTGACGCATAGCCGACCAAATAAAGATCAGCTTTTGTTTGTGATAGGGACGAACTTTGATGTGGTTGAGGGATTCAATCAAAATCACGGGCGTATCCGTTGCCACTGATGCGAGCGCCGCCTGACCACGCCACAACTGATCCCCCAATACCCAAACCCCGATCGTCATGGCAAACCTATGTTCAATTGCATCATCTGGCTGATCGATCATACAGAATCAGCGACATCTGTGGCGCGTATTTGATTACGCAAATCGGGCATCAAAGCATCTTGGCGTGGAGACCCAAGAGAATTGATGTCAGGTTAGGGCCAGCGGTAGATGCCACTTGGTGGCCCAGCACTGTAGCAGGTATTAATTAATTTGGTATTTAGTCTGGTGAATGCCGCTTCGGGGTAATGCCGACTAGCAAACCTGACTTTTCCGACATCGCCAAGCTATGATGAGCAGTGCAAAAGTTGCCGAACGAAGAGGAAGCTCCTATGACCCGCGCCATTATGGAAACTGACAAGGGCACGATCAATCTAGAACTATTTGATGCCGATACCCCTGGCACAGTGAAAAACTTTGTCGAATTATCCCAGAAAGGCTTTTACGATGGCCTCAATTTTCATCGTGTAATCAATGACTTCATGATTCAGGGTGGATGCCCGAATGGAACTGGTGCTGGTGGTCCTGGCTACACTATCCCCTGCGAAACCAAAGGCAATCCCCACAAGCACGAAGCTGGTAGCCTAGCGATGGCCCACCGTGGGCCCAATACAGGCGGCAGTCAGTTTTTTATCTGCCATAGTCCACAGCCACACCTGGATGGAGTTCATACAGTGTTTGGCAAAACCGCTGACATGGATGTGGTTAATGCGATCGCCCAAGGTGACAAGATTAATAAAGTCACGATCGTCAAAGGTTAATTCGGCACAATATTTTCCACTAACGTCCTCCTAAATCATGACTAGGAGGATTTTTTGTACCAATCACCCAAATCACTCACCAAACTTAACCCAATGATGTTGTAGATTCCGAGTGCTTGATTGAAGCCAAAGGTGAAAGTGAAAGTTTCACCACTGCTGTCACCGACAAAGCTGAGCGCTTCATTCCCAGAGAACTCTCGTTCTACAAAAAACATAGAAGTCCTACCGCCTTGTCTGACGCTCCTGGCAACGATGAATGTCTACTGAGCATTGTCCTTTAGCAATAATTAAATATTGCATCTATTTGTTGAGGATTGTTATCATCGAGAAACATTCTGCACCAATTGTTAAAGGCACTCAATTGCTCTCACTTGCTGCAGCTGTTATTTGTTCTCCCAGGAGAAACCAGTGTTCCAAAACTTGCTCCCGCCTCTTAACAATCATAATTTGCCTTATCCCGACACCATTCATCCAATTGTGGTGCATTTTGTGATTGCAATGGTTTTGTTTGCGATCCTTTGTGATGCGATTGGGTATTTCACCAAAAATGCGCGCCTCCATGAGGTGGGTTGGTGGAACATGGTATTTGCCACGATTTCTATTTTCATTGCGATCATTTTTGGCCAGATCGAAGCGGGCCTAGCAACCCCCTACTCCGCTGCTGCTGGTGATCTTAACCTACATACAATCATTGGCTGGTCACTCTCAGCTATCCTCGCTTTCGTCACTGGTTGGCGCTACATCATCCGCTTGCGCAGTGGGGGCACTCTACCCATGGCGTATATGGCAATGAATGCTGTCTTAGCAGTGATTATCGTTTTCCAGACATATCTGGGCGATAAATTGGTTTGGGTCTACGGTTTACATACTGAGGCTGTGGTCGAGGCGGCACGGGGAGGCCTATTACAGTGATATTGCTATTTTCATCGAGCGCGCTTGTGGGGTTGGGAGCGAACGGATTGCCCTATGGTGTGCCAATTCATCCCAATTTGGTGCATTTAACTTTAGGCCTTTTTATCGTCGCGATCGGCTTTGATATTGTGGCAGCGCTCTACCCTTTAGAAAAGCCGATCTTTAAGTTCCTCGCGATCCCGGCCACCAGTTCTAACTTGTATGACGTCGGTTGGTTCAACATGGTGGCGGCGGCGATCGTTACCTTTTTTACCGTGGCAGCCGGGTTTTACGAAATCTTGCTCGCCGATCCCCCCAAAGATATGGTCAGCCCTTGGGGTTTGAGTTCCATGGATACGATGTTGTGGCATGGGGTGGGTGGTGTTATCTTACTCGCCTTGATTGTGGGCATGACGATTTGGCGCGGTCTTCAGCGCTATGTTTGGCGAGAAGACCGGGCGCGTCAAGTTCAGTGGAGCTATTTGTTTGTCGGTCTCTTCATTTTCGGCCTGATGTTTCTCCACGGTACTTTGGGGGCTCACCTTGGTGGTGATTTTGGTATTCACGTCAGCGCCGATCGCCTGATTCGAGCTGGGATCAATCCCAATGCCCAGCTGAATGTCTCACACTAAACTGGTGAATTAATCGCACACACTGACCAGAGAATTGATGTGTTTAATGCACAGCGGCCTACGCAAACGCAGAGGATGCTGACGAAAACGAGGAGAGGCAATAAGTAAGTATGAATCGACGTACGATTGGGGTTTTGGTGGGGCTGGCGATCGCCGACCTATTGCTTAGCCTTTGGATTGGTCAGCAAGCCTATAGCTGGATGCCACCCCAGGCATCAGCCGAGTCGTTGCTAGTTGATAATCTCTTCAGCTTTATGACGACGATCGGCAGTTTTATCTTTTTTGGGGTGATGGGCACGCTGCTGTATTCCATTCTGTTTCAGCGTGCCGCCAAATATGATGCCAGTGATGGTCCACCGATCGAAGGCAATGTCAAACTCGAAATCGTCTGGACAGCGATCCCCATCTTGCTCGTGATCTGGATTGGTACTGTCAGTTATCAGACCTACGATCGCATGGGGATTCTTGGTCACATGGGCCATATGAGTATGGGAATGCCGGTAGCCGAAGCCGCTGCCCTAGAATCAGCTCAAGATGCCCCATCCCCGGTACAAGTCTATGCCCGTCAGTGGTCTTGGGAATTTCGCTACCCGGATCAATCCGTTAGCAGTACCGAATTGCATTTGCCAGTAAATCAACGGGCGCAGTTAAAACTATCGTCCGAAGATGTACTGCATGGCTTTTTTGTCCCGGCATTTCGCATCAAGCAAGATATTGTACCGGGACGCACGATCGATTTTGAATTTACCCCCATTCGCGAGGGCCGCTATCGCCTGCGGGACTCGGAATACAGCGGTACTTACTTCGCCGCAAACCAAACTAATGTCGTTGTGGAATCGCCTGAGGCTTATCAGCAGTGGTTGCTAGCGGCAAGTGCGACCCCACCAGCCCCCGCCGAAAACGTGGCCAATCAGGAATTCAAGCAAGTCACTAAGGATACTGTTGGTCTGCGCTGGGAAACAGTGAAGCCAGCCCCTGCACCCGTTGTCAATTACGCCAGTTCAGAAAAGGATGCCCATGAGTAATACATCTTTGGGCGTGATGACGCCCACCCTTGCGCCTCAGCCAGGTGCCCCCGATAACTGGCGGCGGTTTTTCACCTTTAGTACCGATCACAAAGTGATCGGCATTCAGTACATTGTCACAGCCTTCGTCTTCTTTTTGTTGGGTGGAATGCTGGCAATGGTGATGCGGGGCGAGCTAATTACCCCAGAAACCGATCTTGTCGATCGTACTGTCTACAACGGTCTGTTCACAATGCATGGCACCATCATGCTGTTCCTGTGGACCTTTCCGATGTTGAACGGATTAGCCAATTATCTAGTGCCCTTAATGATCGGTGCCCGCGATATGGCCTTTCCTCGGCTCAATGCCGTAGCCTTTTGGATGGTGCCAGTGTTTGGGATCATTTTAATTGTCAGTTTCTTTGTTCCGGGCGGACCATCGCAGTCCGGTTGGTGGGCTTATCCCCCCGTCAGTCTGCAAAATCCAACTGGCAACCTAATCAACGGTCAATCGCTGTGGCTCTTAGCGGTTGCATTATCAGGTGTATCCTCCATCATGGGGGCAATCAATATTGTCACCACGATTTTCCGCATGCGCGCTCCCGGTATGGGCTGGTTCAAAATGCCAGCGTTTTGTTGGACCGTGTTATCCGCGCAGCTGATTCAGCTCTTTGGTCTACCGGCTCTCACCGCCGGTGCAGTCATGCTGTTGCTCGATCTCACTGTCGGGACCAGTTTCTTCGAACCCTCGCGCGGCGGTGATCCGGTTCTCTATCAACATTTCTTCTGGTTCTATTCCCATCCGGCGGTGTATGTGATTATTCTGCCGATTTTTGGAGTATTCTCCGAGGTTTTTCCGGTCTATTCGCGCAAGCCTCTGTTTGGCTACAAAGTCGTGGCTGTCTCGTCGCTGATCATCACCGGATTAAGTGGCATTGTCTGGGTACACCACATGTTTGCCAGCGGTACTCCCGGCTGGATGCGCATGCTATTTATGTTCACCACAATGGCGATCTCGGTGCCCACCGGCATTAAGGTCTTTGCCTGGGTTGCCACCATATGGGGTGGTAAACTGCGGCTCACCAGTGGCATGTTGTTTGCCCTCGGTGCGCTTTCGGCATTTCTATTTGCCGGAATTACGGGGATTATGTTGGCCTCGGCCCCATTCGATATTCATGTCAACAATACCTATTTTGTCGTCGGTCATTTTCACTATGTGATTAATGGCGCAGTCGTCATGGGATTTTATGCAGCGATCTATCACTGGTTTCCCAAAATGACGGGCCGCATGTACTACGAGGGTTTAGGTAAGCTGCATTTTTTCCTGACCTTTATCGGCATCAATTTGATTTATCTGCCAATGCACCCGATGGGTTTGCAAGGCATGCCTCGGCGCGTGGCTTCCTATGATCCAGAATTCGCCTTTTGGAATGTGTTGGCTAGCCTCGGCGGTTTTCTCCTCGGGGTTTCGGTGCTGCCGTTTATCTTGAATATGCTGAGTTCGTGGGCGCGGGGTGATGCCGCCGGTGACAATCCTTGGCGCGCCATTGGCCTCGAATGGTTAGTCGCTTCGCCACCGCCCCATGAAAATTTTGAGGAAATTCCGATTGTCGTATCAGCGCCCTATGGCTATGGCAGCAATGAACCCTTAGTCGCTAACGATCCGAATGGTAGAGTTGCAGCACAGGAGCTAGCGTCATGAGTACAGCGAATCTTGATTCCACAGTTAATGCGACGATCGAGCACAGCGGTGCTCATGTTGAAGAAGACCATCGCATGTTTGGTTTCATCGTCTTTTTGCTATCGGAAAGCGTCATTTTCTTTAGCTTTTTTGTGGGCTACATTGTTTACAAAACTAGCGCCACCAACTGGCTTCCAGCGGGGTTTGACGGATTAGAAATCCGCGAGCCCTTGATCAACACGATCGTGCTCGTTTCCAGTAGCTTTGTGATCTATTTTGCCGAGCGGTTTTTGCAGCGGGAAAACCTCTGGGGATTTCGGGCGTTTTGGTTACTCACTATGGCCATGGGCAGCTTTTTTCTCTATGGGCAGGCGGTGGAATGGATGGCTTTGCCCTTTGGGTTTAAGGATGGTGTATTTGGTGGCACGTTTTATCTGCTAACCGGCTTCCATGGGCTACATGTCTTAACGGGGGTACTCCTCCAGGGCATTATGCTGGGTCGTTCGTTTATTCCCAACAACTATGCGGGTGGTGAGTATGGTGTGGCGGCGACGTCGATCTTCTGGCACTTCGTCGATGTGATTTGGATTGTGTTGTTCATTTTGATTTATGTGTGGCGATAGATGATTATTGACGACCAGCACTACGACGTGATTATTGTGGGCAGTGGAGCTGGTGGTGGGACACTAGCTCAAAAGCTCGCCCCCACAGGCAAGCGAATTTTGATTCTGGAGCGGGGGGGGCAAATGGCCCTCGAAGATCAAAATCGCGCCGATGTGGATGTATTCAAAAAGGGCCAATATCACGCACCAGAACAGTGGTACGACGAATCGGGAGAACCGTTTGCTCCACAGGCTAACTATGCCGTTGGTGGTAACACCAAAATTTATAGTGCGTCCCTAATGCGGATGCGCGATCGCGACTTTGAAGCAGTTACTTACCAGGATGGGGTTGCCCCAGAGTGGCCGTTGAAGTATGCCGATTGGGAGCCTTATTACACAGCAGCTGAACAGCTTTATCAGGTTCACGGTGACCCGCAGCTCGATCCCACCGAACCTAATCATAGCCATGGCTATCCGTATCCAGCGGTAGCGCATGCACCCGTTATGGAGCCAATTGTTGAGGCTATTCAAGCGAATGGCCTCCATCCCGCACCGCTACCGATGAGTCTGACCTGCCAGGATGATGATCCTACAGGTGATGCGGAAGTTTTTGGGATTAACCTGGCGCTGAAACATGACAATGTCACGCTCAAAACTACGGCCAAAGTTTTCCAGCTATGTACTAACCCGACTGGAACCGCAATTAAAGCGGTGCAGGCGGATGTTGGCGGCCAGACGTTTATGTTTACCGGAGATATTGTGGTGCTGGCTTGTGGTGCGGTGAACTCAGCCGCGCTCATGCTGGATTCAGCCAATGAAAAGCACCCCAATGGTATCGCCAATGGCTCCGAGCAGCTGGGTCGGAATTTGATGAAGCATTTGATGACGGTGATTGTTGAGCGAGGCGCCGCAAAAAATGACGGTGCTTTTCCACGCAGTGTCAGTATTAATGACTTTTATTGGGGCGATCGTGATTACCAGTACCCGATGGGGCATATCGAAAATAGCGGTGGTCTGTTGCAAGATCTGATTTTCGCCGAATCCCCACCCCTGCTATCAGTGCTGGCGCGGCTGGTACCGGGTGCTGGTCTGACGCAGTTAGCGAAGCGCTCTATTGGCTGGTGGGCCCAGACAGGCGTATTACCCGATTCGAACAATCGGATTTATTGGCAGCAAAGCTCGCGCCGGAAAAAGCTGCGCTATGAATTTACCCCCAACAACCTCGAAGCCCACGATCGCTTGGTGTACCGGTGGCTGGAAGTGCTCAAAGATCTGGAGAAAAACGCACCAGGGAGCGCAGTCTATCCCCGCGGCGAAGCCCCCATCCAGGTGGTGGGTTATCAATGTGGCACCTGTCGCATGGGCACCGATCCGGCCACTTCGGTTTTAGATATCAACTGTCGCACCCATGAGATTGATAATCTCTATGTCGTCGATAGTAGCTTCTTTCCGTCCTGCGCCAGTGTTAGCCCAGCTTTAACCGTGATGGCCAACGCTTTGCGGGTAGGAGATCATCTAATTGAGCGGTTGAACTCATAAAGTTCCACTGAATTGTTAAATCAGGCTAATCCTCAAAAGAAGTTAGCCGATTGTCGATTTGTCTTTTGCCTCAAACCACTCATGAAACAGGCTGTAAATACAGGGAATTAGAAATAGAGTAAGCACTGTTGCGACCGATAAACCCGCAAATACAACAATACCCAGTGGCTGCAGAAATTCTGATCCTTCACCGATCCCTAGCGCCAGCGGAAACATGCCTAGCACCGTTGTGATAGTCGTCATCAGGATCGGCTGCAAGCGCTGAGGGGCTGCCTTGAGCATCGCTACCGTAGCACTGACGTTATCTTGGGCGCGGATTTGATTGGCGAGTTCCACCATGATGATGGCATTATTCACCACAATTCCCACCAGCAGCACAGCACCAACCAGCACCGTTGCGCCAATCGCCGTCTGAGTCACAGCTAGACCAAAGATCCCCCCGGCCAAAGCTAACGGCACCGTCACTATAATCACCAACGGGTCAATCAGGGAATTATATTGCACCGCCATCACCACCAATACCAAAAATGCGGCCAGTGCACCAAGGGTAATAATCGATCGTTGCACTGCCGCACTGCTCTCAGCCGCATCACTAGGCAACACCCTGACACCTGCTGGGAGTTCAAGGGTTTGCAGAATCTGCTGCATTTCCTGAAGTGCTTCACCCAGTCGCGCCCGCTCTGCTAAGTTCCCCACAATAATAAAAACTTCACGTTGATTAATCCGTTGAATTTCACCAGGAGCGACGCTCTTGTCTATCGTCGCGACATCACCTAGGCGGACTAACTCTCCCGCGCGCGTAAATAATGGCAGTTGCGCCAGTTGTTCCGTATCGGTGAGTTTTCCTTGCTGGAGTTGTACGCGCACATCAACCAGTCGATCGTCGCGTTGCAAACGCGTTGGAACAATTCCCGCAACGGCAACTTGGAGCATTTGGCCGACATTAGGAATTGTCACCCCCAGTGCTGTTGCCCGTTCCCAATCGGGTCGCACTTGAACTTCCGGTTGTGGCCGATCGGCATCGGGACGATAACGGGCCAGCTTGGCCTGCTCGTCCAATGCCGCTAAAATTTGCTGGCCAGCTAGCGCCAGCTGTCGCGTATCACTCCCCTCAAGCATCAGATCAATATCGCCACCCCGCACCGGAGAATTACTCAAGGTCAAACCGCGTACTTCCCCCGGCGATAACCGGAGTCGCGTTTGCACCAAGCTGAGATTCTCAAGCTGACGACTCATCCGATCAGCAAACTGCTGCACATCGCTTCCCGGTTTGAGCGTAATCGTACTCGAACCGCGCAAGGCATTCGAAATCGTCACGTTCGCGAAGAGCGCTCCCCCTGATGTCGTAAACGCATAATCGACCTCCGGTTGTTCAATCATCATTTGGTCGATCGCTTGCATGGCCTTTTGGTTTTGCTCAATTGTGGTAGACGGGGGAAAAATAGCAAACAAACTGGCCTGTCCAGTATCAATGCGCGGCAAAATCTCTTGGGGTAAGGTTTGTGCCACTTGCCAACTCCCAAAACCCAGCAGTACTATAGACAAGCCAATTACCGGTATGCGCCAGACCAAAATACGGCTTAATGATCGCCCATAGGTTGCCGTCAGTGCCAGTACCCGCAACCGAAATTGCTTCAACAGCCACAGGTTACCAATATGGCTTTGCCAGCGCACCGCTAAGAGGCGGGAAGTCAACATGGGGACAACCGTCAGAGCCACCACCAGCGACGCTGCGACCGCAAAGCTAATCGTTAGAATCAACTCATTAAATAGCAGCGAAATCAATCCGCCAATCAACAGAAATGGGACAACTGCGACCAAGTTCGTTGTTGTCGAAGCGACTAAAGCCGATTCTAATTCCTGACTATTCGTCTGTGCCTGTTCGATCAAATCACGCTTAGACAGGACTTGTCCGTTGCTGCGCTCGGCACCAATCACAATACTTTCCAGCATGACGATCGCGTTATCCACCACAATCCCCACACCAAGCGCCAATCCACCCAAACTGAAGACATTGAGCGACAAGCCCGACAGTTTCATTAGCCCAATTGCCACCAGCGTTGCTAATGGAATTGCCAAAACAATGATTAAAGTCTGTCTGAGTGATCCGAGAAACAGCAATACCGCTATCGCGGCTAATGTTGCGCCAATCAGACCAGAAGTGGCAACATTCTGAATCGAATTACGAATGAATTTTGATTCGTCGAGTGTTGCAGTCAGTGATGCATCCGCAGGAAACTGGTTTGCGGCCTGAAGTTGAGCAATTTTTTGCTTGACGGAATCAACGACGGTCACAGTATTCGCATCCGGTTGTTTCTGCACACTGATCTTCACTGCTGGTGTGCCATTCAGGGCCACCCGCACCCGCTGTTTGGCCGTACCATCGACTACTTCGGCGAACTCGCGCAGGTAAACTTTACGTGGCGCATTGCTCGTTCCCACATCGAACACTAAGTTGCGAATGGCATCTGCCGACTCAAATTGTCCAACAGTGCGGGTTAAGGGCTCCGCGCGTCCTCCTTCGAGTCGTCCGCCAGAAATATCTTGGTTGCGATCGCGTAACGCAACCAATACTGGATCAAGCCCTAATCCCAGTGCCTGCAATCGTTGTAAATCCAGATTGATCTGAACTTCCTCTTCCACGCCACCCGATACATCAACGCTGGCCACACCCGGAATAACATTGAGCTCGCGGGCCAATTCCTCTTCAGCAAATATCCGCAAATCCACGCCCTGAATTGTGGGTGAGGTAAGAGCAAATTCATAGACCGGTAACTGGGAGGGATCAAATTTGAATAATCGCGGCGCCTCAATATCATCTGGCAGTGACGATCGGGCCCGATTCAGCGTCGCCGTCGCATCATTCAGTGCGCGATCAAGATTGCCACCCGGTTTGAAAAATAAATCAATGCTGATGCGACCTTCCCGCGTTTGCGAAAAGACTTGCTCCACCCCATCGGTGGCAGATAATGCCTGCTCTAGCGGCCGCGTCACTTCGTCAACGGCCACTTCCGGCGACAGACCGGGTGCATCCAACCGCACGCCAATCCGCGGATAGGTAATCGACGGTAGCAAATCCACAGGCAACTGAAACAGAAAAAAGACCCCTAATACGACAACAGTCAGGGTCAGCATTAGGGTGCCGATATGCTGACGAATTGCCAAGCTGCTGATACTAAAGCGCGATCGCGGATCGGATGGCTGCGACATAGAAAAATAACTCCGATCAGGATTCTGAGAGAACACTTTGACGCACGGCTTGCCCCACTTCAAGCGGCTGATCACTACGCACTACGTAGCGTTCGCCTGGTTTCAGCCCCGACAGAACTTCGACTTGGCCATTTTCTTCGCTGCCAAGCTGAACCGAACGCACAGCAACTTTTGACTGATCGCCAGTTTGCTCAACGACGTAAATCTTGCCAACTTGAGCTCTCGGATTATCCACCTGATTCAGTCGGATCGATTTTGGTGCGTTACCGGCAGCGCGGTCCAGATTTTGTGGCGCTGTGCCTGACTGGGCTGGACGGCGTGGCGCACCAGCAGGAGTCGCCTCACTTGATCCAGCGTTACTGGCCTGCGGGCGTCGCCCCGGCCCGCCCCCTGCGGGTTCAAGTGCTGATTTAGGAACCACAATCCGCTGACCTTGGGGATTGTTAAATTCTACTCTGGCGAGCAGACCACCGGTAATGCGATCGCCAATGTTCGGCACGGTTACTTCTACGGGGATTAATCGCGCGGTGGCATTGGCTGTCGGCGCGATACGATTGACCTGTCCCTGAAAATCAAGCTCGGGAAAAGCATCAAATTTCACCTTAACCGACTGCCCTACCTGAATTTTTGCCAGGTCTAATTCCGATACTTCCACGGCAATCTTGAGCGTCCTAAAGTCACCAATTTTCAGAATTTCGTTGCCTGGCTGAATCAGGTTCCCCGGTTCGGTCTGTCGCTCTGTTATCACACCGGAAATTGGTGCATTCAAGCTGCTATAGTTGCGTCTAGCCTCTTCTTCAGCCAGGACAGCATACTGGCCGGCCACACGACTTTCCGCCGCGCGAATACTTTTTTGACGCGTCCGCACCCGTTCCTGGGCCGATCTCAATACCTGTGCTGCGCTGTCAGCGGTACTTTGGGCTTGCTCGGCTTGTTGCTGGGAGATGGCACCATCATCGGCTAAGGATTGCAAGCGGCGGGCATCGGATTGGGCTTGCTTCAGCGACACTTCGGCTTGCACTACCTGCGCTTGGGCATCGCTCAATTCAGCTTTCGCCCGATCGACTTCCGATTGCAGACTAGCCAGTTCAGCGCGTGCTTGATTAATCGCAATTGTCGGCAAACGATCGTCCAATTCCACAATGGGTTGGCCCTGGGTCACCCGATCGCCCACATCCACTTGTAAATTCAGCAACCTTCCTTCGGCCTGCGATCGCAGCGACACTAACTTACCAGGGGCAGTCGTGCCGGTGTATTGCAAGGGCAGATTTAGCGCCCCGAGTTTGGCCGTTGCTGTTTCGACCGCAACGGCACGATCTTCATCTGACGGAGAACGCGAAGCTGGTTGTGCTTCGGTGCGGGATAACTGACAACCAGGCGAACCCAGCAAGGCCAGCCCAATTAAAATGGCAGGAACAGGACGAAACATGCAGCGATTCTCCAGACAAACCCGTTGAAATATGTTGCGTTTTTTAAGGATGTCTTTACAGTTTAGGAGATATGTGGATGTTTTGGGGCCGATATTTCAAGCAGTATCCTATGCTACCTAATCTCGTTAAATTAAAGCCTCAACGTTCTCCCAGGCCTGTCCTCGCCGGATGATCTCGGGCGTATCCGTCGTCAAGTCGACGATCGTTGACATTTGACCGGATGGCTCTGTATCACTATCAATGATCACGTCCACCATCCCGTCGAAACAGTCAAATAACTCAAATCGGGAATCAGCTACATGGGCGGATTCGAACTCTTCTTCTAAAGCCAACGCATACGCACTCGTTGAAATAATGGGATTGCCTAATGCTTCCATCAACCCTAGCGAAATTGCATGGTCAGGGACGCGTATCCCGGTTGTTTTGCGTTTGGGATGCATGACCAGCTTCGGCACTAATTTCGTCGTTGGCAAAACAAAGGTATACGGACCGGGAATCAGCTTCCGCATTAGGCGATAAGCGGCATCATCTACCCGCGCATATTGCGCAATATCCGACAGTGACGGACATAAAAATGTCAATGGCTTATCATTCGACATCTGCTTAATCTGCCGAACTCGCTGTACCGCATGCTTTGAATTTAAGTCACAACCGATCGCGTAGACCGTATCTGTGGGGTATAGCATGACGGCCCCGCTGCGCAAGGCATCCCGAATCAAATCGATCGTCCGCTGCTGTGGGTTATTCGGGTGTAACGAATAAATCTGGGCCATATCTAGAGCAAAAACCATTTGCGTGTTCATATCATCACGCAAGGGCTTCAAAATTCCCGTAATTTGACACTATTCTTGATGCAAGCGCGCCGGGAAATACAGCAGCGCCAGTTAAGGCATCTTTATCACCGGCCCATGCCGCAATTTTCCAGGTACTTACCACGGACAAACTTGGGAATCATCCACACAATCCATCCGCTCCAACACATCTTGGACAAACTGCTCTTCCTCTAGGGTTGGAGCACCTTTGATAAATTGCCCTGTCAGCAGTAGGACAGTTTGTGGGTCAAGTTTTCCGGTTGCATTGATTCCCATATCCGCTTGAAATGCGCGAATCACCTTGACTGTATTTGCCGTTTGATAGCCCAGTTTTTTGAGATATTTGAGCGCCTGAGCGATCGATAACTCATCATCATATGGCCGATAAACCGGTACATATTCCTGCCGCCAAGTGCGATCAAATTCGGACCGATTCCAAACAATGTATTTGCCATTTGCTGGGTCAGCCACGATCGCCTGATTGTCTGTCATCGCCATCAAGGCGACTGCATGAGGCAATTGGCGGCCATCGGCAAACTGCCAGACTGAGAGAATTCCTGGCCGATTGATACGGCGCATTTGTTCCCAGGTTGGGGCTAGTTCCATGCCATCCATGTTGAGTTTATGGATCGCCTGCAATATCTGAGGCATGCTTGTACCCATGCGACTCGTCCCGGCATACTTAGCAGCGAGTGATTCCGTGACTTGAGGCATTCCCCAACGTTGAAATAATGTCGCTAGCGCTGCCGGGGCACAGCTACTATCCCCCGATTGGCGGTACACCCCATTTGGACGTAGCGTATTCGAAAGTTGGCCATAGATTGGTGATAGAAAGTAGCTCTCCACCCCGGTAAAACAGAGCAGCCCTAAAAAACTGACCAGAATCAGATATACCAGCTGATTGCGCGCCGTCTTCTGACAGATTACATAACCAATCCCGCAGGTACCAAGCAACAAGATGCGAATGATTGTCCAAGTCACTTGCATCCCATACACGCGCCATTGCAGCGGTAAACCTTGCCATTGGGGTAAATTGACGGCTAGGATGACGAGCCCCAGATACAGGCCAAGCGCTAAGACCACAAAGCGTTTTTTGCCAGCGAATAGGTCGTTAGCTGTGGCGCCTTTGCGCAGCATCACCCGGCCAATGCGCATTCCAGAGGTCCAGGCTAATGTGCCAAGTAGAACCGTAGCAATAATCTCCCAAAGCATTTAGGCAACAGTGCGAACACAGGATATTTTCTACAAATGTAACAAATTCCCCTCAGCTGCTGCCAACCGTAAAGTGGCGGAAAAAACTACGTTTATCGCGGTTGCATAATCGCAATGAATTAACTTGAGCCTCTGTATTAAAGCTGATCAAAATATTAAAGTTGATCAAATAAATCATCAAAGTCATCGGCGGGCGGATGTCGATCGGCATACTCATTCGGCGGGCGATCACTGCTCCAAGCCCACCATGCCGTGCTGCATTCACATAAATAAAACTCCTGCCATTTTTTGCGCTGATCGGTGCCATAAACTGGGGAGCGCCGATTCAGCCAAACCTGGTCTGACTCACTAGCAGACTTGCGACAGGCAGGGCATTGAAATGCCATTGCGTGAATTGCTTGATTTGTCCATTCGGGCGGTGAGAGGGCAAATGGATTCATAAATGCATTTGGGTGAGAGACCACACCCAAATAGTATGATCGAGTAAAGCCCATGACGAGAGTTGAACTCGTGACCTCACCCTTACCAAGGGTGTGCTCTACCACTGAGCTACATGGGCGGAAAATCCTGGATGAAAAAACCGACTTGAAAATAAAACAAATCGGAAAATATCAAACCAAAATTAGCTTTGTGGAATGGGCCGGGCTAGATTCGAACTAGCGTAGGCATAGCCAGCGGATTTACAGTCCGCCCCCATTAACCACTCGGGCACCGACCCTCGCCTTTCCACAGGAAATAATATATCACAGGTGACGGACATCTCGGCACGCCCTGGAAGAAAAACTTTGGGGCGATCAAATGCAATTTGCAGCAAACTCCTTCTGGTTAAAATCTAGGCAGTAGAAATCCACTGCTGCAAGGCCGGAATCAAGCATTTTGCCAGTGTATAGGCATCCACACCCAGTTCACTCCGATGCCGCGCTGCCCATTGCCCGGCCTGCGCGTGCCACCAAGCAGCGGCCTGAACTGCTTCCAGCAATTTTGTTGCCGATCGATCCGCCACATTAGCCTGGGCCATGAGTCCAGCGACTAAACCAGTCAGTACATCGCCACTGCCGCCTCTTGCTAAGGCTGGAGTACTGTTTGGATTGACGCGTACTTGCCCTGTGCGATCGGCAATCGCGATCCGTGCCCCTTTGAGCAAAACAATTGCCCCACTCTGAGCCGCTGCCGTCTGAACTGCCGTTAGCCGATCAGACACACCAATCGATGGGAACAACCGTCGGAATTCGCCTAAATGCGGGGTCAATACGGTCGCCCCGGTTCGCGTTAGCCAGTCAGGATGAGTTGCCACAATATTCAATCCATCGGCATCCAGCACCACTGGCGGCGACTGCTGCAAAATTGTTTGTACCACTCCAACTGGTTCCTGCGTTAGCCCGCAGCCACAGCCAATCGTTGAATACTGCGATAGGTCTAACTCCAATGGCAATGACTCAATTGTCCCACTCGCAGTTTCGGGACAAGCGATGATCAACGCCTCCGGTAGCTGACCATGGAGTAACGGTTTGATCGAAGCGGGAACAGCGATCGAGAGCATCCCCACGCCACTTGCTCTGGCCCCCAGTCCAGCCAAAATCGCGGCCCCAGCATAGTGAGCAGAGCCACACACCAGCAGCAGATTCCCCATCTTGTATTTGTGGGTCGTGGGTGGTCGTTTAAGCGGCAGAGCGGCGATTGCCCAACAATCACTCACCCGTTGTATCAGTGGTGTATCCCCTAAGACAGCCGTAATATCGGCCAGTGGGATGTCAAAGTCAATTAATTGACTATCCCCAAGGTAAGGTAGCGCCGCTTCCTGTAAAAATGCTGGCTTCCACAGCCCCAAACACAGCGTCTGGGTGGCCTGGATTGCCGTACCTAAAACTTGGCCGGTATCGGTTTGAATTCCCGATGGCAGGTCAATACTGACGATCGGTAAGCCACCAATATTGACCTGTTCTACGATCGTCGCCACATTGCCACTGAGTGAGTCGACTCAAGCCAAACCCAAATAACCCATCCACCCAAAAATTGCAATCCGCCAGCTCGGTTAGGGTTGATCGCACCGGAATGCCCAAACTACGCACATAGGCTAAATGCTGTTGAGTCAATTCTTTGGCCCGATCGAAGGGCATACAAACCTGGACGTCATAGCCGCAAAAATGCAGCTCACGCGCTACCACCAAAGCATCACCGCCATTGTGACCGGGACCCACCAGTACAGTCACCCGCGGGTGAGTTGTCGGTAAATACATGGCGGAAATTTGCTGGGCAATACGGCCCGCCACCTTCTCCATCAAGGCCGCTACAGGCATACCCGCTGCAAAGATGCGCGCTTCGATCGCCTGCATTTGGGCGGTCGTGACGACCGTGCGGCTGATGTACGCTGATCGGGTTGGTTTTTGATTCACAGGGAAATTTGCTCAAATTCAGACTAGACCAATCTCATTTTCCGGTAGCCACTGCCGGATGCGCCATATCAAATAAGGAAGTTTGCACTGCGATCGGACAATTCGTGGTCTGGCAATCCGTACCAAGAATCTATGCGTAGTGGGGCCAACCTTTCGCGTCAGAATCGTTACAATAAGAAACTGAACGCGCCTTTGCATGTTGCACGGGTGAATTAGCAATCCGCAAATCAAGAGAGTTTTCCATGCTGGCAACCCCCCTGGTTATTTCGAAAGAGCTTCCGAGCTTAAGTTATTCCTACACGTTCGATCGCTTCGATGAGACTTGGGCAGCGCCACTGTCGATCCTGATGGGTCTCGGCCGGGCAGCGGGAGCCGATTTTATCGAGTTTTTCCTCGAGCGGATGAACTATATCAGCAGCATGGCCGAAGAGGATGCGATTACCAGCATTTCGCCGCGGTTGTCAACTGGCGCTGGAGTGCGCGTCTTCCTGGGTAAAGCCGATTGTTACGTTTCAACGAATGATTTGTCGTTTAATGGCCTCAAGCAGGCATTGGAAAAAGCCCTCGGCATTATGGGCTTGCACCTACCAGGGCCGAATGCGTTTATTCCGGAAATCAACTTAGAGCCGTTGCGCGATTACGGCGTTAAGGGCACAAAAGATGGCTGGTTAGCTCAGTGCAGTTCCATGCAAGACATGGGTGACATTTTGGTTGCAGCCAATGGCAGCTTGGGGCAGGCGGCCAAGCACGCACAGTCGCGTCGGGCTGTCTATTTTCGCGATTGGCAGGAAGTACTAGTTGCGGCCAGTGATGGCACCTTCGCACGGGATGTGCGCTTGACCCAGTCCGTCGGCTTTAGCTTACTGTGTGCCGATGGGGAAAATCGATCGTCCATTAGCAAGCGAGTAGGCAATGCCAGCGATCCAAATTTCCTCAGGACTTGGAAGTATGACGAAGATGCAGCAGAAGTATCCGAATCAGCGGCGAATATGCTCAATGCTGACTTCGTCGAATCAGGCAACTATCCGGTGATTATGGCCAACTCCTTCGGTGGTGTCATTTTCCACGAGGCCTGCGGACACCTGCTGGAAACGACCCAAATTGAGCGTAAGACCACACCATTCCTTGATAAGAAAGGTGAAAAGATTGCCCATGAAAATCTCACAGCTTGGGATGAAGGCATCACCAAAGATGAGTTTGGCACGATCGATATGGATGACGAAGGAATGCCGGCCCAGCGGACATTGCTGATTGAGAACGGTATCTTGAAGAACTTCATCGCCGATCGTGCTGGTTCGATGCGTACGGGCCATCCACGGACGGGTAGCGGCCGCCGCCAAAACTACACCTTTGCCGCTGCGAGTCGTATGCGTAACACGTACATCGCACCGGGGAACTACACGATCGATGACTTATTTAATTCGGTCGATAAAGGCATTTACTGCAAGAAAATGGGTGGTGGTAGCGTTGGTGCGACGGGGCAATTTAACTTTGCCGTGGATGAAGCCTACTTGATCGAGAATGGCAAGATCACCAAGCCGCTCAAGGGCGCAACCCTGATTGGTGAGGCAGTCGATATTATGCAGAAGATTTCGATGTCTTCTCAAGATTTGGCCTTGGCACCCGGTTTCTGCGGCAGCGTGAGCGGTAGTGTTTACGTCACGGTTGGTCAGCCGCACATCAAGGTCGATTCCATTACAGTTGGTGGTCGTTAGGTCCAAAACAGCCGATTGTCTGAGTTGTGCGTCGCCTCGGTCCGCTTTGGCTGAGTCCTGTTTGTCAGGGGAGCTCAGCCGCTGCTCAGCTAGCCGAATTTCCCCAAAACAATACCCTTTCTAGCTATTCTCCCCTCAAATACATCCATCATGTCTACAGTTACAACGATTGCTGCAGCGGCCAAAACTGCGGCCCAAAAGCTTAACATCAAAAAGTACGACATCTATGGTGCCGCCGTTGATGAAGTGAGTGTCCAAGTTGATAGCGGCGAACCGGACCAAATGAAAGCCTCGCAGCGATCGAGTGTCACGGTGCGGGTGTGGAATGACAAAAATACCGTGGGGATTACCTCCACGACTGATGTCGATCCCACGGGCTTGGAGCTAGCACTCAAAACCGCTTACGAGGCCAGCTTCTTTGGGGTCAAAGAAAATGTGCCCGACTTCAGCCCCGAAGCAACTAGTCGCTGTAGCAAAGAAATCCGACGGTAAAGTTCCACAAGCGCCGGTAAGCGAACTCGTCGACAAGCTGCTCAGTGTCGAAAAGCAGCTGCTAGCAGCCCATAAGGCGATCGCGGCAGTGCCCTACAACGGACTCGCCCAACGTGAGATCGATCGCTTCTATATTAATAGCGATGGGGCCATGCGCGAGGATAATCATTCAGTTGCATCGGTGTATCTTTATACCAAGACTGAAGAGGAGGGCAAAAAGCCCCGCAGTGCTGGGGCCTATCGTGTCAGTAATGGCGTGGCAAAGTTGGACTTAGAGGGCTGCCGCAAAGAAGCCGCCGAGAAAACCATTAGTCATATTAACTACGCCAAAATTCCCACAGGCAAATATCAAGTCGTTTTCTCACCGGAAGCATTCTTGAGCTTACTCGGAGCCTTCTCGAATCTCTATAATGCCCAAAGCATTTTGGACAAGCAAAGTTTGTCAACCGAGGCATCGCTAGGGGAAATGATCGCATCGCCCTTATTGTGCGTCAATGATGATGCATTGCATCCCGAGAATGTCGGTGCCGAGAGTTTTGATGGTGAAGGAACACCGACGCGCCAAGTGCCATTGATTGTAAATGGTGAACTCAGGAATTTCCTCCACAGTGCGGGAACCGCTAAACGCTTGAAAGCACAGCCGACAGGCAATGCCAATATGGGCGCCAAGGTAACTGTAAGTCCCAATTTCTTCCATGTATTCGCGAGCGACGTGCCGCCGGAGCAGACGTACTCCTTGGATGATGCGGACAATGTCATCTTGATCGACGACTTGCAGGCACTACATGCGGGTGTGCAAGCGTTGCAAGGTTCATTTTCGTTGCCGTTTGACGGATGGTTAATCAAAAATGGCAAGCGCATTAGTGTCGAAGCGGCGACAGTCGCAGGCGATATTCGCGACGTGCTGAAGTCGATTGTCTATGTGGAGCCGGAAGCAGAGTTTACCGGATCGGGAGTTTGCCCGCGGGTCTGGGTGAAGGAGTTGTCTGTAACTGGCGAAGAATAAGCCTTTAATCGAGTCCCAAACGCCCCAGCCGACGTTTGGGACTCAGTTTGCCAAAAATACAACTATTTGGTAATATAATCTAATCGGGCGTGTATTCACTTTGAATTGCCTGTGCTCAACCGCGAAAACTAAATCAATCTTGAATCGCTAATCGCACTAGCTTGTGCCATCGATACTGCTCTCACCTTACTATGCCAACTAAATCCCGATCGAAAGTTCCGACAAAATCAACGGCAAAATCCCGCACTAACGTGGTCTCTAAGTCACCAGTATCGGATGAATGTGGTATGTCGCGGTTAACGCCAGCGGCTTTGGGGTTGATGGCGGAATTTTTTAAGGTGTTATCCGAAGTGAGTCGGCTGCAAATTGTCTGTAGCCTCAAGAATGGCGCAAAAAACGTTACCGAGATTATTGAAGTGACGGGGCTAGGACAAGCCAATGTCTCAAAGCACCTGAAAATGCTAACGCAAGCGGGGATCGTTTCGCGCGAACAGCAGGGAGTTTGTGTGTACTACGCGATCGCGAATCCCATGTTGTTTGAATTGTGCGATATCGTTTGCGATGCACTTTCTGTCCAAGTCGAGCAGCAAAGTCATCAATTGCAGCAACTCAGTAATCTGCGTCAAGCGTTTTAGGACTGATCACGAAACACCGAAAGCTAAAAGAGCCCCGGCGTCGCCGGGGCTCTTTGGTTTGTATTAACCGACGACATTGGTTTTAACCAGCTGTCTCAATCATTTCGCCACCTATATTCCTAAACGCTGATAAATCTGGTCTAGGTGCTTCAGGTGATGCTTCGGCTCAAAACAATCCGCAATTTCTTCAGCTGACAGAGCTTCCTGGACTTGCGCATTTTCCTCAATTCGAGCGCGGAAGTTACCGCCTTCCCGATTCCATTCGCTCATCGCACAATCTTGGACGATCGCATAGGCCGCTTCACGCTGCATCCCCTTCGCAACGAGTGCCAGCAGCACCCGCTGACTGAAGACAACACCGCCGTAAACATTCATATTGCGGGTCATATTCTCGGTATGCACTAGCAGATGCTTCACCAGATCAGTGGTTTCATGCAGCATGAAATGCGTCAGGATAAACGCATCGGGAAATGCCACCCGCTCCACAGAACTATGAGAAATGTCGCGCTCATGCCAGAGTGCCACATTCTCCAGCATGCTGACAGCATAGCCCCGGACCAAACGCGCCATCCCTGTCAGCCGCTCCGATCGAATCGGATTGCGCTTGTGAGGCATCGCTGAAGACCCCTTTTGCCCCTTGGAAAAATATTCCTCAACTTCCAACACATCGGTACGCTGTAGGTTCCGAATCTCAACGGCAAAGCGCTCCATTGAGGCGCAAACTAAGGCCAATCCATTCATCAAATCAGCATGGCGATCGCGCGAAATCACCTGAGTTGAAGCAGTATCCGGCTCAAGCCCCAACTTTTGACAAGCCAATGCCTCAATCTGTGGATCAACATTCGCATAGGTGCCGACGGCCCCAGAGATTTGGCCAACGGCGATCGATTGCTTGATCGCACAAAGCCGATCGCGGTTGCGGAGCATTTCGGCGAGCCACCCGGCCAGCTTGAACCCAAAGGTCATGGGCTCCGCATGAATGCCGTGGGAACGACCTATCATCACCGTGTCACGATGCTGCTGCGCCTGATAGCGAATGGCCTGAATGCAATCTTCCAACTGCTTCATCACCAAATCCATACTGGCGACAATTTGCAGAGAAAGTGCGGTATCCAGGACGTCGGAGCTGGTCATGCCGAGGTGAATATAGCGTCCGGCATCGCCCACATATTCATTCACATTTGTGAGGAAGGCGATCACATCATGCTTCACCTCTTGCTCAATTTCGAGGATACGCGCAATTTCAAAATTTGCCTTCGCCTTAATTTCTGCTACTGCTTCTTTGGGAATGTAGCCCAACTCGGCTTGCGCTTCGCAAACGGCAACCTCAACATCCAGCCAAGTCTGGAATTTATATTGATCGCTCCAAATTGCGCCCATCTCAGGCAGGGTATAACGTTCAATCAAGGTGATGCCGCCGAATACAACAGTGGCATATTGTACCCCGTTGGTGGGACCGGACTCAAATCCAATCAACCAGACATCGTATTCGTAAATTTGCAGCGACCACAGTGTGGACATGGCCCAACCCGAATGGCCGACAAGGCTGGACGGACGATCACCAACCTATGGCTTCCGAAAGATCAACAGATGCTGCTGCGGTAACCCCGGCTGATTCTGCACAAATTCCAATCCCACTGCGGCTAACTCACGCTGAACTTGCCGTTGGGTCATTTTGTGTAATCGCTTAATTGGGATCAGTGGGTTCTCCCCTTTATATTCCAGCAACGCCACACGACCACCGGACTTTAAAGCGGTGACAATCCCCTGCATCATTTCTTTGGGATAATCAAACTCGTGATAAGCATCGACCATTAATGCTAAATCGATCGTGCCGGCCGGGAGATGTGGATCTTGGGTGTCACCCAAAACCCGCACGACATTCTCAATTCCTTTCTCTGATTGAATCGCGGCCATGATTTCCAGCATTTCTGGCTGCACATCAACCGCATAAACTCGCGCTACCTGCGCCGCCAGCCGAAACGTAAAATATCCTGTACCCGCGCCAATGTCAGCCACTGTATCGGTCGGTTGTAACCCCAACATCGCGATCGCCTGTTGTGGTCGTTCTTCTAATCCACGACTCGATCGTTCGAGCCAGGTTGCGCCTTGATGCCCCATGACTTGGGCAATCTCGCGACCCATATAGACCTTGCCAATGCCATCCCGGTTGTGGGGCGATCGGATTTCGTAATCCGTTTCATCCGCCCCAGCCAGTCCCGGAAAAGCAACTAAGCTGAACCAAATTACCGCGAAAACCGCCAAAAACCGCCGCAAAATCACCAAGCTCCGCCCCCATTAAACGACACGATATTGCAATGGAATCACGGCGTAGCGGTCCATGTCGAACCCATAGATATCCGTTTCACGCAAATCCGGCACCGACAAATCGCGCAAAATTGCTTGGATGACGGTTAAAGGATGGGTCAATGCATGCAAATATGGCTCCGGCATCGCCACGTCCAGGCGCTTCAACGTATCAGCCGTTTGCGCAAAAGGGCGATCGCTGGTGACTAAGTAAACCGTGGTTTGGCCCAGGGGTTCACGCACTGTCCACGCGACGCCACTCGCGCGTAACGGCAACTCGGCCGTCTGACCGACTGCCAAAACCGCAGCGGCCTGGTCAACCGGTGGCAATATGACATAGGTATCATGCCGACTATTCCACCCCAATATCAGCCAATATAGCGGGGTTGTGGATTGGTTGGTGACCCGATAGCCGAGCTGTGTTCCTGCAGCCACACTCGGAAGTGCTGCCATATCGGTATTCGCGATCTGAGCCACGCGTGTTCCCTGGCGAAACAGTAATTTCGCTTGTGGTGTGAGCCGATCGCCCTCTACCGTCACTGCTAAGTTGGAGGCATCCCGATTTTCCAGCAAGTTCATCAGCTTATCGACATACAAAGCTTCAATAATCGGTGCAAACCGCTTCACCATGGTCTTGACCGCTTCGCTCGATTCTACCGATGTGGTCGAAATTGGCTGATTATCAGCCGTGAATAAGGCATAGTGCGGTAATGGCATGATGTCCTGCATGGGCACATCGGGTAGTGCTGCGACCAGATGGCTCGCCGGGTCGGGCGGCTGGACCTTCGCCAGAATATAGTCGGCCGTACCCTCGCCAATCATTTTGGTGCTGACGTTAGGTAAGCCAGATAGGGCACCGACCGCATCCACCCGCTCCACCTTACTCAAGCTATGGTCGATCGCAATCTGCACGGCTAAATCCCGGTAAATCGTCCGCAGTTGCTCCGAAAGTGCACTATCAGATGGCAGCGGCGGGGCAGTGGTGACATCCATCGCTTTGACGCGCACAGACGCCTCAAGTCCTTGACGCGATACCACCTGTAGCATCCGGCCATCACGGCTCTTCAGCAAAGCCTGAGCATTCACTGTTGCCACTTTTTCAGCTGGCATCCCGCCCAGCCACACTGTACCCGCTGTACCGGAACGCTCCAGGCGCAAAAATGCCCCAATTGAGGGTGGCATAACTGCTGCGGGTAGCACATTACTCACCCGCTGTCGATCGACTTGATCGGTGCTGACCACTCCTAAAACGCGATCGCTGAGCAAGATCTTGTCGGCCATCTGCCACAGTGCTTGAGTCAGGCCATAGGTAAACCGCCCCGCAGTAAATTCGGGATAATCGACTTCAACCGCCAACTGATCAGCTGCCGCTGCCGCTAAAACAACTCCCGGCAATGCCGCCTTCGCTACATTTGAAACATCTGCAGTACTGCTCGCCACCGGCGATCGCACGCGTAAATTGCCGCGCATCGCGCTCCCTTCACCCTGATAGCAGGTATCCAGTACAGTAATGACTCGGCGCGTCCCACAGGCACTAAGTAATCGCGCTAACTCGCGTAGCAGCAATGATTCATCATCCGCTAGCAGCAACACCGGCTGCTGTGAGGGGTCGCTGCTCCCTTTGCCACTGAAATGGATCAGCAATAAATCTTCCGGCTGCAACTGTCGCAGCGTACTACCAAACGCCTGCTTGATTGCCCCTAGCGTTGCCGATTGATTGGTTAGCTTAACAACATCCGCCGGTTCAAATCCAAATCGATGGACTAATAGCTGCTCTTGCAATGCAACATCGGTGATACAGCCTTTTAAACTATCTTGAGGGTAGTGATCAACCCCAATTAGCAGTGCCAGCTTCCGCCCACCAGACGCAGCAACAGCTGCCTGGCATTGCCCCAACAAAAAACTCCCGACCCCGAAAGCCGTGACATAAGCGGTACTAAGTTGGAGAAAAGCACGCCGTTCCATACGTTCATTGTAGGACGGGAACTGAACTGCTTGCGTTTCAATTTAGGGAGATTTTTGGGGAGATTGCTTGCTTCGAGTCTTGGCGTCATTACAGTACAACATTCCACCCGCCAGCCCGACGGTTGAAGCAAAGTCAGACCGGGCGGTTGACGGATCTTAGCGGTATTACTGCGGTTAATCGGGGGGCAATATGGGCCAAGCAGCTGGGATTTTGAGCGGTCGGGCTCGAGCCCGACCGCCGCTTCCGGGGATATTCGACATTGGACATGCTTGCTGGAATTGCCACTGGGGTTGAGAATAGATAGGCTTTCGATCATCATTAATATCTATCAGTCCAGACTGTTGCCGTTAACCTCATGCAGGCACGATGGTCAGCAGTGCCACACATCAAAATCATTACGGCTGGGCACAACCATGTACATCAGCAGATATTCAATCGGAGGGAACAGTGACGCAAGCCTTTGACTACGATTTGCTCATTATCGGTGCCGGTGTTGGTGGCCACGGCGCGGCACTCCACGCAGTTGCCTGCGGCCTCAAAACGGCGATCGTGGAAGGTGGGGTGATGGGTGGCACCTGCGTTAATCGCGGCTGTATTCCTTCAAAGGCCCTGCTGGCAGCATCTGGCAAAGTGCGTGAACTGCGTGATGCACATCATTTGAAAGCCTTGGGCATCGAAGTCGGTGGGATTGGCTTTGATCGCGCGGCGATCGCCGAACACGCCAATATGGTCGTCACCAAGCAACGTGAAGGTTTAGTCGGTAGCCTCAAGCGACTGGGCGTAGATGTGATCGAAGGTTGGGGCAAAGTTGTCGAGCCGCAGAAAATCAGCGTGGCTACACCCGCAGGCAGCGAGAAAACATTCACCGCCAAAGACATCATCATTGCTACTGGTTCAAAGCCCTTTGTGCCGCCGGGCTGCGAAATTGATGGCAAAACTGTTTTTACGAGTGACCACGCCGTAAATTTGGAGTCGTTACCAGAATGGATTGCCATCATTGGTAGCGGTTACATTGGGCTTGAATTTGCCGACATTTACTCGGCGCTGGGCTGTGAAATCACGATGATTGAGGGTCTGGACCAGTTGATGCCGACCTTTGACCCGGATATTGCCAAGGTCGCGCAGCGCACCTTAATTACGCCTCGTGATATTGAGACCAAGACCGGGGTCTTAGCGACAAAAATTATCCCTGGTGCACCGGTGATCATTGAGCTATCCGATGCGAAGACCAAAACTGTCGTTGATACCCTTGAGGTGGATGCTTGTTTGATTGCGACTGGGCGGGTGCCGCTGACGCAAGATCTGGCTTTGGAAAATCTCGGCGTCGAGTTGCAACGAGGTTATATACCTGTCACCGACCATCTGAACGTGGCGAAAAATGGTGAACCGATCGAACATCTGTGGGCGATCGGGGATGCCACTGGCAAACTGATGCTGGCCCACACCGCTTCCGCCCAAGGCGTGGCCGTTGTCGAGACCATCTGTGGACGCCCGCGAACGATCGACTACAACAGCATTCCGGCCGCCGCCTTTACTCATCCAGAAGTTAGCTTCGTCGGTCTGACCGAGCCTCAAGCTAAAGCTAAAGGGCAGGAAGCAGGGTTCGAGGTGAGTGCGGTCCGCACATATTTTAAGGCGAATGCCAAGGCGATCGCTGAAGGCGAAACCGATGGTATTGCCAAGGTGATTTTCCGACCCGATAACGGTGAGCTACTGGGCGTTCACATTTTTGGCTTACATGCCGCCGATCTGATTCAAGAAGCTGCAAATGCCATGGTGCAAAAGACCCCAGTGCAGTCCTTGGCTTTCTCCGTGCACACTCATCCCACGCTCTGCGAAGTCCTCGATGAAGCATTTAAACGGGCGGCTGGCGCTGGGGCTGGACATTAGTGCTCCGATATTCATCGCTATGCGCGATCGACAGCGAGGCCACACCGCTGCCGCCATTATCCGATCCCCGTTAATCGTTAACTATCCGTCAACCTGAATCTATGCTGATCCGCCGTCGCCCGCCCAATCCTGCCATCAATGTTGCTGATTTGGTCTACCAGACCGCCAGTCCCGATGCTGATCCCCAAAATATCCTGGAAGAAATCGTCTGGCACAAAGAGCGCGAAGTTGATCAACTGCGCGATAAAATCCCCCTGATCGAGCTGCAGCGTCAACTGGTCGATGCCCCACCACCCAAAGATTTCCTCGGTGCTCTAATTACTCAGGCACACCAACATTCGCCGGCCGTCATCGCTGAAGTCAAAAAAGCTTCCCCCAGCAAAGGCGTCATCCGTGAAGACTTTGACCCAGTGGCGATCGCGCAATCTTACCAACAGGGTGGTGCTACCTGCCTATCGGTCTTAACTGACAGAAAATTCTTCCAAGGCAGCTTCGAGAATCTGAAGCGGATTCGCCCGATCGTTGATTTGCCCCTCCTGTGTAAAGACTTCATTATTTATCCCTATCAAATGTATTGGGCGAAGCTGCACGGTGCTGATGCAGTGTTGCTAATTGCCGCGATTTTATCCGATAGAGATCTGCAATACTTTCTCAAGATTACGAAAAAGCTCGGCATTACGGCACTGGTCGAAGTGCATGACCAGACTGAACTCGATCGGGTCCTCGCGCTTGATGGCGTCGAACTAATTGGGATCAACAACCGCGATCTGAAAACCTTCAATGTTGATTTACAAACCACCTACAATTTACTCGCCACACATGGGGCGCAACTACGCGAGCGGCGGATTACGGTAGTTAGTGAATCCGGAATTCATACCGCTGCCGATTTAGCCAATGTTGCTCAAGCAGGAGCAAGTGCGGTATTAATTGGCGAGGCATTCATGAAACAGCCGGATCCTGGTGCCACACTACGGCAATTGATTCAGTAATATTGGAATTTAATCAGGTTATACACAATGTCAGCGATTCCCGTTCCTTCCCATGTCCACTACGAATTGCTGCTCCAACTCTTGGAACGGCAGTCAACGCTTGCGGTTGAGAAAAGACAGCACCAAGAGCAAGTGCAACAGTTAATCATCACACTGCGGAAAGCCGCCTCCCTCCAGCAGCAGCTAGAGGAAGCGCTAGAGCGGGATGGCCTCACGGTAGAATATCGTTGGTCGCTCAACCAAACTAATCCACCCCATCCTTCTTCCTGCACATAGCACACCTGCCATCTGCAACAATTCATGGCGTAATGGAGCAACCGATGGCTGAGTTGGCTAAGTCAGAACTAAACCCGGAAGTGACCAAAGTTGATGGTGCGATCGTGGCTGAACTAATCGCCGCCCGCCAGCTCTTGCGTCAACAAACCGATCGCATCCGGAACCTGGAAGAAGCCTTGGAAGAAACGGTCACTAGCCTCGAAGAAGCGAAATCACGTTTGGCTGAACAAGCCTACCTCGAAGCCCATCTTGCCAGCACAGAAGAAACAGCCAATGTTCAGCAACAAGCCATCCTGCAGCTCAAACAACAATTAAGTGATAAAAGCCGTCAGCTGACTCAAAAAGACATGGCCTTCAATCAACTCTTGCAGGCCCGCAAATCTTCCGAGCAACGGGATCAGGCAAACCTGAGCACTGAAATCGCCAAGCAGCGCCAAAACCAAGCACTTCTGCAACAAGCCTGCCAAGAGCTTGAACAGGACCGCGAAACTCAGCACCAACGGGTGCGGGCGTTAGAGCAACAAACCGCTCAGATGCAAGAAGAAGTGCTCAAACAGGCGCAGCAGTCGCGTGAATATCAAACGGCGATTCAACATTTGAAGGACTACCACCTTCACCAACAAGCGCAAATTACGGAGCTATACCAGGCGCTTGATTCCAGTGGTATCGAACTGCCAACAGAAATTCAGGAAATTTTGGCCAATTTGCAAGATCCGATTAGCTCGCAGCCACGTGGCATTCGCCCCTATCAGGATTTAAGTGTCGATTTACCCGGATTCCTGAAGCGGTGGCAACGACGGTCCGATGGCTAAGCGCCACTTTGGGCTTGAGGCTTGAATCTATTAGTCAACGTTTAACGATTCGCCACGGAAGGATTGGCATTCCCCTGCAGACCTTGCTTGAATCCCCTTGGGCTTCGCCTGCTTCGACTTCGCTTGATTGAAATACGCTTTGTACACTTCATGGGCGATCGGCAATGCCGCCACCGATCCATATCCACCACGTTCAACCACTACGGCGATCGCGATTTTAGGATTCTTCACCGGTCCGTAGCCAACATACATTGAGTTATCCTCACCACCGGGAACTTCAGCTGTCCCGGTTTTGCCCGCAGTCACTGGAATTGAGCCATCGTTCAAAGCCCGCGCTGTGCCCTCACGGACGACTAGTTCTAAGCCTTCACGCACCGTTGATAGAGTACTGGGCTTCAAGCCGATTAGCTCTGGCTGATATTGGGGATCATTAGACTGATCTAATAGGAAATGCGGTTTTACGCGATATCCACCATTCCCGATCGCCGCCACGACCACCGCCAATTCCATCGGGGTGACTGTCACCATTCCTTGACCAATTGCCATCGTCACCTCGTCGCCGGTATACCAAGGTTCACCAGTCAGCTCTTTCTTAATTTCCGGGGTTGGGATCAGACCTTGACTTTCACCATCAAGCATTGTCTTGGTCTCGCCGATCCCCAACTTATGCCCCCACTTATAGATTTCATGGGAGCCCAGACGTCGCCCTAGTTGGTAGAAAAAAGTGTTGCTACTCACCTGTAGCGCTGTTTTAAATCCGATCGCACCATACCCACCGCCGCCATGCTCATGAAATAGCGTGCCACCAATATTAATCGCGCCCGATGTCATCAGAGTTGAGTTTGGGGTAAACTTGTCCGACTGTAATCCGGCGACCGACGACACAATTTTGAACGTGCTGGCGGGTGGATATCCTTGCAAAGCCCGATTCAGGAAAGGCTTATTGGGATTATTGAATACTTCATTGACCTCCTTCTGCGTAATTCGTCGGGTAAACATATTGGGATCAAAGGTTGGGCCACTGGCCATCACCATGATCCCACCAGTTTCAACATCGAGCGCCACAACGGCCCCGCGCCGGCCAGCCAGACCTTTCTCGGCCGCCTTTTGCAAATCCAAATCGAGTGTCGTCTTGAGCGTTTCACCCGATTGCGGCGGTTGAATGCCCAGCATCCTCAGCTCTTTGCCCCCTGCATCGACTTCAAATAGGCGATTTCCCCAAGTTCCCCGCAGTCGATCGTCGATTAATCGCTCAAGTCCCATCTGACCAACCAGCATTCCCATGGGCCAGTCGGCATTTTGGCGTAGCTGCTCTTCCGATGCCTCGCCGATATAACCCAAAAGATGCGATCCCAATTGCTTATGGGGATAAAATCGACTGGATTCGGGCTGAATCTCAACTCCAGCAATATGACCGGCTTCAGCCAACGCTGTAAACACATCGGCTTTGATATCACGCATTAATCGCACTGGCTGTGATGCGTTATAACCAGCTTTTTCTAATTTCTGTACAATCTGCTGGGGATCAAGCGACAGGACTTTTCCTAATCGCTCCGCCGTTATCTGCCACTGATCGCGCGTTTGCTCCCGAGGATATAGATAAATCGAGCGGGTTAATTTATTCGCGGCTAATATTTTGCCCCGTCGATCGAGCAGATTACCGCGATCCGCCACCATCGGTAACCGTCGAATTCGATTATTCTCTGCCAATGAGCGGTTGTATTGACCTTCAACCAATTGCAACTGCGCTAGCCGAAACAAATGCAGACTGAGTAGTCCCGTCGCCATTATGAACAGGGTAAATGCGCGTTGCGATCGCACTGCCCTTGGAGTCAATTTGCCAGCCGTCACGGCTGATAAAGCCCTGTTAACACTTACTCCAGTTGCCATTTTGCCTCAACACCTTACCCAATCTAGTAGATATACCCGACAGCCGCGAAGTCTGACTTCGCAATTATCCAGCCGTTAGCCAACGGCACAAACAGCCAAAGCATTGTCATGCGGAAGGCAGTTTAGCCAGAAATATTACTTGATCTAGTCCAAAATCAGGTACAGCAAATCAGTAAATATACTGGAAGGTGCCGTACTCAATCCATCGCCTATTATGATCGACAGTAAGTTTGGAGCATTTGTTCCTAAGTTAGTTGGTTGTCACCTGAGAATTAAGGATTGCAGGAGCGGTAAATCCCGCCAGTCAATGCTGTAGACAACCACTGCCCAAAAAATCGTGCTCAAATTATCCAGCCAGCTCCGAGCATTCTTAGTGTAACTAATTTATGCAGAAGACTGAGTAAGATTTTTAACTTTACCTGAAAAGCATGGTGGTGCGTTTAGCGCCACTTAAGTCGATTCGACCGCTCAACATTAAAATATGCCTGAAAACCCAAAACCATAACTCAAAAAATCAGCACTGAAATCGCATATGAACGTTTTATCGTTCATATGCGCGGCCACTTCGATCAGATAGTCCTAGCAATTGGCGTATCTAAGCCCTTCAGTTGGTGAACCCGCATCGCTGGTTCTAGGCCTTTCGCTTGAATGAGTACCCCAAAATTACCAAGCCCCATTGGATTAATTAACTGATGCAATGCATCACGTTGACGCAATCGCCGCAAAACTTCATGGGCATCAGTACGCTCAGAGCGGCCTAATGCGGCAATTCGATCGCCAATTCCTAAGGCCATCAAAAACATGGATTGCTGCGTCACACCCAAATTTTTCAACCCGATCGCCGTACCTTTTTGTTCCAATGCCGTGAAGTTCACATGGGCGGTTATGTCTTGATCCCCAACATGCATATAAGGATTACTGCTGCGGCTGTGGCGATAGTAGCACTGCAATGTGCCCTGCGATCGTACGCGGTTGTAGTAACGCGCTGCTGGATAACCATAGTCAATTGTCACTACATAGCCTTGGTGCAATGCCGATGCCACAGAGCAGAGCCAATCTTGGGCGGCTAAGTTAACTTCTGTACGATACGGATCAGCATAATCTGGCCCAACCGGTCTCACCCCCAACCACTCAAAGTAGGCTGTTAATGCAGGTGTTGAGGGAAAGTCCAAAGTCTCCACAAACTGGTGGTCTTCGTCTAATGTGACATACACTTCAGACAGGTCACCGCTCTCAAATATGATTTGATGCACCGCAAATGCATCTACTAGCTCATTGGAGAAAAAGCATCCCACAACTGGTTTTTGGGCAATTTCCTCAAGACTTTTTCCAGACGATCGGCACTGATGCATCGAAGGCCGCCAGCAGTTGCTGTTGTTGTAATTCAATTAAGCCCGCCGCCTTTTCAACAATGATGTATTCCAAGCAGCTAAAGCATTTTGGATACGATCGCTGTATCCATCGCAAAATATCTTGCGCCAACAATCCCTGTCCTGCACCCATTTCGACTAATGTAAATGGCTGAGGACGACCTAAAATTTCCCACATTTGGACAAACTGCTCGGCCAACATCTGGCCAAAATCGGCACCGAGATGAGGGGATGTGAAAAAGTCTCCTTGGGTCCCAATCTGCCGCGCACGTCTGCTGTAATATCCAAATTCAGGATGATACAACGCTACATCCATAAATTCGGCAAACGTGATTCGATGCTCGGGCTGGGCTGTAATTTTTTGCTGAATAATTTTATGTAAAGCGGCGCAACCACGCGATTCTGCCGCGCTCAAATTTGCTGAATCATCGGCAGGGAAACTGACCATAAGTACATCGCCACTAAAAACTCCTACAGGGAATAGACTAGATGATCCCGGCAGGAGTGCCAATACTAATTAATGAGATTCGCGACTAACGAATTCGTTCAGAGAATGCAATACGGCCGATCCAACAAACTAAGTAAACTCAATAGATTAAATAGCTTCATCGAATTGCCGCATTGAAAAATCGATCGGGCTGCAAGTCAGTCATATTGCACAATGCACCCATCGATTCGACGATCAAACCATTGATCGCCTATACAGTGGCTAGGGGCTGATCCTTGTCAGTCATTGTCGGGAAACTTTCCGTGTCGAAAGCCACGATAAAATGGCTCGCCGGTTGTGTTCTGGACAACCGCTTGGCATATGAATCAGCATCGTTACGACGACGGTAGCGGATCACTTCGACTTGCGCGCCTTCTGCCACCTTGTAAACAACCCAGGGGGTTAACTGTGCTTGGTAGTTCATTGTTGCCTAGCTCTTGAAGTGGAACGAAACATAAAAAACGTTGCAGCAATATCTAAAACTGCTGCCAACAGTCACTCTGTGGAGTAATGACCATTATGCGAACACAGATGAAGTTCGGATTGGCTCTGTTATATCAGAAGAAAATTTAGCGGAAACAGTATTCACACGTAAGCTGCATCAAATAAAGGGCAATTAACATCTAATTGGGCGGATCAATGTCATAGACAGAGACACTCGTGGCAGTAGCAACTGAAGAAGCAAGAGCAGACTGCTTATCCAGGCGAATGAGCGCATATAGAAGGTACACAAAAGAAAATACCAATGAAGCTCAAACTATTACTCACAAAACAATTTCAAGCAATATATCCCTAACTATTGAAGTGTCTAAACCTGTGCTAAAATATTGCGTTTAGTATCGATCTATTGACTTTCACAGGAAATTGAAAAAATGCATTGTGCTCAGCACGATACTTGAGTCGCCAGTTCTATAGATGTAAGCTGCGCCTAAAGCGATTGCAACGATTTATCAAAGTAGTGTTAATGTCGATATCTGGATTCTTGCACACAAACCTCAGAATACGCAATCAATCAGTTATGGAGGAGCGTTACAAGATACTTGTGCAAATGGTTCACCGGCTTGATGATAGCCATTTCATCCCCTGACAAACACCGCAAATCTCAAACCGCTGATCCTACGTGATTGCTTGTCAAGCATAAATATCTAGCTAGTCTGAGCCAAGCGACTTAGCTTCAATCTGACCGATATAGATTTCCCCGGCAAGTGCCGGGGAGACAATTTGTCTGCAAACCAAACTGTAGAATTTGGAGTGCTTCTGCTCCCGTCACCCATCCGCTCGTGCTAGGGTTCCTAATTAGCGATCAACCGAATACATCGCACTGTACAGAAGCAATATAAAAGGAATTTTCGGGGCTAAGTTATGACTCAGCGGCGCTTAGCCCCCCGGATGAATTCAGTGCCTGCCGGGTGAACGCACTTAACCTGTAGCGATCGACACGGCTTCTAGCAAAATTTATTCTGCTTCCTCTTCACCCGTCGGGTAAACAAAGCCCTTCGCACGACCAGTCAAAACAGATTTACCCAAGGACATTGCTTTCCGAGCCTCACGCTCTGCTTGCTTTTTCCAGTGAGCACGTCGCTGGTCACGCTTACCGTTAGATGTTTTCTTCTTAGGACAAGCCATGATTTATGCGGCCGATTTTTAGACAACCTTTTAATTATACGACAAAGTCCTCCTTTTACGAAACACGTGCAAAAGCTTTTTTACTCACCGAACTAAGCAAGCGGATGCTTTGAGCGATCAACGTGAAGTCAGACTCCTGAGCAATCTGTAATTTGTTTAGCGGAGCAACCGCCATTTTGCCGCTATAGCAGTTGTAGAGTAACTGCGCTGTATCGACGTGCGACGGGCGCGTTGAGCTATATGAACTTTGCTTTGCTCATCCCTTTGTAGTTAGCGCAACAACTTTCGCCATCAACTTTTTTTAGCGTCATCGCTGTGGGTGAGTAAGCTTAAATCACGTCTTTGATCGTCCGCATGCAATTCTCGCAACGCACTTTCGCATAATTCTCGCAACGCACTTCCGCATAACTGTATAAAAAATAAGTCATTCTATGCGTTTACCCAACGAACCGGATCTACCTGCACAAATCAATCTGGTGCCTATGATCGATGTCGTATTTGCCCTATTGACATTCTTTATCATGTCAAGTTTGGTGCTAACACGATCGGAAGGTCTACCGATTAATCTACCCTCAGCCAGTACCGCACAGATGCAGACTAGCCAGCCGGTGGTGATAACGATCGATCAAGGTGGCAACCTATTCGTCAATAAAAATGCCACATCATTCGCCCAACTGATTCAACAAGTTCAAGCACTACTGCAAAGTCAACCAGAAACGATCGTGGTAATCAATGCTGATGAACAAGTCAATCACGGTACTGTTGTCGCGGTAATGGATCAAATTCGGCAGATTCCGGGAGCGCGATTGGCGATCGCGACACAACAACCCAAACCCTCCCCCTCGCCTTAGACAACATCAGTAGTATCGGCCAGCTAAAATAAAGGTCCCATCTTGTGGGACCTTTTGATGGGAGGTAATGGTATTTGGCTGTCAAAGACTTAGAACCTGAATCGGTTCCGAAGACTTAAAACCTGAATCGGGTCCGAATCGCGCCAACGTAGATCGCGTCGTTGCGGACACTTTCCGGATTCAGAATCACAAACATACCCGGCGTGACATCAATGTTGTCGTTGATTTTGACCTTATAGAACGCCTCTAGGTGCCAGGGTGTGAGATTATCACGGCTATCGCGGGCAACCGTACTACTGTCAAAGCCCAAAACCTTCGGTGGATTCCCCACCTGTAACCCGAGCTGATTGCCTTTTGCCAGAAAGTCCTTAACGCTCGCATAGGCCATCCAGTTCTGGAGAGTAGCGGTGCCATCGCCGCCCAGTTCGTTGGCCCACTGATAACCAAACCAACCGCCAACCTCTAAGGTATTGCTCGCAGCCCAGGTGATCTGACCGAGTACTTCATCCGTGCTGGTGGCCACGTTGCCAAAAGGACGCCGGGCGAAGAAACTACCGGTGCTGCTGGTCACATTAACTTCCCCATCCCCGGCGTAGGAATGGCCATAGGCAACGGCCAGCGTCAAATCGTCAGTCAGATCACCGACGAACTGCGTCATGATTTTGTTGTTACCGTTAAACAGGCCATTGCCGGGGGTCGGACTAGCACTTTGGCTATCAGCGACATAACCGGCTTCAAGCCGGAACATATCGCTGATCTGCCAACGCGCGGTCACACCCGCACCGGCCGCGGGTGCCCGTAAGTTGGGCGAAAATCGGCCGTAGCGCGAAATCGAACCACCCCCACTACTGGCCAACGGTGATAGTTCGGTAATCAATCCGTCATAGAACTCGAGATTATCGGCGTCCACCTGGAAGGTGAAGTTATCACCCAGCTTGAAGCGATAGTACAGCTCATCAATCGCCACATTATTGCCATTGTCACCGTCATAACCCAGACGCGCCATGTCGGTGCCAGCCGCCGCCGTAAAGGAAGCAATATTGTTGGCTTGGAAGCGGACGCGCAATAAGTCTTCACCACTGAAGCTGGTATCAAAATCCAGGCGGACCCGATCGCCGAAAGTCGTATTCGTCTCCAACGGTTCGCCCGAGTCATCGGCTTTGTTATTGCCTAAAAGCCCCTGAATCCCGAAGAGCACTTCACCGCTGAGTTTGGTGGTCGTCGAGAACTGCTGTGCTTCTAGGGTGGCGGTTCTGACTTCGAGCGCATCGACTTGACCACGCACGGTGGCTAGTTCTGCGGCAAACTCTTCTTGCAACCGCTGTAAAGTCGCTAAGTCTTCCTTCGTTGCCAGATTCTCCGTTCCGGCCGCAATCAACTCATTGATCCGATCCATGCAAGCGTTCATCCCGGCCGCAAACTCGTACCGCGTCAGGGCCCGGTTGCCGCGGTAAGTCCGATCAGGATAACCGGCAATACAGCCATAGCGTTCCACCAACGATTGCAATGCTTGGAAGGCCCAGTCGGTCGGCTGCACATCCGATAGCTGCGATACTGAGGTCACCTGGGACATTGCTTGATTGCGATTGACAGAACTGTTTGACAACTGCGACACCGATGTCACACTGGCCATCGCATTATTACTGTTGTTTGCCGCTGCCAATGGTTGATGCGCTTCAGCGGCGTTGACCGTCGCGGTAATCGAAATTGAGCCGCATACAGAGAGCATCAAAGCCCACTTCAAAGACAGGTCATTCATCAGTTATTTATCCTTCACACGAAAAATTACAATCAAATTCCACTCTATACTATTAGAATAATTTGTCAATAAATGCCGTGATCGCACAGACTCAGTTGAAGCTTATAGTCAATTTGATCCGGTTTGAGTTTTGCTATGCTATGGATGAGAGCTTCCATGGCATGGATACTGTTTAGGGCGTTGGGATTTAAGGGTTTTGCGGGGCCAACTTTTTCGCGTTGAATTTCTGACTTGACGCAAGACGTCGTTACTGTATGGGCGATGCTCTACACAGCGGCCCCTTGGCCAATTGTGCATGGATTCGCCTCTCGTTGCGGGGAACCCGACAAAATTTCTATCCAACACTCCCATTGTTTGGCCACAACCATACGGACGACACGGCAACGGTTGTATGCGCATTTACTGCAGCAGCAGCAAGTCGCCGCCGACTTGCTGCCTCATAGTCCAAATCAATACGAACTCCGAGTCGTCAAGCGGCGACCGAAGCCTTTTCCCCGAATGCAATAACAACGCGCTGTCCTCAAAACCAAGCTGGCTGAGGATAGCGCGTTAAGTCAGTGACATTGTCTTATAGCGCGATTTACGCCTAACACAACTACACAGAGAAATGGACTCTCCTTAAGCCAAAACCTTATCGGTAGTAACAACCCGCCACCGAAACTGTGTAGGCATTATTCCGATCGCCTCCAATATTGGTATTGACTTGATAAGGCTCTTCACCAGTTGGTGAGACAAATGGACGCGTGTAGGTTTCACCACGATCGACAAAACCTTGTCGGTCCAACACCGTCGATGATGAATTATTACTATATTTGAAATTCACCTTCACTGTATAAGAGGCATTATTCTGCGGTGTAAATTCCACCTTGAAAAACTGAAAGTCTTGTCCTGGGGGAACGGCGAAATCAGTATTCCAGTTGTTGTTGCCAAACAGGTCAAGCTTAATCTGCTTCGTAATTTCTGTTGATCCAGTGGTCACTTCCTTTAACGCGACACACTCCTCTGCTGCTTGCACGCTAGTACTCAGTCCCCCTATGACTACACTGCAGCTACCGATCAATGACAGTGCGAGTAAATTAGGTTTTCTCATGGTGATTGAATTTCCTTCAAATTTTTGAACCATCGACGATGCTGAAAGAAGCGGCAAGGCGCTAGTTCTAATTAGTGCCTTGCCGCGCCAAATTAGTGACAGATCCCAGCATAGGGCTTACTAGCATGTTGGAGGGCAATTCGAGCATTATCGCTAGATAAGACAAAGGCGATCGGTGTGTCAGTTCCGGTCACGCCACTGTATCGATTGTCGCCGACATAGGTGGTGTTGCCCGTTCCCACAACTGTTGTCGGATAAGGATTTTCATCGGGTTCTGATTGAATAATCCGAATGGTCACCGGGGTTCCGTCCGCCAACTCACCACTGAAAGAAGTTAACGTTTTCTTGATGGGAAAAACGCCTGCTCAGTAACAGTCATGAACCTGTCTAGAAACTTGGGATAAGCCTTTGGCCCCATAATAAAAATCTCCTTCAAGCCGTAACTGCGTTTGTACAAGCTGTACAAACGCAGTCAAATTCACCGAGAGATTATGGCAACTAAACTCGTATCAGGTTTAGAAACTAAACGTTGTCCGAATAGTACCGATGACTACACCACCACCATTCACATTGTTGATGTCTTGGTTCGGAGCCGTCAACCAAATCAGGCCAGGTGTAATCATGAGATTGTCGTTGATATTATACTTATACAGCGCTTCAACATGGAGCGGCACCGTCCCTACACCGCCGACGTAAGGCTCAGCACCAACGATAATTGCGCCCATATTTCCGTTTTTACCCAAATTAGGGAAGGCTAACGCCATGGCATAGGTCCACACGTCTTCATTCCCACCAGTCAGAATATCGACATTGGTGTAAGTACCCCAAGCACGGATACTGACGTTTTTACTCACGTCGAACTGTCCCGCGATACCGTATGCATTCGAAGAAATCGGTCCTAGGAGACGCAGTGAATTAGCGACATTGGTACCTGTACCACCAAAGTTAAACTGACCTTGAGGATCATAGTTGTTGGCATACGTTAAACCGATCTTAAACTGCTTCGAAGGCTTAAATACAAGTTGCCCCAACGCCGAATAACGACCATTAAACACACCATTGCCTTCAGTCGGAATGCTACCGTTACCAGCCAAGTACCCCGCACTCAGCTGAAATTGGTTACTAATGTCGTATTTAAGGCCCACCCCTTGACCGAGGGCCCCAAATCGATAAATCACGTTGCGCTCACCAAAACGCGAGAGCGCACCAGTTGCACCACCACCGGCTTCTAGACCGGGGTTAAAGGTATCGGAGTAGAACCAGTGACCAGCAAGGTTAGCCATCGCGGTCACTTTCACCTTTTCGCCCACAGGGAACACATAGTGAACCCGATCGACGGTCACATTGTTATTGAACTGACCATCATAGGCAAATCGGCCTTCCTGGGTACCCAGTTCAGTCGCGAAGGAGTCACCGAAGTTACCCGCAGTCAAACGGGTAAACAGCTGATCCTTACCTGTAAAACTGGTGACTAACATCAAGCGAATTCGATCTTGGAAAACTGCTTGAGTTCGATCGATATCCGCAAAGGAATCCGACAGTGCAAACGCAACTTCGCCAACTAACTTAGTCGTCGTCGAGAATTGTTGCGTCTCTAAGGTCGTGGTTCTAACTTCCAGCGCATCAACCCGCCCGCGTAGGGTTGCCAGCTCCGCCGCAAACTCCTCTTGGAGCCGCTGGAGCGTCGCTAAATCTTCCTTGGTTGCCAAGTCCTCAGTTGCCGCTGCAATCAACTCATTGACGCGATCCATGCAGGAATTCAAACCAGCCGCAAACTCATAGCGTGAGATCGCTCGGTTACCGCGGTAAGTCCGATCCGGATAACCAGCAATACAACCATAGCGTTCTACCAAAGATTGTAATGCTTGAAACGCCCAGTCAGTCGGCTGCACATCCGACAGTTGCGATACCGACGTCACCTGCGACATGGCCTGATTGCGCACTGTCGAGTCAGATAACTGCGATACGGACATCACCTGGGACATCGCATCATTACTGTTGTTTGCCGCAGAATTTAGTGGCTTCACCTCAGTGGCATTCACCGCTGCTGCCAAAAATGTCGCGCCGAAAATCGCCGGTGCAATCAACACCTTTTGCCAAAATTTCATATGAACCATCACTCCAAAAATTCACACCGAAAAAAGCCACTGAGGAACTAAACCACAAGCAATTATCGTGATTTGTTTACTCTGCACAATTGGCTAAGTACAAAAACAAGACTGGCAGAATTATAAGGAGATTCACTGGATAAAGTCGAATTCAACATGCAACTTTGACATGCTCGATCGAAAGATTTGACATAACGCTTACTCTGAACATATGTCCATCGCTCAGCACATCAATGAATTTGCCCCCGCTTAGACAGATGGTTTGGTAATTACGTTTTTGAGCTGACGCAACGCAATCCGCCGCCGCCGGGCCGCATCTAAATAACTAGGATTGAGTTTCAGGGCATGGTCAAAGTTTGTAATCGCAATCGCATGCTCGCCCAAACGACTAAAAGCCACACCTCGGCTATACCAAGCCCGCGCAAATTCCGGCCTTAGCGTCAAGGCTTTGTCATAACTTGCTACCGCTGCTCCCGTTTGGCCGAGATTGTCTAACGCGCGCCCGCGATGGTAGAGGACCTCGGGCGATTCGGGATTAATTTCCAAAGCACGGTCAAAATTCACGATCGCTTCTTCAAATCGTCCTAGCTGACGCAACGCCGACCCACGTGCATGCCATGCTTCAAAGGACTCTGGGTTAATATCAATCGCTTGATCAAAATCCGCAATGGCTGCTTCTGGATAGCCCGCTTTATAGTGCGTACAACCACGTCCCGACCAACCCTCAACAAACTGCGGACGCAGCTCGATCGCTTGCGTGTAACTGGCAATCGCAGTTTCGTAGCGGTAGAGCTTATGCAACGTTTTGCCCCGATAGAACCATGCTTCAAAGGCTTTAGGATCAAGTTCAATGGCGCGGTCAAAGCTAGCCAGTGCTTCTTCGTAGAGCGTCAGCTGACGCAAAACATTGCCCCGATTAAACCAGGCAGAAAACTGCCTCGGTCGGAGTTCAATCACCCGCTCATATTTTCGTAGCGCTTCTGGATAGCGATCGAGTTGGCAGAGTAAATTTGCTTGGTTATACAAAGCATCCGCAAAGTGGGGGCGAATTGATAATGCTTGCTCGTAGCTCGCCAATGCTTCTTCCAGTTGACCAAAACGCGTAAACGCTACCGCTTGGTTGTACCAAACTTGCGCATACTGCGGCTGGATCTGGATCGCTTTTTCATAACTGCTGAGTGCCTCCCGAATTGCCCCCAAACGCAGCAGAACATTACCGCGGTTGTACCAAGTCTTATGGTGATCTGGTTTGAGCTCAATGGCTCGTTCATAGCTAGTCAAGGCTTCGTCGTAGCGGTCCAGTCGCGTCAAGGCCATCGCCAAATGGTTCCATGTCGGGTAAGACGCTGGGTTGAGTCCGATCGCTTCGCGCAAACATTGCACAGCTTCCGTTAGTTCGCCCACCGCAACTAACGCTTTGCCTTTGCGATACCACGCTTCTTCCGAATCAGGATGAGACTTCAGAACTTTGCTAAATCCGGCGATCGCCTCCAAATAGTTCTCCGATTGCGCCGCTCGGCGAGCCCGCTCGAAGGTAGATTCTTTTGATGACTGCCGCATAACTTTTAGCAGGTGACGACTGAGTAAGTGAATTTATCCAAAATCAGAACCCAATTGTGCAGAAGGAAACTGTTTTGGTCAAGCAAGTTCCGTATTTTCTGGGAAGTTACTGTCGCTGATCCAACCTGAAGGCGATCATGCACGAAATTCCAATGTTGCTCCAAATTGCAAAACATAGCCCGAATTATCGTTACCAGAATGTTCACCCCGATACGGTTTAATCATGCTGGTCTTGTGCTTCAAATCGCCGCCAAGCCTCGATCCCACTATGGGCCCTTCATTACTGGATGCTCTATAACTATCTTCGACAACTGACCCGCACCGGCTGACGCGCACTGACCCAACGAGATTCACTGATGGATGCCTTGGGGGGCCAGTATCCGACAAAACCAGTGATCTATCCGGAGCTGCCCAGAACTCATTTCGGATTAACTGAGTATGAGTATGCGTACCTTAATCCAGCAACCGCTATGATCAAAGACGCGGCACCAAAATTGTTCAGTCACGCAGCCTCACAGGTGATCAACCTGGCACTATTCCTTAGGGTTCCGAATTCGCAACTTGCTGGCGCTCTTCCACAACTACCGAAAACTCTTTCTCTAACTGCAGGCTCTTGGCTGCGGCTGTCTCGGTAATTAAACGCGAACCCCGATCCTTGGTGAAATAGCTCCAGATCCAATGGATTGTCACTGTTAGTTTCCGGTCACTATCAATCAAGAAATAGATATGGACAATTAACCAGGCAATCCAAGCAAAGAAACCAGAGAATCGGATGAAGCCCATATCAACCACTGCTTCATGCTGCCCGATCACGGCCATACTGCCCAAATCGATATACCGAAAGGGCACGATCGGCTCAGACCGAGCCCGTTTGGCAATTGAATCGGCGATATATTCCCCTTCCTGCATCGCGACTGCGCCGGTTCCGGGTAAAGGCGCGCCATCCTGATGTGCAAAGTGGGCTAAGTCTCCCACGACAAATATATCTGGGTGATTCGGGACACTCAGATCATCATTGACTATTACACGACCAACCCGATCGAGTTCGGCACCCGTTTCTTGAGCAAGAATCGCGCCCATCGGCGAAGCCTTAACCCCAGCAGCCCATAATACGGTGCTAGTCGGTAACTCAACCGTTTCATCGCCGACTAAGTAAGTCACTCCCGCTTCCGTTATATTCGTCACCCGGGTTTGCGTCTTAACAGTAACCCCAAGACGCTCTAAGCCTTGCTGCGCCTTGACTGAAAGGTCTTGCTTAAAGGGAGGCAAAACTCGATCCAACCCTTCTAATAAAACGATCTCGGCATCAGACGTATCAATGTTGCGAAATTCCTCCGCCATCACCTTATAGGCCAATTCAGCGATCGCCCCAGCCAATTCAACTCCCGTTGGCCCTGCACCCACAACCACAAAAGTCAACAATGCCTTACGCTTGTCTGGATCAGTTTCACGTTCCGCTGCCTCAAAAGCATGCAGGATCCGCCGCCGCATTTCCAACGCATCTTCTACCGTCTTTAATCCAGGCGCGACCGTTTCCCAATGATCATTACCAAAGTAATGATGGCTGACTCCGGTGGCAACCAGCAAAGTATCGTAGGCAATTTCTTGCTCATTTAGAATGACTTTCTTATTCGCTGCATCAATATGGCGCGCCTCATCCATTAGCACACGCACATTTTTGTTCTTACTCAGAACCGAGCGTAGAGGCGAAGAAATATCAGCTGGCGCTAAAGACCCCGTTGCCACCTGATACAGCAACGGCTGAAATAAGTGAAAGTTGCGCTTGTCAATCAAAGTGACATCAACGGGCGCGTTGCCCAGTTTCTTGGCTGCATATAGCCCACCGAAACCCCCACCAATAATTACGACATGATGCCGCGCACTTACACAATTCACTACACTTTCCTCTACTGCATTAGCCATTACTGATTCCCCGAATAATCAAGTTGCCAAATATACGGTTCCCAGATCGGTCTAGGTCATTTTGCCGAAGCCCCACGTCCACAGTTATACATTGTTTACACAGTTGATAGGGAAGTTCAGCACACCACTTCACGCAGTTTTCAAAGGATGATTCAAAATTGTGCTTGGGATCAACATAAAACATTGAAGCAACCTAGCGCGCTATCGAGCTGATATCTAGCTTAGAAAAAATATTTCGCGCCAAAGCGGCTAAAACATCTATTAAACGGCACTTCTAGCAGCGTGAAAACCGCATAAACACCACGGCATTCCTGCCTTAAATCAAAATACGCTGGTGCGCTTAAACAGCGTCAAGATTCCTTGGCTGACTTTTGGAAAAGATTTCTAATCGTATTGCCAAGATTATCGATTACGTTGCGTACCGCATTAATCGGCTGGAGCGATGGTCTTACCGCTAATTCAATGGGTTCATCTTTGAACTGCTTCAAACGGTAACCGTACTCAAAAGACAAATCAGCGCGATTTTTTTTCAAGACTGGCATCCGGTGAAATGCGCCTTCCAGCAAGACTGGCTCATTCGCATAAATCGCCCGATGAATCTGGGTTGAGCGTTTCACCGAAATCACCCCCACTGGCAACCATTGGTCCTTACCAACGATCCGGATGAAGATAGCATATTCAGGCATCCCGCTAGACTTCATCTGATCGTATTCCTTTGCCGCTGCCGCTCGTTTTTTCGCTCCCTGAGACGGGGGCTTATGGGCAGAGGGGCTTGACTTACCAAATCCAACCGGTTGAGTCATAGTGGGAAGGTGATTTATGAATTGTGAGCATAAGCGATTTTACAAAAGTTTACCAGATTATGCCCAGCTATACGTATCCGATGATGCGCAAAATCACCCCGGTACGAAAAGCGCAGACGGAATCCATGGTGGAATCCGCCCAACAAAAAACCTGAGGCCAGATCAATTGCGCCTCAGGTTTGCAGTGAATGTCCGAATCAATCGGAAATATCGAAATTACACAGCAGCTTCAACTTCAGCTTCAGCTTCAACTTCAGCCACTTCCTGCTTCACTGTCAGGTAACGCACGACGCTTTCACTCAAACGCATTGCTCGCTCCATCGCAGCAACCGCAGCACCGCCGTTTTTATAGTTCATCTGAATGTAGATTCCCTCGCGGAAACGGTCAATTTCATAAGCCAATCGCCGCTTACCACGGTGTTGTGTTTCCAGCAACTCACCACCGTTATCTTTCACGAAACCCTGATATTGTTCGATCGCTTGATCAACTTGCTCATCGTTGAGATCAGGGCGCAGGATGTACATTGTTTCATAGACAATGCTTTTCATGGAAAATCTCCTTATGGGCTAATCGGCTACCCCAAACCAAATTTGGAATAGCAAGGGTGTAGAATTCACAGATTTCTGATTGTACATGATTTCTTATGGCAAAACGCTACGTTCGGGTGAAAACCTTAGATCAACAAATTTTTTACGGACTTCTGCAGATTGATCACACGGTTCAAACACTGGATGCGCCTCCATGGCTTAATGGTCAGCCAACCGATAGTATTTTGGCCGCCGCCGAGTATGAGGTTCTGGCACCTTGTGTGCCCTCCAAGATCATCGCGATTGGCAAAAACTATGCCGACCATGCCAGTGAAATGGGCACAGATGTGCCAACCGAGCCGCTGCTATTTTTGAAGCCCCCAACTAGCGTGCTTCCCGATCAGGGAACGATACTCTACCCACCGCAATCCCAACAGGTTGATTACGAAGGGGAGCTAGCAATAGTGATCGGTGATAAAACGACCCATTGCAGCATCGAGATGGCCCACAGCAAAATCTGGGGCTATACAATTGCGAATGATGTGACGGCGCGTGACCTTCAACGTCGAGATGGACAATGGATCCGAGCGAAGGGATTTGATAGCTTTTGTCCACTTGGTCCGTGGATGGTCCGCGAAGTTAGTCCAAGTGCCATCCTCCAGACATTCCTCAACGGTGAGCTACAGCAAGAAGGAATCATCAGCGACATGATTTTCCAACCTGACTTTTTAGTCGCCTATATTAGCCAAGTCATGACACTCTGGCCCGGCGATGTGATTTTGACGGGTACCCCAGCTGGCGTTGGTCCCATGCAAATTGGGGATCAAGTGCAAGTCAAAATTGAAGGCATCGGCACATTAGAAAATACGGTCGGACAACGTCTAATTCCCAGTGAACCGGCATCATCAGACACAGCGGACATAAACTGCGACAACTGACGAATACTAAACCTGTGTTTGGGCGTAGGCCGCATCAGAAATCCATCGAATTTCGGCATATTTCCCTTGCACAACATAGAACAGGGAGTAGGAATAACAGGCTGTAATCAAGATGAATAAGCCAGCAAAGAAGAACTGGAAGAACAAACCGAGCGGATCACTTGCCCCCTGTCGAAGTAATAGTCCAACAGACATATTAAGAAACTGGAAAGTCAATTCCACAAGCGTAACGATAATGCCAATCATCAAGGCTTGCATCGTGTTGTAGCGTATAAAGTGGGAGATTTTGGAATTGCGGACTACGAATATGAATAAGCCAAAGAAAATCAACAATCCCCCATATGGTCCCAAAAAGCCGGTGATTGTGTAGTAGAAGCTGCCGACCAAAACAATTGGCTGCATCAATATGGCAGTAGCTGGTAATAAGTTCACCAAAGCCATCGCGTACAAACTCGAACTCGCGATCGGCAAAATGTAGGGTAATGTCGCCCAAAATCGATCAATTGATGTACTACTTCCACGCCAAGCCATAATTTCCACTCAAACTCAAATAATCTAAACGTGCCGCAATATCGCTAATCATAGGATAATCGATTCGGCCACTGGGGTAGACCGTAATCAGGCCATACCACGCCGATTAACGCTAATTTGCGACTTCGACCACCCGGAACCCCATCGGACATTTGACCTGATCGGTCGCTGAAGGCACCGCTGATGTGGGGCGGTTTCCACATTTCAAAGTCCCATCCTGCCAGCGCGGTCTACCGGCATGATCAGCCAGCAAACATCCTGGACAAACCTGCTGTGGCAAAAGCAGCTGATCACCCGCTAACATCACCAACATATTCCATCCCTCCAGTTATGAAACCGCAACACATAACCGACACCAATATTTTTAACTACGACACACTATAGAACTGTCCATCGCTAACCAACTATTCGCAAAGTAGCACTGCAAAAAAGAAATCTTACTTGAGCCCTGCTTGATCGCTTAAGTATTGCTATTCTAAAACGTCTGTTCTGGACTGCCGCTAGTCAGTAGATGAATTTTATGCAAAATGGATCACCTGATAAGCCGCAATTATCCAAAGCTGCCGCGGCCAATTGATCTCGCCATTCATTCAACGATGGTACTCATCAAAATCAATCAATGGCGTTCGTGTTTTCTTCCCCCCACTATATAAATCTCTCCTAAACAACGCTATGATCTATACTCCATGCAACCATGCGAAAGCCTGACAATTTGTTTGAACTGTTTCCGTGATAGTCGATGCGATCGACGGCGGATCACAGCATTAGCGTCAAAGCAGTTTTTTTAGTTCCACCTAACGATCTCCTAAGCACTAACCGTGACTAAGACGAATTCTGACTTCCTCAACGAACAAGATCCCGCTGTTGGGGAACTGATTGGCAAAGAACTCAAGCGTCAGCAAGACCATTTGGAGATGATTGCCAGTGAAAACTTCACTTCGCCAGCCGTTATGGCGGCGCAGGGATCAGTATTGACCAACAAATACGCAGAGGGTCTACCCCACAAGCGTTATTACGGTGGTTGCGAGTTCGTTGATGAGATCGAGCAAATCGCGATTGATCGGGTCAAGCAGCTTTTTGGTGCAGTCCATGCAAATGTGCAGCCCCACTCGGGTGCCCAGGCAAATTTCGCGGTGTTTCTGGCCCTGCTCCAGCCGGGTGACACCATTATGGGTATGGATTTGTCCCACGGGGGACACTTGACCCATGGCTCGCCGGTCAATGTTTCTGGTAAGTGGTTTAACGTTGTGCAGTATGGCGTCAGCCAAGAAACTGAACAACTCGACTATGATGCAATTTTGGCACTGGCGAAAGCGCACAAGCCGAAACTGATTATTTGCGGTTACTCGGCATACCCCCGCACGATCCAGTTTGATCGATTTCGCGCGATCGCCGATGAAGTCGGCGCCTACCTGATGGCCGATATTGCGCATATCGCTGGTCTGGTAGCGACGGGGCATCATCCTAACCCGATTCCCGATTGTGACGTGGTGACGACAACTACGCACAAGACCTTACGTGGTCCCCGCGGTGGACTAATCATGACCCGCGATGCTGAGCTGGGCAAGAAGTTTGACAAGTGTGTGTTTCCTGGCAGTCAAGGTGGCCCCTTAGAGCATGTGATTGCTGGCAAGGCCGTGGCTTTCGGCGAAGCGCTTCAACCGCAATTTAAGACATACTGTGCTCAGGTGATTACGAACGCACAGACGATGGCACAGCAACTACAATTACGCGGCTTCAAGATTGTCTCTGGTGGTACCGACAATCATTTGATTTTGGTCGATCTGCGATCGATTGGTATGACTGGCAAGATTGCCGATGCCTTGGTTAGTGAAGTTAATATCACCGCCAACAAAAATACTGTTCCATTTGATCCCGAATCACCGTTTGTCACCAGCGGGATTCGTCTGGGATCGGCAGCAATGACCAGCCGTGGCATGGGCGCTGATGAGTTTACGGAGATCGCCAACATTATTGCCGATCGACTACTTAACCCAGACGATGATCAGGTTGCTGAAGACTGTCGCAAGCGTGTTGCGAAGCTGTGTGAGCGTTTTCCGCTTTATGCACATCTGCAACAACAGGCAGCCTTGGTCTAGTCGTCGAGACTTAATTTGAGCAAAACCACCCATCAGCAAATCATCGACTATTTCCCGAGGGCAGCGTTCTAAGCATGAACGCTGCCCTTAATTTTGCTTGGGAAGATCGATTTTTTTGGCAAGATATTTATTCGGGCAGAGATTATGGCAGTCAGTTCGGATCAGCAAGCGCAAATTCACTAAATTGATTCAGCCACAAAAGAGTAGAATGCAGTGGTTTTACTCATCCCCCCGTGTAACGAGCAAGTCAGGCTGAAGAAATAGTGAGCAAGAATATTTGCGTAAACATTCTTCACTAGCTAACATCTATGGCAGCAATCATGGCAGCAATCAACGATTAAATTTATCGGTCTTCTCCATCGGCGAAGACATTGTTGCGGAAACACACGTCCTCCTGAAATATATCTCAACAATGCTCCCCTACTGGTATCTTCTCATTGGTTTTGCAGTCGCCGCGTTGACCGTATTCAGTATTACACCGAGAATTAATCGGGCAGCATTGCGAATTGGCTTTGTGGATCAGCCCGATGCTCGAAAAGTTCACCAGCGCCCGATGGTGCGATTGGGCGGAGTTGCAATTTTTGCGGGTTTCAGTCTATCGGTTTTGGTGCTATGGCTGCTGGGCGGATTTTCCATGCTTCCTGAAGCGAAACATTGGGAAATGCTCGGTCTCCTGGGAGGCACTGTGGCGTTTTTTGCGATCGGTTTGGCCGATGACTTGTTCAATCTGCCCCCGCTGACCCGTTTAGTCATGCAAATTATTGTCGCCGCCTTGGCTTGGTATAGTGGCGTTCAGATTGATTTCCTGACCATTCCGGGTATGGGACTGATCAAGTTGCCTGAGCTGATTAGCTTATCAATTACCATCATCTGGCTGGTCGGTATGGCTAATGCCATCAACTGGATTGATGGTTTGGATGGCTTGGCGGCTGGTGTGTCTGGGATTGCGGCAGTATCCATGCTTGTGAGTTGCTTATTCATGAAGCAGCCAGCTGCAGCGCTTTTAGCCGCAGCATTAGCGGGTGGTTGCCTGGGATTTCTTCGCTACAATTTCAATCCGGCGCAAATCTTTATGGGCGATGGGGGAGCTTATTTCATCGGATTTGCCCTGGCCGCGATCGGTGTAACCGGCTTGGTCAAGAGTGTTACCACCATCGCCGTGCTATTGCCTTATTTGATTTTAGCTGTACCCATTTTGGACATGTCGGCGGTGATCTTCGATCGGTTAAGCCGGGGGCAGTCGCCATTTATCGCGGATAAGAGTCACCTCCATCATCGCCTCCTGCAAGCTGGTGTATCGCACCGCCGTACTGTTCTCTTTATCTACTCCCTAACGCTTTGGGTTGGTAGCTTAGCAATGGCATTTTCCGGTGTCCCAAGTGGGTTCGCTTATGCTGGTGCGGCCACCGGCCTCTTGGTCTTTACGAGCTGGCGGACCTGGCAGATTACTCGACGCCAACCGAGCGCTTAAGCCCGCAGTCAATCAGCCTAACTCGCCGAAGATTGCCAGATTCTGATAATTTGGGGGCCATCGCGACAGACCAGTGCGATCGTCTGTCACTGCACGGCTCACCATCTGCCGCCACCCACGTATCTAGTCATAGGAAGCCACGATGAAAATCGCCGAAGTGATCAGTGTTGGCACCGAGTTGCTCCTAGGCGACATTCTTAATTCCAATAGCCAGTATCTTGCGCAAGAACTGGCAAAACTAGGCATCGCCCACTACTATCAAACAACTGTGGGCGATAACCCCGAGCGACTCCAAGCGGTCATCAAGCTCGCCGCCAGTCGCGCAAATTTGCTGATATTCACCGGCGGACTCGGTCCCACACCAGATGATCTAACCACTGAGACAATCGCGCGCACCTTCAATACGCCGCTCGTTGAACGGGCCGAAATCTGGAAAGACATCCAAACTAAGTTTGCGCAGCGTGGCCGTACCCTAACTGACAACAATCGTAAGCAAGCAGACTTGCCTGAGGGCGCTGATATTCTCACCAATCCTGTCGGTACAGCACCAGGAATGATTTGGTCACCACAGCCAGATCGACTGATTTTGACTTTCCCTGGGGTACCAACTGAAATGAAGCGTATGTGGGAGGAAACGGCGGTGCCTTACCTGCAAGCCAAAGGGTGGGCAACAGAAGTAATCGTCAGTCGGACGCTGCGGTTCTGGGGAGTCTCAGAGTCAGCCTTGGCCGCACAAGTCACTCATTTGTTTGATCGGGCTAATCCGACGGTTGCGCCCTATGCTAACTGGGGCGAGGTCAAACTGCGCATCGCTGCAAAAGCGCAAACCCCGGATGCCGCTACCGAATTGATTCGTCCAGTCGAAGCCGAGATTCGCAAAATTGCTGGCATCGATTGCTTTGGTGCCGATGGCGATTCGCTCGGAACTGCCGTTGGGCAATTATTACACCAGCGACATGAAACACTGGCTGTCGCAGAGTCTTGTACTGGTGGCGGATTAGGCGCATTACTGACAGCGATTCCTGGCAGTTCAAACTATTTCTATGGTGGCGTGATTGCCTATGATAATGCCGTTAAGGTCAAGCTCCTAGGAGTCAGCGAAGCCGATTTAAACAATGTCGGCGCAGTGAGTGAGACGGTCGCCATCCAGATGGCTCAAGGTGTCCGTGATCGGCTTGGCACCACTTGGGGCCTGAGTATTACAGGCGTAGCCGGACCAGATGGAGGAACGGCAGATAAACCAGTGGGCTGTGTATATATCGGCCTGTCGGGGCCCAATGGTTGTGTCGCAAACCGCTATCAATTTGGTGATCGGGGCCGGGAATGGGTCAGGCGTGTGAGTGCTTGCTCGGCACTCGATCAACTGCGGCGCGCCTGTCTGATGGACCACTGAACCAGCGCTTCCAAATAATTGCAAATTGTCGGTTCGCGATCGCCAATTTGATTTAGCGCAATTCAAATGACCGAAGTTGGTAAAGGTCGTTGGCTTTTGCGCAATGTCTTGTTAATATAGATGCATTAAATGAGCGACTCTTCAATTTATTTATTTCATTTGACTAAATGAAATAAGGAGTCTATCCAGTAATATTTAAGGAGTTTGCACTACATGGGCTACCTTGAGCGCGTTCTGGAAAAGATCAAAGAGTGGGCTGACCGAGTGATTGAGACACTCCTTGGTCCTCAGCCTGAGTCGGAGCCTGTGCCGGTGCCTGTCGACGATCGAATTCGACGCCGTTAGATTGCCACTCCGCAAAATTAAAGTTTTAATTGGTCTTAGGATTACGGCATTTGAAAAGTATTTTAGTTCTGCATGGGCCGAACCTTAATCTCTTGGGTTTACGCGAACCGGAGATTTATGGTTCGGCTTCTTTGATGGATGTCAATCAAATGCTTCAGCATGAAGCTCAGTCCCTCAATGTGGACATAGTGGCATTTCAGTCTAATCATGAGGGGGAGTTGATTGATCAAATCCACGCCGCGATCGGAAAGCATGCGGGAATATTAATTAATCCTGGCGGCTACACTCATACGAGCATTGCCATCAGAGATGCGATCGCGGGGGTAGACTTGCCAACCGTTGAAGTCCACTTGAGTAATGTCCATCGCCGCGAAGCATTCCGGCAACATTCCTACATCGCACCGGTTGCAGTTGGTCAAATTAGCGGCTTTGGCATCGAAAGCTATCGTTTCGGCCTACAGGCACTAGTAAAGCACTTAAATATGGTGGGCCCGACTTAGATAAATTCTTAAATAAATTTATGAGCCCTACTTTAGCTTGAGTCCTTGAACTTTCTGGTTAATCCGCTGTCGCATTGCAGGATCACTGACGCGGCGCTGAAAAGTGTTGAACTGCTTGGTCGACAGCTGATATTTCTGGGTAATTGTGGCAGAAGCAAACTGGGCGAAATCGGCACAAATTGCTTGCACCGTGGGGCGCTGTTCCGCTGGAAGTTTATGTAAGTTAGCGCAGACATTATCCGGGACATTCCCACCTGTTAGCTGCTTAACTTCTCCCATCATTCGACGACGCTCTAGCTCAGTTTCCCATGCAGCCTTAACATATCGAGTGAATAGCGCTTCATTATTCAGGACTGTCTGATCGATTGCCTGCGCCATCGCCCGATCGGATTGTCCGAATAATGCTGGCAATAACAAAGGGCTAATCAGGGTCAAACACGAAAGCTGGCCGATCAGGCAACCTCGCAGCAATTGATGTGATGGTTTAATTCGATCAAACAGTGGAACATTTGATTTTGCAGCCATAGCGTGTGACAAATTCAACATTTAATTTAGGTGAGTGTTGCGGGCCATAATGTGCCACTTGGCCAACCGGCACAAAATTGCGGTCTAATATTCATCATGAATTACTTTATTCAGAATAAGTTCCATAAAACTGGATAATTTTGCGGAACTCTATAATGATCCCACTGGTCAATTGAATGAGTTGAACTAGCCGTTCGCCGTTTTAATCTAATGACTTTGTATCGGTAGGTGCAACACATGAGATCGATGTAAAACGCATCAAACGGCGAACCATCCCGATTAAACGCCTGATTAAACGGCAGAAAGCGCTATAGCCAATTTGACTCAGCCGCCGTCAGCAGCAAATTAGGCCGATCTCCTCAAACGCCAGTAGTATTGATCCTCTAGGTAGTTGCCGTCGATCGCCCCGAAACAACTGACAAAGCTCAATTACCTTTGTCTGCAAAGTCGTAACTTCTTCGGCCCCCTGCCGCTTCAAACTAAACTCCAGATCGAGTAAAAGGGGCATTGCCCGCTGCAACTGCTGCGTTGAAATGCCGGACAATTCTTTCCGCAGAAAATATAATTGTTTGGGATTGCCAATTTCGGCAGCTTGGGCAATGACTTGATCATCCCGCTCCCCTGCATCCATCAAGACCTTAATCCAAAGCCGTTGCCGAAATTGGCCAATCAATGTCGCGACAATTCTCAGGGCGGGCTCATTTTGCCTCAGGAGATCGGCCACCAAGGCTAGTGCCTCTGGCGTTTTACCTTGGCGAATCGCCATCGCTAATTGCAATGCATTTTGCGTACTAGCGATGACCAAAGGGGCGATATCGCTGCACATCAAGGAGGTCCCCAGGCGCTGCGGCAAATAAACTAATCTTTTCCAACTCACTATGCAGCTGCCGGGTATTACTACCAACGGCATCGACTAAATAGTCCAAAGCCGCCGATGTTAGTTTAACCTGATGCTCTTGGGCCGCTGCTTTAGCCTGTCGTAGAAGCAAATCCGTTTTCCAAGGCGGAACCGCACTAAATTCCCGCACCTCAGCGTATTGACTGAGCAGTTTAGTTGATTTAAGCCGTCGATCGGGTTTACCTCGACTGGAGAATAGTAATGTCGTCGTTGTGGGAATCGTCGGTAACGTGCGTTGGAGGGTTGCCAGCGTGTCCTCACTGCAACGCTGAGTAATTGTTGTATCAACTAACCATACAAACCGCTGGCCTTGACCAAAGGGCGGAGTCATCGCCTGGTTGAGTGCAATGGTCAAAGATTCATGCTGATCCGGCATAATTCGATCCAAATTAAAACTGACCCAATCAGGATCAAGACAGGCTGATTGCAGACTTTGCACCGCGCGCATCAGTGCAAAGTCGTCATCTCCCCAAAAAAAGTAAAGCGCCATCCCAACAATCTCAGCAATGAATCCCAGCCAGCCTACAATATATTAGTAACCTTATTGCAATTGCGACGATCGTTAAACATTGCCGCCATAAGTAATAGCTAGCCGCCGTCAGCAGCCAGTGAGGTCTCTCGGATAATACATAAAATTTCATGAATCAGATCGCTGCTGTACAGGCTTTCAGGCAATGAATTAAATCTCACTGATCGGCAGGTGAAGATTTGCCGCTAGATTAGGAAAAGACAATTTTACGTTGCGGGGTCAAATCACTTGGACGAAAATTACCAAATCTATCTGAACCGGATTCTGCGGCATACACTACCTGAAACTTATCAGGCGCAGGTGCAGCATATCCAAAGTTCACCCAAGTTCCACCGTGATGCCGAAGGTTGGCAGCCAACGCGGTTTCCGGGATACACGATCATCACGCCTCCGGGACCAGCCGACGCCAAAAATGCGAGCCTGTATGCGGCCCTGAAGGAATTCCAACAACAAGTTAGCCAAACGCTTGACCATGATTGCTTTATTCCCATTCCCGCAACGAGCTTTCACCTCACACTTGCAGATGTAATTTGGGCCGATGCCTACGAGCATGCTCAGCAGACAGCGGATTTTGAGCAGAAGCTCAAAGCGCAGGTTGGCCATAGCTTCCAGCAATGCGAACCATTTCTCATCGGTGAGCCAATCCGCTTTCAGGTAGTGGGGCTAATGGTGATGACGCGGGCGATCGCCATGGCCCTAGCGGCCACCGACGAAGTTGGCTACTACAATATTCTCAATCTGCGCCGCTCGCTCTATCAAAATCCTGGCTTAATTGAAATTGGGGTCGAGCAGCAATACCATTTCACGCCTCACATCACACTGGGCTACTTTGGTGACCTGAATCAAATCAACCAAGAGCAACTTAGCCAACAGCTAGATGCACTGAATCAAACATGGCTCAAGAGCGATCAGCAAGAATTCTGGGTACATCAGGCTGAGTTAAGTCAATTCTCAGACATGACACACTATGAGCGGAAGGCAGATTGGCCTGTACTAAAGTTTTAGCGCTTCGGGCAAGTCATCATTTACCCTCAACGCACGATAACCAGGCCAAATCCAACCGCGAATCACTTATTCCTCTTCGTCCTTCTCCACTTGGACCAAGCGAATGTGTTTATAGCCCAGCTTGATGATAAATTCATCCCCAGGCTGTAAACCCATTTCATGCGTATAAGCAGAGCCAATAACGATTTGGCCATTCTTATGCACACTCACCCGATAAGTTGCTTCACGACCACGACCATCGCGTGCACTTTCTGGATCAAGATGCAATCCTTTCGCCGCCAAAACAGCATCATAAAAACCGGTGACATCAACGCGCACCGTATCACCTTTAGTCGTGTAATAACCGCAACGCTTCGCTTTTTCGCGAACACGTAGGTTATCCAACTCTTTTACTTTCTGCAGTAGTGCTTTCCCCGTCAAGGGAGCCATTGCATTTTCAGCCATGGGTCACCAAATATTTCTACAAACTTTGCAACAACGTCCACGGAAAGCGGTAAATCAGTCAGTTATCACACTTGCGATATTGCTGAAAGTTGACCGCATTTAGACAAATAAAATCTAATGTATTGCCATTAGACCATACAATTCACTGACTTCTAGAATTTTTGGGCGGAATGGGAGCATCGAGCACAAATCAAAATATGTCTAAATCTGAATTGAGGTATGAAAACAGTTCCTTCTCACACTATATCGTTAGCGATGAAGATTTGAACAGTATTAGATGGCGTTTTATTTTTTACGGTTTACCCCAAATTTTGCATATCCAGTCTTTGCGATTTTTCCACATTAATAAGAATTATCGGAAATGACGCTGAAAATGCCGCAAGTTTTCAAGCAATTAGTACTTGCTTCTGCGCCCCACAGTACAATTAACAAGTACGAGAGACCTCCCTAGAGATATTCTTGCTCGCACCACCGACCGCCAAATTTTGGCAATAATTGATCTTATGGTAGACGTAACTTTTCAAGTGCTTCGACAGGCACCGAATCAACCCGCGACATGGCAGCAATATCGCTTATCGATCGAGCCTAGCGCCACGATTTTAGACAGCCTCAATCGGATTAAGTGGGAACAAGATGGCACATTGGCTTTCCGAAAGAACTGTCGAAATACGATTTGCGGTAGTTGTGCAATGCGAATTAATGGCCGATCGGCGCTGGCCTGTAAAGAAAATATTGGTCAAGAAATTGCACGATTTGATCGTCAAGACAATGTGATTGGTGATCAGGATAATCTGACTATCACGATCGCGCCGCTGGGGAATCTACCAATCGTTCGCGATCTAATCGTCGATATGAAGCCCTTCTGGAATAACCTCAAGGCGGTCGATCCCTACATTAGTACTACAGCCCGAAAAATCCCTGAGCGGGAATTTTTGCAAACCCCTGAAGCGCGCGCCAAGCTGAATCAGACAGGCAATTGCATTATGTGTGGTGCTTGCTATTCTGAGTGCAATTCGGTCACGGTCAATCCAGAATTCGTCGGGCCCCATGCTCTAGCAAAAGCCTATCGAATGGTCGCGGATGATCGCGATCAAAACACCTCCGATCGTCTGACCCAGTACAACAGTAATGGGGGCGTTTGGGGCTGTACCCGTTGCAACTATTGCAATGAAGTTTGTCCAATGGAAGTGGCCCCACTCGATCAAATTAGCCGCATCAAGCAAGAAATTTTAGACCGCGAAACTGATGCCAGTAGTCGAGCGATCCGTCACCGTAAGCAATTAGTTTCCCTCGTCAAACAAGGGGGATGGATTGACGAGCGCAAGTTTGGCTTCAACGTTGTCGCCGATCGTATGCGCGATCTGAGTGGTTTAATGAGTTTGGTGCCGCTGGGTGTACGGATGCTCAGCAAGCGTAAGCTTCCCTTCAACTTTGAGCCATCAGAAGGTACCGCCCAAGTGCAATCATTAATTGATGCGGTGCAGTCTTTTGAGGCAGAAGCGAAGTCAGCCCACAAATAGTAGTCAGTCAACCAATCGCGAAACTTAACGATGGCCGATAAACCCCCCAACCCCCCCGCATCAACTGACGAAAATACCCCAAATCTGGGCTGGAATAGCTACGCTGAACGGCTCAATGGTCGTTTTGCCATGATCGGACTACTGGTGCTGATCCTCCTAGAGGTCTTTACCCATCAGGATGTCTTCACTTGGCTTGGGCTCAAATAGTGGCTTGCCGAATCAATCTTCTCCACGATGCATTAAATCATGCGTGAAAACACAATCTAGTAATCGTAGTCATAAGCATTCCGCTGAGGGGCCTGTGGCTGCCGCGGCTGACGCCCTTGCTGCTCCGCTTTAGCTTTCTGAGCACTCTTTTTGAGTGCTGCCAAACGCCGCTCATAGCGACTGCGTAAATTTTTCTTGGGAGTTTGTTCAATCAGCGTCTTCAGCGCACTCCCTAAACTCTTGTAAGCATTGGGCAAGCTATAGCCAAATCGCGTGGCTAGCTGAATTGCTCGTTCGTCTGCCGCGATCGCTTCTTGAGTGAGCTTATCGCCATTATTTTTCTGAAATAAGCGCCAGCCAGCAAAACTGGATAACCCTACCGCCAAGAGCAGCAACAGACCATCTTGGACCCACAATTCACCCACAGCACCACCCAGGCCGATCGCCAATGCGGCCATTTCCCAACCATCACGGGGAATAGTATCGGCTTGAATCTGACCGACTTCGTGCCAGAACAGTAAATTACGCTGGTCGATCGCTAATTGATCCCACTTAGGCATATCAATTTGGATCTCGACTTCATCCCGTCCGAGCTCCTCGCAAGTAATCAATGGTGGATTGACCGCCGTTGCTACTTCCACCAATACCCAACTCTGCAGCTCTGGCGGCAAAAGACTTTTTAAGCGGCGTAATTCGCTCATCTCCGCTCTTGCCGTGGATGCTGCGTAAGAAGTCATAGTCACGATCGCTCCCAAGTTGCATCAAAACCTTACTATTCAACATCATAGCGAGTTAAGGCGCGGTTTGGATAACGGCGACCTCGCTTTCATAGGTGGGGATTTCCGACTGGAAACCCCCATTCAACAGCCAATCGAAACAAGCGATCGTAAACTGCTCAAATCAAACCTGCTCTATTGCCGCCGGATCAGGGTTGGAGTCGCAACAGTAGGGAGATCGTTCGATGAAAAATACTTGACGATCGCGACTGGGCTCATCAACGTCAGCAACGCAATTGCGGTGCCGATCAAGTTAGTTATCGTTGAGAGCGGATGAGGTTCAGGCGAACTCGGCTGACTGCCAGATTGCATATAGGTTTAATTCAGATTGGACAGATGACCAGCAAACCGGCTGAACCAAAAGGCAGCTTCACACATTTACGGTCACCCTAAGCAACTGCTGATTCGAGCCATCACCGATCGTTAAAATCAGCGGCGCTCTCACAAATGCTTATACATCCTATTGTACTGATCTTTTGGGGAAGATTTGTATCGGGGAAATCCGTTTTTTGAAAGCCTTGCTCGCTCAATCCGCTCAATCCGGCGCCGCGATCATCAGTAAATACAACACCTATGGTGCCTTCCATCGCATCAGGGCGCACCGAAAGCTGCCGATTTGACTCAAAACTCGGTTTGGTCATCGAGCAAAGCCCGAATCAACTTAAGTTCCGCCAAAATATCGAGCAGAATTTGCTGGGTCTTATCCGGTGGGGCATTTTGCACCTCGATCGTCACCTGACGGATCCGCAAGATATCCTTGGCAAAGCGTGCAACTTCATTCGGATGAAACCGTAGGGGATCGGTATCAGCAGTTCGGAGTTCGGCATTCAGCTTTTTCGGATCATAGGGTGGATTCACCTCTGTTGGATCCGTATTTGCATATCGATAGACCGAAGCACGGGAACGATTGATCGCCTGTTGAACCGCTTCAATGGTCATCAAACCAGAAGATTGTTCAGATGGAGCTTCCGAGAAATTCATCAGACAATTCAGAATGCTTATAAAATCAGGCTGCTTACAGTGAGACTAGCCGTATCCATTGTAAGACTAGACGGCTGATCTAGAGTCACATCCTACCAACGGGCGTCAATCGGATTCAGCCAACGGCTGATTGTTTGCTCTACCTGAGCTAATTCTTTAAAAAACTCTTGGCGAAAGATTTGGCCCATGGCATCGATCGGGCGAAATGCGCCGCCCATCGCCAATTTAACATCTTGGCCCAAGGGGGTTAAGTGATTACCGCGGAGTCTTTGGGTGGTGATCATGCCGGGTGCCCGATCTTCTAAAATTTGGGCCAACGGCAAACTTTGATCAAGGGTGTCATTCGTGAATTTGATCAGCAGATTGCGCCGTACAAGATATTGCTTGGCGACGATCTGATTCGTTGCGGCGGGTGATGGCACAAATTCAGTCATCGGTGCTGTTGTTGCAAACTGACTGAGCCATGGCACTGAGGTGATTTGTTCCATGAACGGAATTGCTTCCTTGGCCGCAAAATTATTAAATGAAATCAGTACGTTACCTGAACGCTGCACACCTTCAAATAAGCTGCCAATTAGCAGATGTAGCTTACAGCCCATACTATGGCCCATCCCGTAGACCGGTAGTGCCGGCGATAGCCCAAAGCGGCGCTGCAGTTGCGGCATCGCACGATTAAAGCTCCACAAAACGGCTTCAGCAATTTCCTCATGATCAAAGGTATTGACAAAAGGCGTTGCGACAATCACATAGCCCTGCGCGGCTAAAAACTCGAGCAAACGGCGATAGGTCAAATTCGGTGCTGCCGCGATAAAGGCACCGCCGAGGAAATGAATCACGCCAATCGGACGACGCGGGAGCAATACCCAATTACCAAATATTTCTTGCCATTCCATATGATTGGGGTGCGACTTCTGTGACTAGTATTGTGACGCATTCGGTGCATGCCTGCGCCGGTACAGCTAATCGGTGATCGACACTCTCATGGTTCGGTTCTAACACTTATGGAATCGGGATTAATACGGTTATGTTTAAGTGTGAATGAGTTTTATTTGTGAGCTTGAGATTTGATCCCTATGGGTGAGTGGACGCTACCAACATTATTTCAAGTGCTGGTGCAGGAAGATGCAATTTCTGATACACAGGAACTTGATCTCAGTGCCACTCAACAGCAATTGCGGGCTGAAGATCAATGGGCCGGGGCGATCGCCGCGCTCACAGAAATTTTGCGCAAGGTAGAAGTTTTGCCAGGATGTCACGGTGGCATTATCCTGTCGGGGCCAGCGGCAGTTTTCAGTCAGCCGGATGTGCTGAAGCGCTTTAAGTCTTGGACTTTTACACCTGACCCATCGGTCAGTACGTTGCAGTTGCCATTCCAATTGCCAGCAGCACTAGACGCAATTTGGCAAAATGCCCATACCAGCCAAACTTTACCGCTTTTCCCCAAAGATCCCCTAGCAACTGAAAAGTTCTGTTTGGTGTTGGCAGAGAAATTTGGGCTTGTGCTACTCAGTAGTCAAAATCCTCAAGGTCAGGCTCACTTTACTTACTCTTTTGTGCCAGAGGTCATCGATCGGGTTTGGCAACTCTTGCGGCTCCGAATTGTGATGATGCGTCCGCAGCTATCGGAGCAACTCGACGAATTGATTGCACAATTCCCCACCCCACCGCCGGATTATCGGCTCGTAACGCGGTTCAATCAACTGCTGCTAGCCCATTTACCAGCTAATCGCGCAACCAGCACTGCTGGACGCCCATTATCAACGAAGGATTTAGCGGCAGCGGTGCAAGAAGCTGTACAGCCCGAACCAAGCAACACACCTTGCCCGGAAGAATCCAGTCTCGATGTCGATCTATTGCAGGCCTTGGCCCACGAAATTCGCACGCCATTGACGACGATTCGGATGCTGACGCGATTGTTAATGAAGCGTCAGGATATGGCACCGGATGCACTGAAGCGATTGGCGGCGATCGATCGCGAATGCAGCGAGCAAATTGACCGATTTGGCTTTATTTTCCGGGCCGTAGAGCTAGAAACCTCTAAAAACCAAGGAATGGCGCTCACCTCTACCTGCATCGAGCAAGTTTTTAAGCAAAGCATTCCCCGCTGGCAAGCGCAGGCAAATCAGCGGGGTCTACAGTTAGACATTATTTTGCCGCCGGAAATGCCGGCTGTGGTTACAGACCCAGCATTGCTCGATCAGGCGCTGAGTAGTTTAATTGATCGATCGGCGCGTAGCTTGCCGGCTGGGAGCACGATTCAAGTTGCCGCGACAATTGCCGGACATCAGCTAAAGCTGCAGCTACAGTCAAATCTAGGCGATGCCACCCCCTCGCACAAGCCTTTGATCAAATCGCTCGGACAAATGCTGATGTTTCAGCCAGAAACGGGTAACTTGAGCCTGAACCTCGCCGTGACCAAAAACCTGTTCCAAGCCATGGGCGGTAAAATGACGGTCCGACAGCGGGCGGAGCAGGATGAGATATTTACAATCTTTCTGCCGATCGAAAAGCGGATCTAAGCAATAAACCATCGAGCTAGCATGATCCGAAGCAGTCGAATTGATGGCAGCAAAATCAGCCTATCCGCAAGCGACCGAAAGCTTGCCCCTCGAAAAACGGATTAAATAGCCCAGAAGCAATTCATCCCACTGAGCTGTTCAATTCAACGGCAGCCTCTGCTGACAGAATCAGACAGAGGCAATTGGCGACAGTAAAGCAATTACCGATTTACGGTTGTCGTTCTTGTTGCCGCTGCTTAATGATCAGTTGAATCCGATCAGCGACCACCTTAGCCACTTTTGATAGTGCCGATAAGTCCTCGGATTCCTCGATCGTCGCAATAAATTGTTCTACTTCTTGTTCGGTCATTTTTCTTCCTAGTAACAAAGATTTACGGCTGTCTAAGCATGATTCAAACATGTTTGGACAGAGGCAAGCAGGGAATGAATCATCCCACGCAATCACGATCGCCTAAAGCATTCAATCAAACGCATCAGACGATCGGCAGGCCGCACAATTAATTATGTCGCACAGCGCTGACTGCGCTTAGCTCAAATCATTACGATAGCTTACAGTAATGCCACCGCGCGGTGGGCAATCGCTGCCGCCGTAATTCCATTGAATTCCAACAGCTCGGCGGCAGAAGCCGTTGTCTCACCACGCTTCCAGGCAAACACGTCCCGCTTTGCCTGACTGCGCAGCATGACTGGTTCGAGCATATTTGCCGCCCCACCAGTGACGCCCACTAATACATCGCCACCAAAAAATGACTCAAATTCCGCATCATCGAGATAATCGCCATCTGCTTCAGCGCAAGTTTGCCACAGCAGATCCGTTGGTCGATACAACCGCCGGGGATTAATCACTGATACGATGCGGACACCATAGCCCTGCGTTTGCAACTGCTGTGCCGCCTCAAATACTGGGCCTAACACCAAATCACCGATCACGGCAAAGACAATCTGCTGCTTCCCATCACTGTCATGTAACACAATTCCGCCTTTGGCTAGCCCCGATTGAGTTTGCGCCAAAGTTGTCCGAATCGGTAGCGGTGATTTACTCGCCGTAATCACGATGCCTTTATTTTTTGTGCCCAAAGCCCACTCGTAGCAGGCTTGGATGCTATTCGCATCCGTCGGAAAGAGCGGAAAAATATTGCCATTCCGCATCATCGACGCAAAGTACCCTTCAATCTCAGGCCGCTGGTGGGTCCAGCCATTTCGACCTTGCTCCAAGGCTCCCGCAGTAAACAAACAAATATTGGAAGGGGTTTTGCGGCGCAATTCCGCCATCGCTTGGGTCACCGTTTGCCAGATTGGCAGCCCATTAATTGCGAATGACTCATAGGAACACCACAAGCTCCGACCACCAAATAATGCCAGCCCCGCCGCTAAACCCGCACAGGCATCTTCGCTCAGCGGTTCATATACCTGACCACCAGGTGCTTGATTATAGGTCGGGTCAGCCGTGGGGTGATTAATCTTGAGGACTTGATTAATATTGCCAATGCCCGAAGCGGCATTGCCATCGGCATTTGTGACAACGAAGGCGGCATCTTTCTGGCCCACATTCCCAACGATCGTCCCCATTGCCGTCGTTGCTACCTGCTTATCCCCACCCACTGGAAACTCTTCCAGGACCAATGGCCCCAGATCCGGCAGCTCGCGTTCTTGCTCTGTCACCACGACTTGACTAGCGGGACCACCGGCAGCGCGTTCACAGTTAGTGCGTACCAGCTGCCATGCCGCTGGGGAAAGCGCGCAGGCTTGCATCCCCGAGATGATATCTGGATTCTCTAGCGTATGATGCGGGTAAAGGTTATGGGATTGCGCGCCCCGAGCGTGAACGCCGGCTCCTTTCAGTTGTTTGATAATCAGCACCGTCAGCTTGCCCCCCAAGGCCGACTTGGCGGCTTTGTCGGCGGCGGACAGGACGGCCTGGGTGAATGCTAAGCGCTGGGCGAAGGAAAATCGCGTACTATCGACATAATCGCCTGGTTGATTGCGATCGTCGAAGGCCTTGGCATCAATTAAAATCACTTCTTCAAAACCATTGCCAGTCCAGTAAGCGGTCATGCTCTCATTCGTTTTGAGCGATACCATACTGTGGTGCTCCTGGGAGAATCCATTCCAGACCAAAATCGGCAAGAAGTTAGTGACCTGAGGATAGGCGGTATTGAAATGGGCGATCGCACTCATTACATAGGGTTCACCCAACCCACCATCACCAATTGTGCAAGGAAATAAGACGCCAGGATTGAGCAACGCTCCCGCCATTGCAAAGTGTTGACCTTGACCCAGGGGCCCCGCTGGTGCGAGTAGACCGGGGATCTGTCCTGACAAGTGTCCGAGCAACCCATGCCGCTCCCGGAAGCGATCGCGCAAGTCCTGAACCGTTTTGATCCCCATTGCTTCGAGCGATCAGATCGAGAAACATGGCCGCGTAGAATCCCGGCGCATGATGCCCTACTTCTGTCACAAAATTTTTGTGGCCCAACAGGACTAGCGATGCATAGGCTTCCGCTTGTGATGCGAACCCACCCGGATGTCCCGAGGACTTACTGGCAGTCATCTGCAACATCAAATAACGCAGCGCATCGGCATAGAGCATCGTTTGGTAGACGGCAGCAGTATCTGTTGGATCCACAAATTCTTTTCCTGTAGCGATCGCCGGTGTTTGGCCATACTGATCAAACTCTGGGGAGGGATCGCCAAAATGCTGAATACCCTTACAAAACGCGGCGGCTGAGGATGCGATGGTCATAGGTCAGGTCCTTGCTGAATCCAAATGGGTGAGATCAATTTAGAACACTATGGTACGTCAGCAATCTCAGCCTTTTGGTATGGGTTTTCTATCGTTTCCTTCAGCTTTGTTAATTTTCTATATCGTTTGGTGGGGCATTTACAATGATTAGGACATACAACACGTAACGGACATAAAGCATGGAGTGGTTTGCCATCTTGCTCTCGAGTCTGATTGCGATTATTTCACCAGCTAACTTTGGTGGTGAAGCGATCGTCGCGCAGCAACTGAAGCGGCAATTTGTTGCTGTCGAAGATTTAGCCGTCCGGATTGATAACACACCAAGTTATCAAATCATTCAGGGCAAGATTGATCAAATCCGCATTGTCGGTAAGGGACTCTTTCCCCTCGCCGATTTGCGGATTGATACGTTGGAGATTGAAACCGATCCAATCACCCTAGAAGGGCTACAGGCAAAGCTCGCTCAGCCCTTACAGGCCGGTGTCAAACTCGTGATTACGGAACAGGATATTAATCGGGCACTGCAATCACCGGCGGTGGTCGATCGACTGAAACAGCTCAGCGGCGACCTCCTCGGCGCACAAGCCACCGATCAAATTGCCCGTTACACGTTGGTCAATCCGCAGCTTACCCTTTTAGGCCAACAAAGAATGCGGATTGAGGTTGAACTACAAGAACAGGGTTATCCCGACACCCTGAAATTGATGATCGAAACAGATATTACGCTGGCATCGGAGCGATCGATCCAGCTGACTAATACGAGCATTACAACTGACGAGCAGCCAGTCTATCCGCCACTAACGCGACGCTTAGTCGCTGGGCTAAACCAGCAACTTAATCTTGATCAGCTAGAACAATTCGGCATTACAGCTTATCTATTGAAACTAGACTTCAGCCAGCAACAAGCCCAAATCGCTGCTTTTGTACAAGTTCGTCCAGAAGCTCAACAATACCTGCAAAGTCGTAATCGTGGTGGTTAAACCAAACTCAATTATGTTGCAGCGGCTAGCATTAAGCAGCACTGACAATAAATTTTGCTTTAGACCGACTGTGAATAGCATCCAAAGTATCACACATGTGCTTGATCGTTTGAGCTTCGGGCCTCGATCAAATGAGCGCCAGCAGGTTCAGCGGCAGGGCGTGGAAGCCTACATTCGGGCCCAGTTAAATCCGTTGAGTTTATCTGAGCCTGCTTCTCTCTCCAAGAAACTAAGAGAACTGTCCACTCTCAACCTATCTCCGATTGAGCTTTCCAATTACGGATTATCAAAGAATACCCGTCTCCCGGCGACTAAAAAACGGCAGAAAACGAAGCGGAAAAGCGGTGCACAGCAGGTATTGCAAGAGGCTGTGCAAGCACGATTATTACGGGCCATTGAAAGTCCACGCCAGCTTCAAGAGGTAATGGTGGACTTTTGGTTTAATCATTTCAACATTTCTGTGGATAAAGGGCTGGTAAAGCTTTGGACCGGGTCCTACGAACAAACAGCTATCCGCCCCCATGCGCTTGGCAAATTTCGAGATTTACTGGGCGCAACGGCAAAACATCCGGCCATGCTCTTCTATTTAGATAACTGGCTCAACACCGATCCCAATAGTCGTTCTGCACGAGGGCGTTTTAAGGGACTCAACGAAAACTATGCTCGTGAACTTCTGGAGCTGCATACCCTCGGGGTCAATGGCGGATATGCTCAAGCTGATGTGGAAAGTCTTACTCGTATTTTGACTGGCTGGAGTTTGGTGCGGCGCGGTCAGAAAAGTCCCGATGCTAGTGGGTTCATTTTTGTCCCCAATCGACATGATTCGAGTAATAAAATCCTGCTGGGTCAGATGATCCCAGGCGAAGGCATCGACGCAAGGCGAAAGGGCGCTCGATTTACTGGCTCAACACCCCGCCACAGCCCGTCACGTTAGTTACAAGTTAGCTCAGTACTTTGTCGTCGATACACCCCCGGATGGTTTGGTTAACCGCCTCGCAAATCGTTTTTTAGAAACCGCTGGCGATATTCGAGCGGTATTGTCAACGCTGTTTGAGAGCGCTGAATTCTGGGATCCAATCCACTATCAGCGGAAGTTTAAGACACCCTATCAATATGTACTCTCGATCGCTCGAGCTATTGGCCAGCCCGCATCGTCCGAGAAGCGTTTGGGACAGTTAGCTGGAGCAATGAAACTATTGGGAATGCCACTTTTTCAGTGTCGAACGCCAGATGGCTACCCTCAAGTTGAAGCAGCTTGGCTCAGTCCAGATACCCTATTGCAGCGAGTTAGTCTTGCTACGAAACTCCCTAGAGGCAGCCAACTCGATCCGGCTGCCTTACGCGCAACTCTGGGTGATCAGTTTTCCCCAGAGACCCTTGCTGTAGTTGATAGCGCCCCGATCTCCCTCCGCTCAGTCCTAATTCTAGGTAGTCCTGAAATGATGTACCGCTAAGGAAAAAACCAGCATGAAACGACGTTACTTTCTGCGACAAACGGCTTTGCTAGGGGCCTCGGGCTTAATTTCTGTGGGCACCCATGGTTTAGCCTGGCAAGGAACAGCCAAAGCATCTAACTCACCTCGGTTAATCGTGATTTTTCTGAGAGGTGGCACCGACGGACTCAATATTGTTGTGCCCTACCAAGAACCGGCCTATTATCAATCCAGGCCAACCATCGCCATTGCCAAACCCGGTGAGACTGAGGGGGCACTTGACTTAGATGGCGAGTTTGGTATCCATCCAGCTTTAAAACCATTAATGGCCGAATGGAAGGCCGGTCATCTGGCTTTTGTCCATGCTTCTGGATCACCTGATCCTTCCCGATCGCATTTTCAAGCCCAAGACTATATGGAAACCGGTACTCCCGGAAGCGCTTACACCGCTGACGGTTGGTTAAATCGGTTGTTGGCTTTCTTATCAAACAGAACTCCAACTCAGGCAGTGAATATAGGGCAAACCCCGTCACTCATATTGACCGGACCAGAAGCTGTTGCTAACGTGGCCGTCGATCGGCAAGGTATCCGTCCTTTAGCAATTGAGCGGCCTCAAATTCAAACAGCATTTGACCAACTCTATGCCAGTAACAAACGCTTGGGACCAGTCTATCAAGAAGGTCGTGATACCCGCGATATCCTACTGCGTGAGCTGAATGTCGAAAGTATCGCTGCATCTCGCGGCGCACCGACGCCCGAACGGTTTGCGACTAGTGCCCGTCATGTTGCCCAGCTCATGTCGAGTGATGCCGCTACCCAGGTAGCCTTTCTGGAAGTTGGTGGCTGGGATACCCATGTAAATGAGCGCCCGATCTTGAATCGTCATCTGGAATCGTTAGGAGCGGGACTAGAGATCTTGGTCCAAGAACTAGGGCAAACTTACCAGAACACGGCCATCGTCGTCATGTCAGAATTTGGCCGCACAGTGGCAGAGAATGGTAATGGTGGTACCGATCACGGCCATGGTAATGTTCTATGGCTCATGGGCGGCGGGATTCGCGGCCGGCAGATCTATGGCGAATGGCCTGGTTTAGATCCAGCCGAACAGCATCAGTCGCGGGATTTAGCCATAACAACAGATTTTAGAGGCATCTTAACATCGCTGTTGGAACCCCATTTTGACCTCAGTGCCGACGCATTAGCACAGGTATTCCCTGACTATCAGCCCCAGCGGACATTGCGATTGTTATAGTTATGCCTAAACTAAAGCAAACTGGTCATACCGAATACCTGCCGCTTCAATTCGATCGAGCGCTTCACCGAGGCGCGGCAAATCCGCAATCAAGCTAATTCGAACATATCCCTCGCCGCCTTCACCAAAGGCATTTCCCGGTGTGACGACGACTCCCGTTCGCTGCAGCAGACCCAGCGCAAAATCGGTCGAACTCACCCCCTGCGGACAAGACATCCACAGATACATCGTGGCTTTGGGCTTCGGAATCTGCCAACCAAGTCGAGCAAAGCGTTCAATTAGATAATCGCGGCGCTCAATATATAGCTGCTGCACCTGGGTCAGATATTCATCGGGCAAGTTTAATGCTGTTTCGGCGGCGGTTTGTAACGCTGAGAATAGACCGTAGTCCATATTCGTCTTGAGTGTCCGCAGTCCCTGAATAATCTGGCGATTGCCCACAACAAACCCAATCCGCCAACCGGCCATATTGTAGGTTTTCGACATTGTATGGAATTCAACTCCGATCGCCTTGGCTCCAGGAATTTCGAGCAAACTTGTAGGCTGATAGCCATCAAAGGCCAACTCCGCATAGGCCAAATCATGCACCAGCATCACCTGATATTTTTGGGCCCAGGCCACGGCTGCTTCAAAAAACTCACGGGGGGCGGTGGCGGCCGTGGGGTTACTCGGATAATTGAAATATAGGATCTTTGCCCGCTGCGCCACATCCTCTGGAATCGCCGCGAAGTCAATCAACCAACCCTGCGATTCTTTGAGAATGAGCGGATAGAGATCGGCACCGGCCAAGAGCGGCCCGCGAAAGTGGGGGGGGTACGCCGGACTCGGCACCAAAATCGTATCGCCTGGGTTGATATAGGCTAACGCCAAGTGTGTTAACCCCTCTTTCGAGCCGAGTAATGGCAGCGCCTCGCCATCAGGATCAAGCGGCACACGATAGCGACGATAATACCAATCAGTAATTGCCTTGCGAAAATTGGCCGTCCCTTCGAATGGGGGATAACCATGGTTAGCCTGATTTTGGATCGCCGCTTTTGCCGAATCGACGATTGGCTGCGGTGTCGCGCCATCGGGATTGCCCATGCCCAGATCAATCAAATCAACACCCTGGGCGCGTGCGTTCGCTTTTAGCTCATCCAAACGAGCAAATACGTATTGAGGCAGACTTTTTAAGCGATCGGCCGGTGTGATCCAAGAGAGACTCATGAGTAGAAAATATCAACCAGAAGCAAGTTAAGTAAGCCAAATTAAACCACACTGACGGTGGCGGATGCGCAAGCAAGCACAAGATTTTCACAACCAACTTGCTCCAAGATCTAAACCCATGATTGGACCCGACTCATCGTCGGGAATATCAGGGGCTAGCGCTGGCTCGATCGTTGGTGCTTGAACTGGCGGACATCTCGGGATCTTTCACACCACTGTTTACCGCTGGAGCGATCGTCGAGACCATTGCCGCTAATAACTGCACCGGAGTCACCGCAAACGGTAAGCGATGGATATCCGATTGGGGATTACAAGCGACTTCCGCAACTTGCTGTAGTTGGGCGATCGAACAATCGACTAAACCCAAATCAGTGAGGGTCATGGGTAAACCAATTTCGCTGTAAAACTGGAGCAGTTGCTGCCGTGCAGTTGCGGCTAACTGATTGCCCTGAATCATTTCCTCAAGCCGCAGCTGCACCAAAATACCGTAGGCGACCTTCTCGCCATGGAGCATTGCGTGGCTCTCGCGGAGACTGGTCAACCCATTGTGTACCGCATGGGCTGCAACGGTACGACATTGTGCCCCACCAATACCCCCAGTAACACCGGCCATCAGCACCGCCGCATCCACCACATCCGACCATGCCGAGGATCCAGGATTCGCTAAGGCGTCAGCCGACTTTTGGAACAAAATATCGCGCAGCACCCGCGCTTGTTGCACCGCATTAATCAGTAAAGTCCGTTCCGATTGCCCACTGCTCACCGATGACTCATACCACTTGGCGATCGCGTCACCAATGCCCGCGACCAAGGTTCGCTGCGGCGCTGTCCGAATCACATCGTAGTCCAGCACTAATAAGTCGGGGCAACGGCTCAAGGCGACATCATACTGAAACGTCCCTTGTGCCGAATAAATGTTTGACAGTGCAGTCCAAGCGGCACAAGTAGCGCCGGAGGTCGGAATGGTGACGATCGGCAGGTTAAGTTGGTGCGCGACTAATTTAGCCGTATCCATCGCCTTACCGCCACCAACAGCAATGATTAGATCCGCCTCATGCTGTACCGCAGCTTGTTTGAGGGTCTGATTCGCCGCCTCCGTACAATCTGCGCCATAGCTTCCCTGCGCGACTTGCAAACCCGCGGCCACGAGCCCCGGTACAAACTCCATCTGCATCAGCGGCAAGCTCTGATCACCGCCAATCAGCAACGGTCGTGTCCCGATCTGGGCCACCTGTGTTGGCACCGCAGCCAGAATCCCACACCCGCGTATCACTCGCGCCGGCGCAATTGCAAGCGTATCCCATGCTTGTGCATTCTCAGCCATTGCCGTCACCGTCATTATCAAAGCCCACCTTAAAACATTGGTTGTGTTGCTTGCCCGTAAAAAACTCAGAAAAGCTTGCCGTTAGTTCACAATTGCAATTTTAAAACTTCTGGTTTAATTGAATCACTTTGGGCAAAATCTGTAGACAATTCCCTAGGCACCTGTCTTTTCCGGTAATAACGCTAAATTGTCAGCGTAGAGGTCAATCTGCATCGCGGCATCATCACGACTCCGCAGCGATCGCCGCACCTGACCTAAATATAGCGGCAATGATAAGCCAGCCTCAGGATGCAAAACTGTCCGTGCGCGGATTGTGAGCATGCCATCAACAGAATTTCGCCCTGGCGAAAAAAGATCGTTCGCCGCTTGGCGCAGGGTCGCTGACAATTGGTCTTCAGTAACCGTCGCAGGCACTGCAATCACTGCTTGATCGGACTGACGGTCAAACACCCGCGCATATCGCACAGCCCCTGGCACAGTTACCCGCGGTGAGAAGCCCAGACCCAACGCAAAAACACTGGCGGCGACGACAAACGTAAAGCTCGTCACACCCACCAGGCGAAAGCGTATCCCCCACTTCAGTATCCAAGCCAAGATCGTTACGACAACTAGCGCCCCTCCCACATAAGCAATCCAGAGCGCATAGGTTTGTAATTCAGCGAGCGAAAATGTCATTTCCGAAGATTTCCATAAATTCAATCTGGATGACTTGATTAAACCTGCCACTGTCATCAAGTCAAGATCTCTATCGTAGCAAAAGCATCCCTGGAAAATCGGATGAACTTCCCACCCACAAGGAATTTTCTCACCACCGATGACTACACAAATCGCCCCCCAAATTTGATACCCTATTTCAAACAGTCTTGGGGAATCTTAACAGTGGACATTCAAATTGGCCGTGGAAAAAGCGCTCGCCGCGCCTATGGCATTGATGAAATCGCACTAGTCCCTGGTGATCGAACGGTTGACCCAAAGGTCACAGATACTAGTTGGACGATCGGGGCGATCAACCGCGAAATTCCCATTATCGCGAGCGCCATGGATGGTGTCGTCGATGTCAAGATGGCGGTTGAGCTGACGCAGCTTGGCGCTATGGGGGTGATCAACTTAGAGGGGATTCAGACACGTTACGCTGATCCCAACCCAATCCTCGATCGGATTACGTCGGTCGGCAACCATGAGTTTGTCGCCCTGATGCAAGAACTATACGCTGAGCCGATTCAGGAAAATCTGATTGCCCAACGCATTAATGAAGTTAAGTCCCAGGGTGGGATTGCCGCCGTGAGCGCCACGCCCGTTGGGGCCGCAAAGTTTGGCCAAGCCGCCGCCGCCGCCGGGGCCGATATATTCTTTGTGCAAGGAACGGTTGTCTCAACCAACCACGTTGCACCCGTGGGGATTGAGCCGCTCGATTTGGCAAAATTCTGCAGTGATATGCCTATCCCAGTGGTCTTGGGTAACTGCGTGACCTATGAAGTAACCATGCAGCTACTCAATGCCGGTGCCGCTGCCATCATGGTTGGTATCGGTCCCGGTGCCGCTTGTACATCACGCGGTGTCTTGGGTGTCGGCATTCCTCAAGCCACTGCAGTAGCCGACTGCGCCGCTGCCCGCGATGACTTCCAGAAAGACAGCGGCAAATATGTTCCGATCATTGCCGATGGCGGATTAGTCACAGGTGGTGATATCTGCAAATGTATTGCCTGCGGTGCCGATGCCGTGATGATCGGCTCACCCTTTGCCAGGGCCGCGGAAGCGCCGGGTCGTGGTTTCCACTGGGGGATGGCAACACCGTCGCCAGTACTACCGCGCGGCACCCGCATTAAAGTTGGCACCACGGGCAGCGTGAAGCAAATCCTGCGCGGGCCGGCCGGTCTTGATGATGGGACACATAATCTGCTTGGGGCTTTACAAACCAGCATGGGAACCTTAGGCGCAAGTAACATCAAGGAAATGCAGGCGGTCAATGTCGTAATTGCACCATCGCTTCTGACGGAAGGTAAGGTTTATCAGAAAGCCCAGCAGCTTGGAATGGGTAAGTAACAGGCATTAATTTCAACAGGCATTAATTTAATGGACTGAAACAAACGTCAAAAGCATGTCAGGAGGTGCAGACGTTTTCAAGGCGATCGCAACTTGAAATTTCTTCACGATCGGCGAGGCTACGGGTTACTACTCGCTTTAAGGCAGCGGCTTTTGTAAAGCAAGATTTGAAGACTTGATCACTTCCATAAAGACTTTCTCAAGTCAACTAATCGACTTGGGCAAAACAAAAGCTGTCGTTTACAATAAGTAAGTAAAGCGGAGACGCATGTTTCCGTTCACTCCTCACACCACACTCCGCCTAAGCTTCGGTTTAGGCGGTTCCTTTTTTAGGCGTCTAGAGAATTAAAGGGGGCGATGGGTGATGAATGATGTGGCGGCTACTTAGGGTGGCGGCTACTTAGGATTGTTGTGATCTGGCTTTGCCAATCCAGCAAATATTTTTTCGCTCAGCCTTTCATTAATTGACGGTTTGCATCTTAGCAAGCGGTAAAGCCGGTTCAACCGCAACGAAATGATCAGCAATAATTCGACAGCACAACCCGATCGCCGGTAGATTTTAGAAACAATTCGTCAGCTTTAGAGTGGCTTCCCCCTGCTATGCTAGAATTCACTGGAATGTACGTAGGCAAGGATTTCCAATCATGTCAGCAGTCGCGCAAGTTACCGATGCTACTTTTGATCAAGAAGTGATCGCTAGCGAAGTACCTGTCTTGGTCGATTTTTGGGCACCGTGGTGCGGCCCCTGCCGGATGGTCGCGCCTGTCGTTGACGAAATCGCAACCAATTACGAAGGCAAGGTCAAGGTCGTTAAAATCAACACAGACGATAATCCCAGCGTTGCCAATAAGTATGGTATTCGGAGCATCCCCACTCTGATGATTTTCAAGGGCGGTCAGAAAGTTGATACTGTCGTTGGTGCCGTACCAAAAACGACATTGGCAAATACGCTAGACAAGTATCTCTAAACTCTCCATGGGCATTTAGTCGAGCCGCAGTGGCGTCATCACTCATTTCGCCACATGCGAGTTTTTAACTTCTATGGTCGTATCTTTGAAGCGCTTTTGGTGAGATGCCAAAAGCGTTTTTTGCATGGCTGTAAGTTTCCAGTTCGATTTTTTAGCGATTAAACTGAGAATTATTATGAGTTGATGATTAATATGACTAACTATCCTTCGCCTGGGACGATCACGGCATTGCAAGCCAAACTCAATGAACTGTTGACAAATTTGCCGGCGAATCCGAACGGTGACTTGGTTGTCGAGATGCTGAATTGCTTCCTAAATATCGCAGGGGAGGATTTAGAACGACTAGATTTCAAAATTCTACATGGGGCGCTAGTGGATATGGAGCAGGCATTTTTGGCCCTGCATCCTTATCGTCATACGCGGAAAATTGCAATTTTTGGATCGGCGCGCCTGGCACCCACCACAGAAGAATACAAAATGGCGCGGACATTTGCCCAGATGATCGCAGCGCAAGGCTACATGGTGATTACGGGAGCGGGACCGGGCATTATGCAAGCCGGTAATGAAGGCGCAGGCGCAGAACATTCGATCGGGTTAAATATTATGCTGCCATTTGAGCAGGGATCTAATCCGTTCATTGAGAATGATCCGAAGCTGGTTAATTTCAAATATTTTTTCACTCGCAAGTTGTTTTTTCTGAAGGAGAGCGATGCAATAGCTCTCTTCCCTGGTGGATTTGGCACTCAAGATGAGGCGTTTGAGTGTATCACGTTGGGACAAACCGGGAAAACGGTGCCGGTGCCGATGGTGTTGATCGATAAACCCGGTGGTAGCTATTGGCGCGACTGGTCAACCTACATTGAGAATCAGCTGCTGCGCAATGGTTTGATCAGTCCGGGAGATACGAGTTTGTATACCGTGACCGATCGACTAGACGTGGCATTGAATGCCATTTCTAGCTTTTACCAGGTCTACCACTCAAATCGCTATGTGGATGAGCAATTGGTCATTCGACTGCGCTGTGATCTAAGTGATGCCGCAGTGGCCGAGCTGAATGAGCGGTTTAGTGACATTTTAGTCAAAGGAACCATTCGAAAAAGTCGGGCATTACCGGAAGAGTCGAGAGATGAGACATTCGATCTGCCGCGTTTGGTGCTGTACTTTAATCAGCGGGATTTAGGACGGTTGTTTGAAATGATTCGGGCGATTAACCAACTCGGCTATCCAGCACCGGAGGTACGACAGCATCCGGAACGGAAATAATCAGCGTCTAGGCTGGAAACTACACCGCTGAGATGATCACCACGCCCCCGTGAATAGACAAGAATTTCTGCATTACGCGATCGTGGCTTTCCTGTCCTACAAGCCAACAGTGACTTGGAAAATGACGACATCACAAACGATTCAAACAATTATTCAGCAGGCACATCAGGCTTGGTTAGATGGTAATGCGCAAGCATTTGCTGACCTATTTACAGACAATGGGGTATTCGTTGTCCCGGGTCAAACTTGGCAGGGGAAGCCAGCCATCATCCAGGCATTCCAGGATTTTTCTGGTAGCAATTCGGTCAAGGCGATCGTGATTCGCAATATTGTCATACAAGATGAGCGGGCAATGCTCGAATGGTACTGGGAAGATATCGAAACTGCCACAGGGAAAATTTCCAAAGCTGAAGATGCGATCGCGATCGACTTTCAGGATGGACAAATTCAGCGGTGGCGTGAATACATCGATACTGCCACTAACGTAGAATATGGTTACTAAAAATGCATTATGAAGCCATCGGTTTGCACTGGGTGAGCATCCGCATAGTCTTCCTTGGCTTCAGTCATCGTCGCTTTGAGCTAGGGAAGGCTGAGCCTTAGCACTAGGAAATAGAAACGTTGGCTAGAGAAGCGATGCTTTGGCTGCGCCCAATCAATTGGCAATTCTTGGGTGATTAACCCGTTCCAACCATAGGAAAAACGCACACCTGGAAAGGTTTTGTGCTTAAGCCCACCTTCCGCTGTTCGGTGAGTCCAGTAGAGAATTAAAATGTAGCTAAATTAGTGCTAGAGAGCGAAGAGGTTGCAATCACTTCAGGAATAAGGGTCAGAGAATCTAGACCATCTGTGGGATTGTGGCGGGATTGATTGATGAGATCAGGGATCGTAGAGCTACTGAACCAACGTTTAGGGATAGACCCCAGAGAAAGAGTGAGCATAGGCGTAGTCGTCAAAGCGATGCTATTGAATGGATTAGGCTTTCGTATCAGCTCCGCTGTATTTATTCGAGGAATTCTTCAAAGGCAAAGCGACCGAGCAGTTATTAGGCACGGGGATAAAGGCCGAACACTTGAACGACGACCGCTTAGGCAAAGCACTGGATGAACTTTACGCGACAGGATTGAGTGACTTATTTTTAAGCGTCAGCCTTCAAGCCGCGCAACGATTCGAGGTAAAAATCGAGACAGCTCACCTGGATTCGACTTCGTTTCATGTCGATGGAGAATATGAAGAGACAACAGAGAACCCAGAGCCTGAGGCCGTTAAAGTCACTTACGGATATTCCAGAGACCATCGACCAGACCTCAAGCAATTCGTGATGAACTTAATCTGTGTTGGGGACGGCGATATTCCGGTATTAATGGAAATTGCCAGTGGCAACCAATCTGACAAAGCAAAATTTGCTGGGCTATTGCAAACCTTTAAGGAGCAGTGGACATTTGAAGGGCTATGCATCGCAGATAGCGCACTCTACAGCGCAGATAACCTAAAAGCGATGACAGGACTGCAATGGCTCACAAGAGTTCCCTTGAGCATCAAGGAAGCATCCAGCCTGGTAGATAGCACCGTAGCGTTAATTCCCAGTGTCATCAAAGGCTACACGTTTGCAGAATCCAGCAGTGAATATGGGGGAGTGTTCCGCAACGCTGGATACTCATTGAAAGTGAGCAACGGCGTAAATCAGACCTAAAACAGTTGACCAAGAAGCTTGAGCAGTATCAGCAAAATGCTGCTCAAGACCTTCAGCACCTATCCACCGAAGAACTTGCCTGCGCCGCCGATGCCATGAGTGCGGCACAAAACTTGTCTACAAAGATGACCTGGCATCAACTGTGTGACCTTCAGACAACGGAAAAACGTCACTATGATAAAGCCGGAAAGCCTAGTAAAGAGGATGTTCCTAAGTGCATTAGCTATCGAGTTACAGCAACGATTGTCCCTGTGGAGGGTGAGATTGAGGCGCAACGGATTCGCTGTGGTCGATTTATTCTAGCTGACGAATGTTCTCAATCGAGAACAGTTCAGTGCAGATGATGCATTACGCGAATACAAGGCACAGCAAGGCGTTGAGCGCGGATTTCGCTTCCTTAAAGACCCGATGTTCTTTGCTTCTAGTGTTTTTCTCAAGTCCCCTAAGCGGGTTGCTGCTCTGGGTCTGATTATGGCGCTGTGTTTGCTGGTCTACAATTTGGGGCAGCGACAACTGCGACTGGCTTTGGTGCAAGCAGCACAGACAATTCCTAACCAGTTAGGCAAGCCCAATGCCTCGCCTACACTTCGTTGGGTCTTTCAGTGTTTTATGGCGGTGCATCTTGTCGTGGTTCAAGGGCTTATGCAGGTCGTTAATTTGACCGATGAGCGACACCATGTTTTGCAGTTCTTTAGCAAGGCGTGTCAACGCTACTATCTCCTCCCTATGCCAGATTCCTAATTATTTCAACGCTCTCCAAACAGCGGAATGTGGGCTTAAGGCATCCAAGTTCCCTCGGCACGGCAACTATTGCGCGGTAAGCGTTTTGGGGGCATTGACAAAATGTTTGCAATATCTTGCCCCGTGTAAATCGTCTTAGCATCCGGCAGTTTTGCTCCGGTTAAAGTTGCCCCCTCGAGATTCGCTTCCTCCAATAAGGCCCCACTCAAGTCGGCTTGGGTTAAGTCAGCATTCCTCAGATCGGCGCCTTTGAGGTTTGAATCGACAAAGTTTGCATTGGTAAAGACACTGTTGGAAAGATCCGCTCCGGACAAGTCGGCACAGGTAAAAAAGGCTGCGTCATAGTTGCCATTGCTCATATCACTATTGGCAAAATTGGCCTGACGGAATTTCCCCTTGGGATGTTGTCCACCCTTAATATTTGTCAAATCCTGACCGCTCAAATCGCAGCCTTGACAGGATGTATAGCCCCCTTGAATGTACTGTTCCGGTGTGCGGGCATTTTGTGCGGCAGCAAAATCAGACGCGTTGATGACGGCAAAAAGTGGGAGTAAATAAACAAGTTTCGTGATTTGCCTGATATTGAACATAGTCAATCTGCTCCTACACATACTGATCAAACTCGAATCACAGGCGTCAATAATGTCCAGGATGAGTCATTTTTTTGTGGCGCTGCCACTAAATTTACAAGACGTTAGGCTCGCTTCTGAGTGATGGTTGTGATTTCGGAGACTGGGGTCAGCGCGCTGAATTGATATAGCGGCTCCTAGTCTAGTGAGGTACAGTAGCAACAATGTGTGAACCATCCCTGCAAATCTTCTAATGATACTTTGGCAAATGCATCTTCAATCGCTTGCGCTAAGTCAATATACGTCTTGGCTCCAATGCTCCGGAGAATACTTTTGATCTTGGACCAACAATTTTCAATCGGCGAAAAGTCTGGTGAGTAAGGCGGTAAATAGATTAAATGCGCGCCCGTTTGGTGAATCAACTGTTCAATCATCGCGTCTTTATGGATTGAACAGTTGTCCATCACGACATAAGCGCCAGGCCATAGTTTGGGCACCAGTCGGCGGGCAATAAAGGCTTCAAAACGTCAGCCCATTGGTCGCACCCAGCAAGGCAACTTGGGTCACCAGGCCCTGCAGCCCAATTGCCCCAATCAAAGAAACATTCTGACCGCGCGCGGGCACCGCTGCGTGTGCCCGCTTTCCCTTGGGGGCACGGGCGTGAAGCCGCGTCAGGGCCAAGTTAATCCCCGATTCATCAATAAAGATGAGTTGTTTGGCCAGGATGCCTCGAACCATCTGCCAGTAGGCATAACGCAGCCGTTGGACACGGTCACTTGCTTTGGCGTCGGGATACAGGGCTTTTTTTTTACGGCTCAGACCGAGTTTCGTCAGCATCCGATCGACCGTCGAACGACCAATCAATACCCCAGTCTGACGCGCCAGCAGTTGTCGCAGTTCGGCTAAGGTCGCATCCTGGTTGGCCTCAACCAGTGCCTGAAGCACCTGCAACTGCGCGGGACTGAGTTTGAGCGGCGTTTGTGTCGGACGCGCCTTCGGGGCGATGCTGCCGGTCTCACGACGCTGTTTGAGTAATTTCTCAATAAAGCTCAACGTCACACCGAATTGCTGCGCCAGTCCACGTTGCGAAATACCACCGGCATCATATCGGGCCACAATCTTTTGGCGTAAGTCAAGCGAATAGGCTTTCATTCTGGTACCGAAATGACACAATATTAAATCCTTGACGACTGTACCTCA
>CAVPGX010000051.1:0-9267 GCA_963704065.1 uncultured cyanobacterium | reverse complement strand
GCGACGATTTGGCAATCCTGTAACTTCATCCCAATAAGCAAGACGTTCTAATACCAATTTATTGCGCTGCACTTGCTGTTCGTATGGATACAGCATCCGCGCTTTGCGTTTAAGGCAGGACACGATTGACTGTTGCAGATCGCGTGGCACTAGGGGTTTAGCCAAGCAATCATCAGCGCCTAAGTTGAGGCTGGGCCGCAGCTCCTGACGACTAGCACGATGACTCAGGAAAACAACCGCCGTTGACGCCAGATTTGGATCCTGGCGAACTTGCTGCAACAATTGCTGGATATCAGCGTGAGGCAGCTGCAGAGTGAATACCTGATCACATCGGGAGCACTGATCTTTGCCTGGCGTAGTGCCGCTGCGGCGTCGGGCACAACGACTGCTTGGAGTTGCTGCTGCGCCAGAGTACCAAGAATTATTTCCCTTGCGGCCCGATCTGGTTCGAGGACAAGCACCGTTTTGAGCGCGGGTCGATTGCCTGAGTTGGCTTGGTGTGGGTGCAGCAAATGTGATGGTGGTGTATCAGCCCAATCAGGATAGCGCTGCGTATAAACCAAGCTGGTTTGTAGTGATTGGGCATTAACCCATAATTCCTCAGCCTGAGAATTTCCCGAACTCAGCATTTTCACGCGCTCTCTAATCAATGAATACACCCTGAATGACACTAATTATACCGAAATCGAATTTTTTGACACCGGCTTTTTCCGGATAGCCTGAAAAGCCTTTCAAGAAGTTGTTTCGTGTATTTGCAGCAGCAATAGTAGCACTCATCAGGCGATCGGAATGTCGATCGAAACCGCACGATCCGATCTTTGAGAAGTGTAAAAAAATACTTTGATCTCAGCGTTCTCTGAATGAACGACGGCAATCACCACGATTGGTCCTTCACATTGAGTTGATTTGATTGCAAAAGGGGCTTGGATTCAGTGCCATGAGTGGGGTATCATCATATGTCTGAACTCTTGTAACTTTCCTATGGGTCTTCGCAGTTTTTGGCTGCAATGGGACCCAGCGTGTAGGTCGCACACTCTATGTCATATAGTGTGCTTGCACATTCACAGGAGGAGAAAATCTTAAGGAGCAACTCAAACTAAGCATGGTCAGTCAGAACACTCAAACAGCCGATATCGGTTTTACCCACGAGGATTTCGCCGCTCTTCTCGATAAATATGATTATCATTTCAGCCCTGGAGACATTGTGGCTGGAACTGTGTTTAATTTAGAGCCGAAAGGTGCCCTGATTGACATTGGTGCGAAGACTGCGGCGTACATTCCGATTCAGGAAATGTCGATTAACCGGATTGATACACCGGATGAGGTTTTACAGCCCAACGAAACGCGCGAATTTTTTATCCTAGCGGATGAAAATGAAGATGGTCAGTTAACCCTGTCGATCCGTCGAATTGAGTATATGCGGGCTTGGGAGCGGGTACGTCAGCTCCAAACTGAAGATGCAACCGTCCGTTCTTTGGTCTTCGCAACCAATCGCGGTGGTGCTTTGGTGCGGATTGAAGGTCTGCGTGGCTTTATTCCTGGATCGCATATTAGTACGCGCAAGCCAAAAGAAGATTTGGTCGGTGAAGAGCTACCACTGAAGTTTTTAGAAGTGGATGAAGAGCGCAACCGGCTCGTTCTGAGCCATCGTCGTGCTCTGGTTGAGCGGAAGATGAACCGTCTGGAAGTCGGCGAAGTCGTTATCGGCACTGTGCGTGGGATCAAGCCCTACGGTGCGTTTATTGATATTGGCGGTGTGAGTGGGTTGCTGCACATCTCAGAAATCTCCCATGATCACATCGATACTCCCCACAGCGTATTCAATGTGAATGACGAGCTGAAGGTGATGATCATCGACTTGGATGCAGAGCGTGGTCGTATTTCTTTATCGACTAAGCAACTCGAGCCGGAACCAGGCGACATGGTGAAGAACCGTGAAGCGGTGTTTGAGCAAGCGGAAGAAATGGCGGCTAAGTACAAAGAGAAGCTAAAAGAGCAAGGTGCGCCGATCGCTTCGATGGAAGTGATGGCGACAGTTGAACCGGATTAAGTAACGGGCTTTTGGCTTGTAAATTAATTGATGAGGGCACGCTCAACGCGTCCCCTTTTTTATTGGCAAATCGGTGATCGGGTCTGACCACGATTGCCGGAATGAATATCGGGAGTAGTCCGAATGGCAAATTTGAAATGTGGCGATCGCCTCTATCGTGACATTGAAGCCGTAATCTTCGATAAGGATGGCACACTGGCTAATTCCCATGAGTACTTGCGGCAGGTGGCGGTGCAGCGATCGACATCACTAGCAAACATGATCAGCGATCGGGCACCGGCCGATTTCACCGCGCAGCTGTTGCAGGCCTGGGGTTTGCGCGAAGGGCAAGTGCATCCATCAAGTATGCTAGCCGTGGGCTCACGACGCGATAACGAAATCGTGACCGCCGGTTTTGTCGCAACTCTAGACTATGACTGGATTGCCGCCCTATCGCTAGCCGAGTCAGCATTTGCGGTGGCCGCTCAGGCATTTCCCTCGAAGCAGACAATGACGACGGTGTTTCCTGGTGTGGTGCCATTATTAACAGCGCTGCAAGCCGCCAACATCAAACTCGGTATTCTCTCCGCCGACGTCTTGCCGAATATTGAGGGCTTTGCGCGCCATTATCAATTAGACAGTTTTTTTGATGTTTATCAGGGTGCAGAAGACGGTCTGAGCAAACCGCATCCGCGGCTGTTACAACTAGCCTGTGCTGGCTTAGGGGTAGCGCCCGGAAAAACCTTGGTGATTGGTGATTCGCGGGCCGATATTGAGTTGGCAAAGCGCGGACACGCAGCCGGTGCGATTGGGGTCTCATGGGGTTGGCATTCACCGTTCGATATTCCGAACGCGGATATAATGTTGCGGTCGATCGACGAAGTTCAGGTTGTGGGTGCATGGTGAAGTCAAAAAGCTGGCTAGTAGGAATAATGTCGCTGATCATGCTAGCGGGATGCGGTAAATCGAAGTCGACAGGCACAATTGATACGGCGGTACTCGCTCCTCTGTTCAATGCCCGGCATACAGCCGATAACTCCGTCCGATCGCTCAAGCAGCTTTACTGCGATAGCCCATCATTACCGATGCGGGCTGTAGTATCTGACTCAAATGCGAAGACGGAGCTGTCTGACTCAAATGCGAAGACGGAGCTGTCTGACTAAATACGAAGACGGAGCTGTCTGACTCCGAAACAAAGATAGTCCGATCTAATTCAAAGATGAAGGTAGTTCTATCTGATTCAGAACGCATTTGTCAGCAGACCAGGCTACGCTATAACCGCACAGCGACCTCGATTAATACGGTGCTATCGCAGCTAACTTTAGCAATTAGGTCTAACTCCCGCAGCATCGCAACCGATCCCTTTTTCCAACAGGAATTGGAGCAGGCAATTACGTCGGCGTTTGAACTAGAGGATTTTTTGGAAGAGACTTTAGCACGTCCAGCATTTTTATCAGAATTGCCCTTGCTGATTAATGTGGCAGCGGTGGTCAATTCGCTCGTGACGGCTATGCCCCAGTTCTCAGAAGCGGCAAATCAGGCCGACGAGTCGCAGAAAGCGTTTATTGTCTGTGAATTGCAAGCACTGAAGCTACAGCCCTTCGATGCTATTGGTAAACCCGTTACCAATTCTAAATGTTCGACGACTTGGGCAGCGACAAGGTAATCCCGATCGCGTCACCGACGGGTTGAGCCTGTGTCTTTGTCTTATTTTGTGCCTTTGTCTTATCTTAAGTCACCATACATGCGCAATTGCTAACATGGGCTTTAGAGGAAATTAGGAAAACGGCCAATGCCGCAATGTTTTCGCTGTGGGAATACCACCCAATCCACTGATGTTCGATGTAAAACTTGTGGTGCAGCGCTGAAAGCTTTTGGCGATGCTGGTATTGATCTGCATCGTGCCACTGGGATCAGCCCCTTTGTCATACCTGTGTTTATCACGCAGATGACTCATGTAACTACGAAAAACGCCCCAACGTACAGAATTGCACACTGTATCGGGATATCGATCGACCCGTCGTCGAAATCCGGCGTCCCGGTGCCAGAAAGCCGGGATCGACCCATTCCGTGCTGCTGATTATTGCCGTTGTGCTGGGGTTGCTGTTGTTGGCAATTTTCCTGAATTAGCGACCGTAAACTGGCGGAATGCCTGTGCCTAACAATCAATACGGCTTAACGCTACTGAGACCAGTTGCAAGCATCCGCTGATGCTGCTTTGCGGCCGCGGCTGAATTCCAGCCGCTGTTCCCGACTCAGCCCCTGAGCACAGGTCAAGTTCTCCCAAGTCTCGACTAAATAGGTAGCATCCTCTGGCAGATTCCCCAACTCACAAAACGACAAGTCTAATGTTGTAGCAACCTGCCTCACCTTCGGATCGTAGCTCAGCGCAAAGCAACGACATCCGGCCGCCGCCGCCATAATTAGCCCATGTAGCCGCATGACGATCGCCATGTCCACCTGATCAAACAGGTGACGCAGTGCTTCTGGATCTTCTGGCGCACCACCTGACTACCTGGCAGTTGTGGCTGTAGACGCTCCGCTAGCGCCAAATCTAAACTCATCTGAAAGGGGACCAAGAGTATACGGGCGCGCGATCGCTGCTGAAAGTCAATTAGGGCATGCGTTAATACCGCTAAACGCGCTGGTGTTAATGTCTGATGCTGCCGTAGATTGACAGCCACAGTTAGTTGCGGCTGCACCGATCGCACTGTGGTATCAGTTTCCATTGCCCACACTGGATCAGGTGCGAGGGTATGCGGGATCGCCCAGGCACTGAGTAAATCGGACGAGCCTTGGTCGCGCACACTCACCATTGTGCAGCTGCGTAGGATGTGACGGGTCAAGCGTCGAGTCAACTGCCGTCGCAAAGGACCAATCCCTTGAGCCCCGGCAATAGTCTGCAAGCCCATCAGCTGTGCCAGCTGCATCAATCCGAGATAATACAGCGGACTCACCAAGCTCGAAGCATCCTGAACCAAACTACCCCCGCCCCAGATAAACGCATCTGCCCGGCGAAATGACCCAATGATTGCTGGCAAACTCCAACGATCAATCGCCTTCACCTGATATCGTTCTGCCGTCAGCGCGGGGGTCTTCGAGAAGAACGATCGGTTCAATATTGTCTGGCAGCATTTGCAGCAGCGTGGCCAGCAATGCTTCATCACCGCCATTGCCCATACCGTAGTATCCACAAAGTACTGCTTGTTTCATGGCGGTTCCCAAAAGTTCACATTGTTGCCTTTGAATTTTACGAGGCCAGCGGGAAATTGCGAACTGCGAATTGCCAGGGAACACAATCCAGTTGGTACGATAGAGAGCGGACTGCAACTGAGTTTTGCTGATGCATGTACTTTCGATTCCGACTTGGGTGATTCATATTTCGAGTGTAATCGAGTGGATCGCCGCAATCGTCTTGATTTGGCAGTTCGCTGAGGTGACCCAACGCCCCGCTTGGCGATGGCTTTCATGGGGTATGCTGCCTGCCCTGGTTAGTGCCATGTGTGCCTGTACCTGGCATTTCTTCGATAATGCCGTACGCCTCAACTGGCTTGTCACGCTGCAGGCGTCAACGACGCTACTCGGCAACTGTACAATGATGGCGGCAGCTTGGGCGATTTGGCGCGCCGCGAAGGTGCAGGATGTGAGCGATTAACGGTTAAATCTGTTCACCGTTCAGTTATTTGCGGATTGACTGATTGCCCAGTTGATCGCCGATATCGAATTTCGCTGGACCGACTCACAATGACTAAATTAGTGCAATTTCATCCTTTAAATGCCGATTCTTGCTTTAGAACTTGTCCATCATGCCTAAAGAAACAATATTTGCGCTATCGCTCTTTCCTTACCTGGGATTCCTCTGGTTCCTGACCAAGTCTCAACAAACGCCAAAAGTCGCGCTAATTGGGTTTTATTTGCTGCTGATTTTTGTGGTTGTGACTATTCCCGCCGGAATTTACGCGAAAACGGCATTGGATGCCGAATTGGCCAATGTTGATTGGCTCCATGGCGGTGCTGAGTCATTCCTTACCCTGTCTAATATTGTTGTTGTGCTTGGCTTTCAACAAGCACTCCGAGTGGCCCGATCGCCGCAAAACAAATCCTAAAATCACCAATTTGTGCCGCTTCATGCTTTACGGTCTTGCAATTCATACTGGTAGCCCAGAATTGGGCTTTTCCATTGATAATTTTGCGGGGGATCAGCGGGCCCAGGCTTGGAATCTGGGCCGTGAGGCTTCGAGTCAGCTACACGATCGGTTGGCCCAATTTATCCAGCCCCAAACTTGGCAATCTCTGCAATTTATTGCTGTTGCCATTGGCCCCGGCGGGTTTACGGGTACTCGTTTAGGGGTCGTTTTAGCGCGGACCTTGGCTCAGCAGCTGAGCATTCCGCTGTTTGGATTATCTTGTCTCATGACGATCGCCGCTGCACATCAGCTTGAACATTCCTATGACAAGTCCGATCGCCGTTCAAATGCCCGCTCAGCGCGGCCAACTCTACGGCGCGATCTACAGCTATCAATCCCCTAACTGCTACCAAGTAATTCTGCCGGATCAGGTGTTCAGTGCGGAAGCATGGCAAACAGCACTGAGCCGCGTACCGACTGTCATGACAATCAACGCGATCCGGAGCAGGGACGCTATGCTCCGAGCTTGCTGGCGATCGCCCACCAACAGTGGCAAGCTGGCGAACACCCCACTGGTCGAATGTATTACCCTACTACGGACAACAACCAGTCGGCCTTAAGCAACTCCCCGCATCATTGCTGCGGCATTGCGATGGCGTGGTCAATCACCTCGACAAAATCCGCCCCATCCAGCGCGAGGGCTAGCTGAGTGATTTGATATTGACTAATCGGGCATCTATGGCATTACCGCAGAAGATGACCACGCGGCCACGCTGGGCGATATCTAATTGGGCGACGATTTCAACCCCAAGTTTTGCGCATCACCGCTGCGCGAACACGTTTAGCTAATCCAGCGTGGTCGTATTCGCCATTCAGCCCAATGCGTTCGGGCGGTATTTGTGATAACAGACAGGTGGCAGGCGAGACCAACGCTGGTGAACAGCATTTTTTCAGAAGCTCTCAACGATTTGGCCTGCTCAAACTCTAATCCCATGTAAGTTATTCATGTGAAAAAGAGCTTTTGATGGACAGGAAGTTAAAACAATTCAGTCAGGTAATTGAGATTTACAATTCTATTAAATCTGCTTATCTCAGATGCAACAATCTACCCTGCGGTAGAAGCTAATATTATCGTCTTTTGTGCTTTTTTTGGCAAGGGGTAGGTGCTGACTTATACTACACTGCCTCCGGTACTAATACACGACCAGAATACCCTTTATTGGCAGACAATAGCGGGCTTTTCCCAGGCTAAATCCCGAGAAAACTTTGGTGGAAATAAAGTGATAATTTGATATTTTATTTTGTAAGAAAGAAATGGTGCTTTTACGCATCATTGAATAACGGCTCATTTCATGATTTTGTTACGCAAATTTAAAATAGCTAACCACTGCACTGTCGTGATTGGGGTTTAAGTGAATTATTTGAATACCTGCCCCATATCCGCTACCCCAGACTTGGGCGGCTTGGGCACTGCTGCCGGTTGTTGGCTGGTTATCATCATTGCCAAGCCAAACACCCGTGACGACTTCGCGGCTGGGCACATAGCCAATAAACCATAGGTCAACGCCATTGTTTGTGGTCCCTGTTTTGCCGGCTTCGCCGCGACCAATCGCGGCACTCGTCCCTGTGCCACCGGCTTGGACTGTACCACGGAGAAGCGCGGTCATGGTGTCTGCCGTTTGGGCTTTGAGTACGGGTGTGCCGGATTCTTTGATCCGAACTATAGACTAATCGGCAGGTTGTGAAGTCTTGGCAATCGCTGCATTCACTGCTGTCCCAGACTTGTCGGATGGTCTGGACTGGCCGCTTGATCCCGCCATTGCCCAAGACCCCAAAGGCGCTGGTCATTTCGAGCAAGCTCACTTCGCTTTGCCCCAGGATCAGTCCCGGGACTGGGTTGAGGTTGGTACTGATCCCCATTTTCTTGGCGGTTTGGACCACAGCATTTAAGCCGACATCTTTGGCGACGCGCAGGGCGATCGAGTTTTCCGATCGGGCAATCGCCCCATAAAAGTCGGTGCTACTGCTGGTACGTTCACAGCCACTAAATTGTTGGCCCTTCCAGACAAAGGGGGAACAGGCGTCGTTGGTCAAGGGTGAAATACCTTTTTCTAACGCAGCGGCATAGGCAAAAACTTTGAAGGTTGAACCGGGCTGCCGCAGTGATTGACTGGCGCGATTAAACTGACTTTGCTCGTAGTCCACCCCGCCGACCATTGCCATAACTTCCCCCGTGCGATAATTCACGCTGGTAATCGCGCCTTGGGAGAAGCCAAGCTGAGCCCCGGTGGTATTCACAGCGTTGCGCAAGGTCGATTCGGCTTTGGCCTGCATCTGGGGATCAAGTCCCGTCTCAATGATGAAATTGCCTTCTTGAGCGACTTGATCCCCGAGCAGCTTTCCCAAATCGTCGAGCACTTGGGCGTAATAGTAGGAGCAATACCGCTGGTAAGCGTTTCGCGGGCCTTAGGACTAATCTGAATGCGCGATCGGCGGGCGCGCTGGGCTTCCTCGGGTGTGACCGCACCTTGCTCGGCCATTCGGTTCAGTACACGGTTGCGATATTCGACGGCGCTTTGATAGTCGCGCACTGGATTAAAGGCATTGGGTGCTGGCAAAATTCCGGCCAGTGTGGCTTTTTCGTTGAGGTCTAGGTCTTTGGCCGGTTTACCAAAATAGAATTGAGCGGCATCTTCAAATCCATAGTTGCCGAAACCAAGGTAGACGCGGTTGAGATACAACAGCATCAGCTGATCTTTGCTGTAGGTGGCCTCGAGCTTCAAGGCCACGAAGGCTTCCCGGACTTTTCTTGCGGCGGAGTCTTCACTGCCGACATAGCCTCGCAATAGGTTGCGAGCCAGCTGTTGTGTAATTGTACTGCCCCCTTCCTTGATGCCACCACCGACGATATTTGTCAGGATCGCGCGGGTCGTGCCGATCGGATCGACGCCCGGATGCCAGTAAAACCGCGAGTCTTCTGAGGCCATTACCGCCTTGGGCAGGAAGCGAGAGTAAGCACTGAGTTGTTTATGCTCGATGCGGCTTTGGTTGGGCGGGATCGGGCTGATGGCCGTTTGGCCATCGCGGGCATAAACGACGATCGGTCCCTGT
>CAVPGX010000050.1:0-58245 GCA_963704065.1 uncultured cyanobacterium | reverse complement strand
GATGAATATACTTAAGTCTTTGTCCCAGATTTTTTGTGTTTGCTAAACATTTTCTCTGAAATTCTTGTGAAAGTTATTTTTTTCAGCATCAAACCCCTTTTTAATAAGTCGGTGCTGACTCAGCAAAGCGTAAGCGTGTTGTTCCGCATGAGTAACCACCTGAACATGCTAGAGGGAGTTAGCTGCGTGATGCCGAGTGTTGCAACGGTAGACTTCCCACATCTTCTTTTCCTTGGCTCAATGGATAGCGTACTCCCAGAAAGTTTTTGCCGCTTTGACCGGTTGCCGTAGATAGGGTTCTCAATAACCGCTTGAGGGAATATTCAGCTGAGTATAAGATGTAATTCGGTGGCCGCACCTATGTTAGAAATGAGTGATGATAATATTACTGACGTTGTTATAAGTAGATATGATGAATTAAATGTAAGATCCATCAACCTGAAAACGCTGCTCAGTCTGAAATTGTCTTAAGTTTAATTAGCCCCACGTGCTTATGGATAATACTTTAAAGGCTTTTTGCGAAGAGATAAGTCCCATAATTGAAGGGGTGAATATATCTTTACAGTATCTTCCAAAAGATGTGGACATAGCGCAATACTGTCTTGGTAATGCTGATTCAGGTGATGAAGTATTGAGAAAATACTGGATTCCCGGCGGTGAGGGATTTGGTGCTTGGATCAGTGCAACAGGCTGTGATATTGAACTTGTGCTCGAGCACAGTCTTCAAAATGTGCATTCCGATGAAATTGCGGTTGGTTTTACGTCAGTTTTAGCAGGTACGTGTCTTAGCCTGCAAGGGTATGCAGCAGTCCATGCAAACGCCATATCACTCAATGGTTTATCGCTGGCCTTTGTGGGTGATTCAGGAGCGGGGAAAATCAACACTGACTGCCTATTGCACAAGCCGAGGTGCTGGCTTTTTAACTGATGATATTCTTGTTGTTGATGATGACGGTTTTGTGATTCCAAATCACTACCGTCTCAAGTTGCATCAACATACCTGCGAAAAGCTAGGCGTAAAAACTCCTGATCAGGATCGTTATAAGGTTTTTTTTGAGCCTTCTGAATTAGGTGACGTTTCAAATATGCTGCCTGTACGTTTAGGAACAATTTATTTGCTTTTTGGAAAAAAATCAGAAAATATTTATGCTGAAAAAATTCCGCCAAGTCAAGCTGCTTTTGAGCTGCTAAATCACAGCTATGCAGCAACAGAATTGATTAAGAATAATCCAAAAATACTTAGTGTTTATATAAACCTGGTTGATAAAATCGAAGTCAGACGATTGCACTATCCACATGATTTTGATCGATTACCAGATGTATTTGATTTTCTGCTGAAGGAGCATAGTTGCTGATGAGTTATTCTTCGATCTATGATCAACATTCGATGGCGTTTGATCTACGACGCAATGAAGCCTATGCCAAGGCGATAGCTGCGGTTGTGACCCCCGACAGTGTCGTAATGGACCTTGGTGCAGGGATAGGCGTTCATGCTTTGAATTCTGCTCGGTTGGGGGCTCGTAGGGTGTATCTGGTCGAGCCAGAAAATACAATTGTGGTTGCCAAGCAAATTGCCGAAAAAAATGGCTATGGACACTGCATCCAATGTCTTCAGGGGGCAATTGAAGATCTTAAAATACCTGAACCAGTTGATGTGATTATCTCTGTCTTTACAGGCAACTTTTTGTTAGAAGAAGATCTATTGCCATCTTTGTTTTATGCACGGGACAAATATCTGAAACCAGGTGGTGCCATGATCCCGCAAGGGGCCTTCATGGAAGCTGTCCCTGTCTGTGCACCTGACCTTTATGAACAAGAGATAGAGGTATGGTCTAAGCCGCATATGCAAATTGACTATAGTGCTGCGCGTACCTTTGCAAGTCAGTCAGTTCAGTATTGCCGAAGTGGAAGTGAGCTTGATAAAGCTGAATATCTAGCAGATCCCGCCAGATTGATGTCACTAGACTTTCACCAGGCTGCGAGTACTCATTGCGATGCGACAGTGACTTTTACGATTACCAAGTCTGGACTTTGTCATGGCCTGGTTGGCTGGTTCCAAATGCAGTTGGGCGACGTATGGGTATCGACTGCACCCCATGAACCACCGCTGCATTGGGCCGCGGCTTTTCTGCCCTTAGACCCCCCGATTGCGGTTGAAGCAGGCGAGGAAATGACCTTTAGGCTCACCCGTCCGACTTTTGGGGACTGGACCTGGACAGTCTCAACCACCACTACTCAGCAGCAGCGCTCCACCTTTTTTCAGCACCAATAACGGTGGAAACGGTGAGAAAGTTATCGTTGGATTTGTGCCCTCAGATGAACGAGAAGGGTAAGGCAACGCAGTTTATTCTTGATCACAGCGATGGCAGCTTATCAGTCCAAGCACTGAGCGATCTAGTCGCTCAAAAATTTCCAACGCTATTTACCGCGCCCCGACAAGCCGTCAAATTCGTCCAAAATCTGGTAGGTAAATATGCGTTATGAAGCAGACTTTTGCTGTCTTTGATATATATCTGAAAAATAAATCGCTCTAGCATCACACCGAAAATATAGTGAGCAATGTTCAACAGCTGATTGCCAAGGGCCGAAAAGCAATTCGGATTGGCCCTGCTCTGCGCCTGGTGTGGAAGGCTTCTCCCAAATGGACCACGGCCCATATCATTCTAATCGTGGTCCAGGGTCTACTCCCCATCGTCCTACTTTACCTGACTAAACTAGTAATCGATACGATCACCGCCAACTTCTCAGGTAATGTCGCCTCTCACCAGCATTACCTGTTTATGCTGCTTGGCCTCATGGGGCTAGTTAGCTTGTTCAGCAGTTGGGTTTCAGTCATCTCCGAGTATGTCAGTGAGGCACAGGCGCGGCAGGTAACTGACGCTATGGCTAATGTCCTGCATGCGAAATCGATCGAAGTTGATCTGGAATATTATGAAAGCCCCGAATATCAAAATACCCTCCAACGTGCCCAGGCAGAAGCAGTCTATCGGCCTAATCAGATTTTGTATAACCTGGTCGACCTGGGCCAAAACTCAATTTCACTGATTGCCATGCTCGGTCTCCTCCTCTCACTTCACTGGGGCATTGCCGGTGTGCTCTTTGTCGCTGCCATTCCAGCGGTACTCGTCAAGCTAAAGTACGCCGATGTACGCTACAAATGGGATCGCAAACGCACTGAAACTGAACGCCAGACTGACTACCTGAGCTGGCTACTTACCAATAACCTATTTGCCAAAGAAATTCGCCTGTTCAACCTGGGCAACTTATTTAGTCAGCGTTTTTCAAATCTCCGCCGCGTCCTCTATCGCGAGAACCTGTTCGATCATTGCCCAACAAACCCGTGCCAGCCTAGCTGCCCAATCTCTGGCAACGGTACTGACCTTTTCGGCCTATGCCTTTATCGTTTACCGCACCTTCCAGGGTGTTTTGCAGATTGGCGATCTGGTGATTTATCACGAAGCGCTCAAACGAGGCCAAAGTGCCCTAAGCGGATTGATGGGTCAACTCTCGACCCTGTATCAAGACAACCTTTTCCTGACTAATCTCTACGAGTTCCTTGAACTAGAGCCCCAAGTCAAACCATCGCCTACCGTATTTCCGACGCCTCGACCCATGCAGCAGGGTATTGTGTGTGAGGATGTCGAATTTGGCTACGCTGCTTCTAGTCGGAAAGCCCTACGCAAGGTGAATTTGGTCATTCATCCAGGCGAAACGGTTGCTCTGGTGGGTGAAAATGGTTCTGGCAAAACCACACTGGTCAAACTTCTGTGTCGCCTGTATGATCCCACCGCTGGACGCATCACGATCGACGGCATTGACATCCGTCAGTTTGACATCACTGATCTCCGTCGCCAGATCAGCGTTACATTCCAGGACTATGTCAAATACCATATGACGGCTAAAGAGAACGTCTGGTTGGGCAATATCGATCTGGACCCGAGTGATGCGCGCATTTCTAAGGCTGCTTTTCGATCTGGTGCAGATGCTGTGATTCAAACCCTCCCTCAGGGCTATGACACAGTCTTAGGCAATCAGTTCTACGATGGCGAAGAACTCAGCATTGGCCAATGGCAAAAAGTTGCCCTAGCCCGAGCCTTTGCCCGCGACTCCCAGGTAATTATCTTAGACGAACCCACTAGCGCCCTCGATCCCAAAGCCGAATACGAAGTCTTCAAAAAATTTCGAGAACTCATTAAAGATCAAGCGGCTATCCTGATTACCCATCGACTCTCCACAGTCCGAATGGCCGATCGAATCTATGTAATGGATCAGGGATGTATTGTTGAAAGTGGCACCCATGATGAATTGCTCAGCAATCAAGGCTTCTATGCCAATTTATTTGAGATGCAAGCTCGCAACTATCGCTAGTATGGGGCTCTAAATTACTCGACTAGTGCTGCCTGCCGATAGCGCCGCCTCGATCGAGTCAGCGATAGCTAGCTGGGTTTGGGCAACCGCCGCGATTTTTTGGTTCTGTCACATTCTGCGACGTTGATCAGCTTTTTGAACCGATTGTAATGGTTGTTGTCATACGAATATTTGCACTAACTCTGATGCGCCTTGATTCCAAGAAAGGTTTTCTTTAGGTGACATCCGGGTTTTTGCTGGCTTCTCTTAACTCGCTAAACTGCACTAGACTCAAGTGAAATCTCGCCGATCGGCACCCACCGAATCCTGTTTTTACCGACGGCGGTTCGGCTGATCGCATGTTGACTTCATCATTGATCGTAATGGCGCAATCTCCACAACCACAATCTCCCCAGCCACAATCCCCCCAGCCACAATCTTCTAACTCAGCCCCCAACCCAGCGCAAAACTTGCCGGAACGTTTGGTGAAGCATGAGGTGAAGTACGCCGATCACCGATCGGTGGTACGGGATGAACTGACGCCGATGCTGCGTCATTATGCCGATACCAAAGACGAGTATCCCAATGCGCTGTTGCTCTATCGCGTCGGCGACTTTTTTGAGACGTTTTTTCAAGATGCGGTGACGGTCGCACGCGAACTCGAATTGGTGCTGACCAGCAAAGACGCAGGTAAATCCATTGGGCGGGTACCGTTAGCCGGGATTCCGCATCATGCCCTCGATCGCTACTGTGCCAGCTTGGTGGAAAAGGGCTATGCGATCGCTGTGTGTGATCAGGTTGAAGATCCAGCACTGGCCGAGGGTAAACTCGTGCGGCGGGAAGTAACGCGGGTGATTACCCCGGGTACGTTGCTAGAAGAAGGCATGCTGAATGCGCGCCAGAATAATTATCTAGCGGCGATCGTGGTGGCCCAGGAGCATTGGGGTCTAGCCTTTGCCGATATTTCCACGGGGGAGTTTCTGACAACTCAGGGGCAAGACCTGAAGCAGCTGCATCAGGAGTTGACGCGGTTGCACCCAGCGGAAATTCTATTCCCGGTGAATACGCCGGATCTGGGGGGGCTGCTGCGACCCGGCCAAACCTCAGAACAGCTACCGCCGGGATTACCCAGCCAGTTTTGCTATACGCTGCGGCCCCAGTCGGCCTTTGTCGTGGCGGAGGCGCGCAGTCGCTTACTCAATCGCTTCAAACTGCGATCGCTTGAAGGGGTTGGCTGTGAACATTTACCGCTGGCGATCCGCGCTGCGGGTGGGTTGCTGGAGTATCTTGAAAGTACTTCGGAGCGACGCTTTGACCTAGGGGAAGGTCTGCTCGGCAAAGAGGAAATCCAGGTGCCGCTGCAAATGCTGTCCACCTATACGTTGAGTGAATTCTTGACGCTGGATCAGTCTACACGACGAAATTTGGAAATCACCCAGACGCAGCGGGATGGGGTGTTTTACGGTTCATTGCTGTGGGCCTTGGACCGGACGATTACGCCGATGGGCAGTCGGGCGCTGCGTCGCTGGCTGCTGCAGCCGCTACTTGATCAACGCGGGATTGAAGCGCGGCAGCAGACGATCGCGGAGTTGGTGGATGATTTTGTCCTGCGTGAAGATATCCAAAAGCGGCTACGGCAGATCTATGACCTTGAGCGGTTAGCGGGGCGGGCCGGTTCGGGGACGGCGACGCCGCGCGACTTAGTGGCGCTAGCCGATTCGATGGAGCAGTTGCCGGAGCTGGCGTTTTTAGTCAAGTCGGCCCGATCGCCCTATCTTCAGGCATTGCAAACGGTGCCACCAATCATGCAGCAACTGGCGGAGAAACTGCGGAACTATCTGGTGGATAAGCCGCCCCTATCGTTGACGGAGGGGGGCTTGATTCGGGCGGGGGTGGATGCCGACCTTGATCACCGGCGTCAGCAAGTTGAAGCCGATCAGCAGTGGATTGCCAATCTCGAAGCCACGGAGCGCGATCGTACGGGTATCACTAGCCTCAAGGTGGGTTATAACAAAGCCTTTGGCTACTATCTCAGCGTTTCGCGCAGCAAGAGTGATCAAGCGCCGGACGACTACATCCGTAAGCAAACGCTGACGAATGAAGAACGCTACATTACACCGGCGCTGAAAGAATGTGAAAACCGTCTGCTCACGGCACAGCAGGAGCTAGGGCGGATTGAGTATGAGATTTTTGTGGCGCTGCGATCGGAAGTTGGGGCAGAAGCCGATACGATTCGTCAAGTGGCGCGGGCGGTGGCGGCGGCGGATGTGCTGGCCGGACTGGCGGAAATTGCGATTTATCAAGACTACTGTCGGCCCGAAATGACCACGGGGCGAGAAGTGGCGATTACGGATGGGCGGCATCCGGTGGTGGAGCAGTCATTACCGGCTGGCTTTTTTGTGCCGAATTCCACGACTTTGGGAGGTAGTAAAACCGCAGCGGGCCAACGGGCACCGGATTTGGTGGTGCTGACTGGACCGAATGCCAGTGGTAAATCCTGCTATTTGCGGCAGGTGGGGTTGATTCAGCTGATGGCGCAGGTGGGGAGTTTTGTGCCAGCGACGGCAGCGAAGTTAGGCATTTGCGATCGCATCTTTACGCGGGTCGGTGCGGTGGATGACTTGGCGACGGGGCAATCGACGTTCATGGTGGAGATGAACGAAACGGCGAATATTCTCAACCATGCAACGGATAAGTCTTTGGTCTTGCTCGATGAGATTGGTCGGGGTACGGCGACATTTGATGGTTTGTCGATCGCTTGGTCGGTGTCAGAGTATCTTGCAACGGAAATTCGATCGCGGACGATTTTTGCGACCCACTACCATGAGCTAAATGAACTGGCATCGCTGTTGATGAATGTGGCCAATTACCAAGTCACGGTCAAGGAAATGCCGGACCAAATTGTGTTTTTGCATAAGGTGCAACCGGGGGGAGCCGATCGTTCCTATGGCATCGAAGCGGGGCGCTTGGCGGGATTGCCACCGCAGGTGATTAAACGGGCGAAGCAGGTGATGGGCCAAATTGAGAAGCATAGTAAGATCGCGATCGGTCTGCGACGGGGGCAAGCTAAAACGCAACCAGCTAAAGTCACGATCGATGATGAATCACAGTTAGGATTTTTTGAGGATTTCTGATTGCTTGAGGAGTGATTGACCGCCCGATTAAGTTGCCGATTCAGAATTTGCGCTTAATTAGCTCTCCGTCGTGGAAGTTGGTGGTAAACCACCTTCCTTTGGTATACGATGCACCATCAAATCGGTGATCGCTTCGTTCAAGTTACCGGGATCCATAAACAGAATCTTGGCGTTATCGCTTTTGCCTAGTTCGGTATTCGACGCAACGTACTTCTCGGCAATCAAAAATTGCAGAACCTTCTGCGAATCAACCGAACCGGACAACGCATCCGAAAGCTGCTGAATTGACTTTACCGCCGCCCGCGTTCTGGCTAGCTCAGCCTCACCTTCTGCCTTGGCCGCTGCTTGCCGATCGAGGGCATCGCGTAATTCCTTGGGCAAGTCAAACTTCTGAATTTCGACCCGCACAATCTCGACACCCCAAGCGACCGTCGCCTCGCGCAAGTCCTGTCGCAGGTTATTGTTAATCCGGCCAATATCGGAAATCGCTTCCTCCAGATTTAACTGGCCAATCTCACTGCGCAGGGCACTTTGGACCAGGTTCTTGAGTGCCTCTTCCAAGTCCTCGATCCGATAATAAGCACTGTAGAGGTCGTTAATCCGCCAATAAATAATCGCATCAGCCTGTAACGAAGCCTTGTCAAGGGTGACGACATCTTGGGGCAGAATATCCAGGGTTTGCTCCCGCATACTCTCGACTAAAACCGTGTCCACAAACGGCACTACAAAATTCAGCCCCGGCTTCAGCGTGCGTTGGTATTGTCCGAGGCGCTGTACGAGCGCCTCTTCACCTTCATCAACGATGCGGACAGAGCCAACCAAATAGCCTCCAATAATGAACGCTAATGCACCAAGAAAAGACTCAAGCCCCATGATGATATCCTGATCGTGCCGTCATAGTGTCTGAACCTATAGTCTAGACGGTTTGCCCCAAAATGCGGCAGTTGTTTTCGGGGCTGTTACCGAATATCGTAATGCCGTCGCCGTCGTCGTTCAGCGACGATCGCCCAGAGCATTGCCGATCCCCTTGATGATGCCGCGACCGACTAAGCCCAGGCCCCGGCCAATCACTTCAGTTAATACGTAGACTAAGCCACTGCCGACAAAGGCGGTCGCCGATTGTAGCCGTGGGGCGACGGCATCGCGCACTTCCAGTAGCAGGGTAATCGCATACGGAATACCCGATAGTGCGTCTAATTCTTGACGCCGTGGTGAGTAAATGTCCTTCCGCTCAATGCCTGCCTCCGTCAAGATCAGCAGCTGATACTGGCTCTCAAAGATCGAGGCCGGATTATTCACATAGCGATCGAGCCGGTAGCGCCACGATAGATCATTGCGGAAGCGTTCAATATCGCGGGTCGATAGCCGCTGCCGATCGTAAAACCCCTGTTTGATCGCTTCCACATCGGCAAACTGATTCAGTAATGGCTGAATTACCGCATTCGCAACCTGAATCGCCAGATTCTCTAAAATTGCTTCGGCCTGGGCCACCGCCACCGGTGAACTGGCGGGAAAAAACTGGTTATCCACTTGCAACGGCTGCTGAAATAGCAAAAATCCCAACAGCTCGGGCACCAATGGGATTTGATTCAAAATATCGGTTTCAACTCGCTGCTGTCGCTGGGTCAAGGTGGCAACGACAGGCATATCCTGCCCGCCCACAGAGACCTGATAATACTTGCCAAAAAAATCGGTCAAAACCGCCTGCCATAAATCGACTAACACCGACTGGCGTTGCTGCGCTAATTCGTCCGCCGCCACCTGGGAAAAGCGCAATTCATCGATCACCGTCTCAAACTTACGCAGGACGAGATAGAACAGTTCGCGCTTGCGATCCAAGCGGAGGATGTCGATCTCCAGTGCGGATGCGGTGCGATTCTCCAGGGGATAGCGTAGCTTGGCGGCCAGTCGATCGAATAAATTGGATAGCTGTAGCCCACCCACATTGACTTCCGCCGCAATTTGGGCGATCGGCTCGGTCGATACCGGCTGCAGTACCGGCTGTGCTGGCACACCCCGCAACAACTTCCGCGTAATCCAGCGGGATGCCCGCAGTTCTCGGCGTCTGCCTTGCAAGACCAAACGCGCTAGGGGTGATGTCTTGGGCGATCGTAGCTGCTGTTCGATCACTTGGAGGGCCCGATCAATTTGCATCCAAGCTGGCTCTGATCCTGCACCGCTGCCCCCCGATCGACCCGATGATTGCCCCAAGGCCGCCGCCTTCATCCCCGCTGCCCAGTAGGTTTGTCCCGCCGCCACCTGCCAGATCGCCTCGACCAACTCAGTCTCCCCACCCGATCGCCAGCAGCAGCCTTCGATGCCCATCCACCAGGCTTCTTCGAGGACCGTATCTTCCAGCGCCGCCAACAGCAAAATGCGTAAATAGGGAAACGTTTGCTTCAGCGATCGCAGCACAGCCACCGTATTCGCCGCCGTTTCCGGATTGCCCGGCAACCCCAAAATCAGCAAATCGGGGAGCCCGGCCGCCGCCTGATGCTGCTCAATCAATTCAATAATTTGACTGATATCCCCCGTTTCAACCACGATTTGCCAATCGGTATATTGGCGGAGATAGCGCTGCAACCCCATGCGAAACAAAGAGTCAGTTTCCGCTAGCGCTAAGCGCAGCCGGGCTGTCCGATCGAACGTCGTCATCACCTGATTACTCTATTGTGGTGGTTCGGGATCAGTCTGAGGCGGGAGCGGGGCACTTTCCTCGGGCTCTGGCGACTCGGCCACTGGGGGCGACGGTGCGAATTCCGGAATGTCGGGCTGCTGCTCCTGCTGTTGTTCCTGCTGCTGTGCGCGCCAGAATTCCTCCCGTTCTGCCTTCCACTGAGTAATCAGCTGTTGCGCTTCACCATAGACCGCACGACTGTTAATTTGGTCGGCGAGGTTGATGGCTCGGGTGAGCGACCCCTCTGCTGCGAGCGCATTGGCCCTTGCCAGCCGATCCCGATCGGCAATCACCTGTAGCTCGGCGGCCCAGCCTGAGATATCGACTTGCGCCTGCTGATATAGTGCGCGACCGGATTTGATCTGATCCGCCAGCCGAATTGCTTCGCTCAGTCGGCCGGATTGGGCCACATTGCGTGCCTTGTCGAGAATTGGCTGATCTTCGATCGTCTGAATTTGGGTAATCCAGGAGCGTTTGTTTTGTTGGGCTGTGGCATAAATCGCGCGACCCGGCGCAATTTGCTCAACTAGCTGTACAGCGGTGCGCAGCTGATCACGCTCCCCCGCTTGTGCCCACAGTTGCGCCTGTTGCAAAACTGGCCGATCCTCGAGAATTTGCGTTTTCTTGCGCCAATGGGCCAGTAATGTTTGCGCTTGAATCCGCCGCGGTCGCTGCATTTCAATCTGTTCAACTTGGTGCATGGCGAGACCTAAGGCAGGCAGTTGTCCAAAGCGCGCGATCGCCTGGGCGAGCTCGATTTGCATGGCATCCTCAGCCTGCATTTCGAGTCGGGGGAGCAGTTGCTGTGCTTGCTTATAGTAAGGGCTCGTTGTTGCCACTTGTTGGACGGCCGTGTCCGCCATCATCAAGCCCCAGAGCTGGTTGAGTAAGGGGGCATTATTTTGTTTGCTCGTATCGATCGCGGCCACCTGTGCCACTCGGGTGAGATCACGCTGGACTTCGGTGATTTCTACCTCCGGTGGTAAAGTCGCAATCAGGCGATTGGCGCTTTGGATTTGATTTTGCTGCAGCAATACGGCGGCTTGTTTTAATAGCTGGTCTCGCCACTGCTGAATTTGTTGGCTGGCAACTTCCCACACGATTGTCTGGCGGTTGATCGGCAGGAGAATCCGGATGGCATTGCCGCGCTTCTCCAGCGAATTTTTGGCGGCAAAATTTCGAGCCTGTTTAAGCAACTGACCGGCCTTTTTTTCGTCAACCAGCTGTTTGCGTAGGTTAGGGAGGCGATTTTGCCAACTTGCGTCGTCCACTAGCGCCAGCTTCGCCAACAGATCCGAAGCATCATTCCAACGCTGCTTGCGAAAGGCGGTTTGAATGCGCTCAAATAACTTCTGCCCACGGTTGCGCTCCACCTGCCAAAAGGTGACTTCTTGCTGCACCTGTTCAAAGATCGGACTAGTATCGGGGATCTGCTTGGCGAGTCGGATGGCGCCGTCCAAGTCATTTTTGCTGAGCCGATCGCGCGCTTCCAACAGTAGCATTTCTGACCATTGGCCCAAAGCCGCAGTCGCCTGGGGATATAGAGGATTATCGGGAGCCCAGCTTTTGACCAGAGCCATGGCGGCCAATAATTGGTCGAGATTGCCCGACTGGGCCGCTTGCTGTGCACAGTACAGTCGTTCTGAATCCGATGACAGTAGATTGATGCGGTTACATTCGGGTGTGGGGGGGACCCGCGAGAGCCAAATCATTGCCCCGATGGCGGTAACGGATGCGGTACTCAGCAAACCGAGGGACAACAAACTCAGGCGATGTTGACGGGCAAAGGGTTTGGCCCATTCGTAGAGGTTATGCGCTTGGCTCTGCGCAAATCGTGTGAGTCGCTTGGTGCCGACGATCGCGGCCTGTTGGCTAGATTGGTAGCGGCTCAGGAGTATTTGCCTGACCTGTTGGCGCATTGCCCGCACCGGACGTTGGCGCGCGGTTTGGGGCGCTGATTGACTGGCCGCTTGGCCCGACTTGTGGCCGGACGATCGTGCAGGAGGAATTGCTTGTGTCGTCGAAGGCCCCAGTCCATTGGCGCGACCGACATCGGAAAATTCTGGTTGTTCGAAGCGCTGGACCGCCTGCCCCGGCACCCGTTGGACTCCCGACGGCACGAGTTTTGGCTGATTCCTCCCAACTGGTCCCAGTTCCGCCAAATCGGTTTCCACGAAAAATTCTTGCTCTTCAACCGAGCATTGGGGACGATTCAACGGCTTTTGGCGTTTGCCCCAACCGCTAAACCACTTAGCACGACGTGACTTGGTAGACATAACTCAGCGACGATCAAGAGCGAGGGGTAATTAATTCCAGATGAGACGCAATTTGCGCCGCAGACTAGTTTCTAGCTAATCTACAAGCGTTGCGCCTAATTTTCCGGTCCTCAAGCATCGACCAGCATCGGTCCAAACCACTGATTGAACCACAACTAACCGATGGAGTCTATAGGGTATCAAGGATAATCGAATCAGATTAATCAATTGCCGAGAAAATTTAATTTTCTTGCGCGCTTGCTTTAGGTGTGTCTGATGGTTTGGCGCTGTTGGATGACCGTCTACGTTACTGCGGCACAGCGCTACTTTACATCTGCCGATTGCTGGTAGCCGTAGAAATCGATCCGATACTCCGTGATCTTGACGCCTGTTTGCGCTTCAATTTGATTAATTAGCGCCGCTGGCAGCTCGACATATACATCAATAATTCGCTCTGAATCGAGGCAATTGACATGACTATGGGCATCACTGATGTTGCCGTAAAGCCGACCATCGGCCCGATCGATACATTCAATGATTCCCTGCTCGGATAATGCTTCGAGATTCTGATAGACCGAGGTGTGACCAATTTCTTTGCCTTGGCGATTTAGTTGGTCGTAAATATCGCGCGCCGATAAGTGGTCTTGCGCCTGCCAGAGCAGCTCTAATATGTAGCGTCGCTGACGACTGAGCCGCATCCCTAAATCCTGACAACGCCCGATCGCATCGTTCAGTGAGCGAATCGGTTTGAAGTTCGAATCAGTGCCTTGCATAGCGTTGTATTCGTGGATGGCAGGTATTGAAGTCTGAAGTAACAGATAGCAGATGAGAACAGGATCAAGCGTTTCCTAGAGAGGGGATCAACGGCATCGGCCAGCCTTACTAACCCCGATTGAGACATGCCGCAAACATGCAGAGAAGCAGGCTGTGTGACAGTTATGACATTCGCTCAATGCAGCGGAGTCAAACCGGCTTCCAATTACCTTAACCCTAGATTAACAATTTCTGTTTTAGATTGTGGCACAGGCTAAAGCAAACTCACTACAACTTTACGTTAACTTTGAGCTCACCGATCGCCCGTTGGTGTAGAAGCAACGCAAGCGGTCTAATTTTGGTTAGGATGAAGTGATATTCGATGGCTCATGGGTTAAGCCCCGGACCACCACGACATCCATACTCGCGGATTACAATACCGCAGCTTGAATCATCTATGTGCCGTTTACTTGCTTATCTGGGTGAACCGATTCAATTAGAGCGCTTACTGTATGACCCGCAGCATTCTCTAGTCGTGCAGAGCTATCAGCCGCAGGAAATGACAAGCGGTATTCTGAACGCCGATGGATTTGGGGTTGGGTGGTACGACGACCATCAGCCAGCGACGCCCTATATTTATCGCAATACCTTGCCGATCTGGAATGATGTCAATTTGCCGAGTCTTAGTCGCTATATCCGATCGGGCTGCATGTTGGCGAATGTGCGGAGCGCCACCCCCGGCATTGCGGTTGATTTGAGTAACTGTCAGCCCTTTCAGCATCAAACGCTGATGGCGGTGCATAACGGTTACATCGATCGATTTCGCAAAACACTATTGCGCCCGATTCGGGAGCGGCTAAGTGATGAGGCCTACGCCGCTGTGCATGGGACCAGTGATTCGGAGCATATGTATGGCTTGTTTCTGGATGCCTATGCGGCCACCCAAGATTTGCGCGGTGCATTCAAGCAAATGCTGCGGGTAATGCTGGATCTAGCCGCGGAATATCACACGGATTTTTCGGCCAATTTTGTGATTACTGATGGCAAAACCTTGATTGCTTCGCGCTTTGCCAACCGCGATCCGGTCCCTAGCTTGTATTGGCTGAAGCAAGAACCGACTCTACCAGCTTCTATACTGGTGGCGTCAGAGCCTTTTTTTGAGGGCGAGTGGCAACCTTTTGCCGATCGATCGTTGCTAACTGTTTCCCATGACCTCACTGTCGAAATCGAATCCTTGGAATCTTGGTTCACCGCTGCCGCCATCTGATTACCGATCGATCACGCCCGACCATTTACTTCAGGCGATGCGTTATAGTCGCACGCTGACTTTAACGTTATTTGACGCACTGAGTGACGATGTTTTTCGGGCGCAGGCCCACGCCGATTTTAGCCCGGTTGGCTGGCACTTAGGGCATATTGGCTATACCGAAAGTCGTTGGATTTTGGAGCATCTGGCGGGACAGTCCTGTGCCTATCCCCAATACCGGCGTTTGTTTGCGGCTGACGGGTTACCCAAGCATGAGCGGCAGCAGCTACCGCAACAGGCGACGATCGTCGCCTATCTCGCAGACATTCGATCGCGGGTAGAAGCCTATTTGGGCCAAGCGGATCTGACGCAGCAGTCACGCTTGTGGCATTTTCTGTTGCAGCATGAGAGCCAGCATTGTGAAACGATCGCGATTGTTCTCGCCCTATTGGGTCAACTAGCGATCTATCCCGATCGGGCGGATACAGTTACGCCGACGCCCTCTCAGATGATTCAAATCCCGGCGGGTGGGTTTTGGCAAGGGGATGCAGGACCAGCGGCCCTCGATAATGAGCAACCGGCTTCTTGGGTAGAGCTGCCGGATTATTGGATTGATGCCACGCCGGTTACCTGTGCGCAATATCAGCAATTTATCCAGGCGGATGGCTACCAGGACCCTCAGTGGTGGTCGATTGATGGGTGGCAATGGTGTCAACAACAGGCAATTCAGCAGCCCCATTACTGGCGATCGGAACTGGCCCAATCGAGCTATCCTGTCTGCGGGGTCAGCTGGTATGAAGCAACTGCCTATGCCCAGTTTTGCGGCAAACGCCTACCGACGGAAGCCGAATGGGAAAAGGCCGCGCGCTGGAACGGACAGCATAGTCAGTCCCTACCTTGGGGTCATACTTGGCACGATGTGCCTGCGCCACTCTTTCAAGCTCCCGCTGAGTCTGCCACCGTGCGGGCAAATCTCAGCGGCCTCGACTCACGATCGCCACTGAATACGACGACACCGGTCCAGGCTTATCCCGCCGGGCGTAGTCCCGCCGGACTTTGGGATTGTCTGGGTAATGTTTGGGAATGGACCGATACTTGCTTCATGGGTTACCCAGGATTCGCACCATTTCCCTATAATGGCTATTCGCAGGCTTATTTCGATGGTCAACACCGGGTCCTGCGGGGTGGCAGTTGGGCAACGCGGCCTTGGAGCATTCGTACGAGTTTCCGGAACTGGTACCATCCCTGGACTCAGGTGGTTTTCGCTGGTTTTCGCTGTGCTAGCGATGCGCCGCCTGTGTAACGGTGGTCTATGCATTTCGCTGGTTTGCGCCACGGTGCTATGTCAGAATAAAATGCGTGCCCTGGATTTCGGGTGTGCATTGTTAAACGTGAGGAACGATATCTGTGGTTTCATTTGCTGAATCAGCTTGCCTCGGGCGAGATACTGCCGCCCTAGATGAGCGGCTCCAGTTGGAATATTTGATTAGTCCGCTGGCGATCTCTGAGTATGAGCAGGACCCTGATAGCGATCTGTGCCAAGGTCTTAACCAGCAACCAAAGACAATCCCGGCGCGATACTTCTATGATGAGCGCGGATCGCAGCTATTTGAACAAATTTGTGATTTGCCAGAATACTATCTCACCCGGACGGAGACGGCAATTTTACAAAGCTGTGCCGTCGATCTCGCTAACTACACCGGTCCCTGTGAAATCATTGAACTGGGCAGTGGCAGTTCGACCAAAACGCGGTTGCTATTAGATGCCTACCAACAGCTCCATACAGCTCAGTCGGTGGCCCATCTGGAATATTGCCCGATCGATGTCAGCCCCAGCATTCTGCAATTGAGCGCGCAACAATTGCTCCAGGATTATCCGAAACTGCAAATTCATGCGCTTGTCAGCACCTATGATATAGCGCTCAAACATTTGCAACCAACAACGGCACCGAGTCGCCTGATATCCTTTATTGGCAGTAGCTTGGGCAACTTTTCGCCAGCGGGGTGCGATCGCTTACTCCAGCAAGTCAGTGCAGCGCTCAAAGCGGGTGAATTTTTCCTCTTGGGGATTGATCGGCGTAAATCAACGGATATTCTGGAGGCGGCCTACAACGACGCCCAAGGTGTCACGGCGGCCTTCAATTTGAATATGCTGCAACATCTCAATCACCGTTTCGGCGGCAACTTCGACTTGGACCAATTTGAGCATGTCGCGTTCTATAATCCGATCGAGCATCAAATTGAAATGCATTTACGCAGTCGCTGCCAACAAACCGTCCGTCTCAGCGCGACTCGATTGCACAATCCAATTTGCGCCCGATGAGACAATTCTGAGTGAAATCTCGCGCAAATTTGACCTCGAAGCAATGCAATTACGCTTGCAGCAGCAAGGCTTGATTGTACAGCAGACTTGGACTGATTCCCAAAATTGGTTCGGGGTGATCCTGTGCCAAAAGCAGTAAGCGCTGGTAGGGGCGGTTGACGATTACGATCGGCATCAGTGGGCGCGATCGACTTGGTTCGCTCGATGGCGTGTCTCCAGTCATCAAGTGGCTGTCCGCTGGCCGGCAAGGGTGAAAACGCTAGATTTGGTGTTTTAGTTCTAAGACTGCAGCTATAATTACTTAGTGCCGGCGATGGCTGTTGGGGCGCAATTTAGTTGTCAAGTATCCCCCAATAATTTATCCATCGGTCATCGAAACACCAACCGAAACCAGCACCTTGCTGCATCAAGGGGCAAAGCGATATGAGTGACACAACTTCTTTTTTAGGCGGCGCCGCCTTAGCCGGACTGGCAGCCGTGATTGTGCTGCGGGGTGGGATTAATTTAGCCCTGCCGACAGTGTCGAGTCCGAATGCAGCGCGGTTGCCGATGCCGCCATCATTGCCGCCAGTTGGTAATGCGACACAAGATTTTGCGACAGCTAACCCGGTATTGCCTAACCCACAGCCGGCGATCGCGAAAGCTGAGTTGGGTTATGAAGAGGCGAAGCTGCGATTGGAGATGGATCAATTGAAATCGCAATTTGAGCAGCAGCAACAGCAAATTCGGAATCAACAGACGTTAATCGATAATTTGACCCTACAGGCGAAGGCGCAGAGTTTAACACCACCTTCGCCCGTGCCGCAGCCTACAGTACAGGCCCCAGCGCCGCGGCGCGATGAGTCTTCATTAGCCGCAGGGTTGCCCTGGGCCTTAGGTGGTGTATTGTTGACATTTGGCGGTGGTATTGCCTTAGTTGGTATGATGTCGATGTTTACGACGCGGCAGGGTCGCCCTGTGCGAACGGTGGAATATGTCCATGATGACTATTCTGCCTATGTCCCTTCCCGGCGCCGTACCCAACAAGTGTTGCCGCCACGCCGTACCCTTAGACGAGTTGATCTTGAGGATGTCGAGTAATTCATCGTCCCAGCGCGGTTCGCTGATGCCTTACTGGTTCTTATTGCCAGCGCTGACTGTGCTGGGCATGTGTGTGTTCTACCCAGTGTTGCAGGCGCTACTTTGGAGTGTGATGCAGTTTGACCCGATCGCCGATACGATGCAGTGGGTGGGGCTGAAAAACTTTCAAAAGCTACTTAAAGATCCAGTCTTTTGGCTGGCCTTTCGGAATACGTTGCTCTATCTGGTTTGTGTGGTGCCGCTACTGGCGAGTTTGCCATTAGGGTTAGCGATCTTGGTGAATCAGAAGCTCCGAGGAATCCAGTGGTTTCGGGTGGCATACTATACACCCGTGGTGATTTCGATGGTGGTGGCTGGGTTTGCCTGGAAGTGGCTTTACGCCGACGCTGGTCTACTAAACCAAACCTTAAAGGCGCTGGGGATGCCGTCGATCGATTGGCTGACTAGTCCGGCGATCGCATTATTTGCGGTGATGGCGGTCACGGTCTGGAAAGGCCTGGGCTACTACATGGTGGTCTATCTTGCGGGTTTGCAAGCAATTCCCCAGGACCTTTACGAAGCGGCGGCGATCGATGGTTCTGATGGTCTGCGGCGGCATCTCGATATTACGGTGCCGCTGATGCGCCCCTATATTTTGTTGGTGGCGGTCATTTCGGCCATTTCGGCGACAAAGGTATTTGAGGAAGTATTTATCATGACGCGGGGCGGGCCATTGAATGCCTCGAAAACCCTGGTCTACTACTCCTATGAGCAGGCCTTTGAGTCGATTAGTGCCGATGGATTTAGCTATGGCTGTACGATCGGTCTGGTAATGTTTTTAATTATTTTGGTATTGTCTGTGATGCGGCTGGGTGTGCAGCGATTAACCGACAATCGCACAAGTGGAACACTATAGTGTTGGCACTAGTCACAACTGATTTAGCCAGTACACTGAATATTGATTTTCCTCAGTGAAATACCGACAGCAGCTTACAATATGATACTTGGTGTGTTGAGCGAATTCGCCGGATTACCCTTAATCGATCACAATATCCTGGATGGGCTCGCAATTCATTAGTGCCGCAATTGAGTAACAACAGCATGCATAACAGTTTCTTTGACAACTCGTTGGACCAAGACACTATTAAGCAGCGGATTCGTGAGCTAGAGGATGGCAAAGTCGGCTTCTATAGTGTCGGCCTCTATCCGGGGTCGATTGCCTATAATTGCTCCATGCAAACGGATGGTAAGTTTTTGCTGTTGGCCGCCCGTCCCGGACGGGAGTTAATGGGGGCATTTTCGGAGGATGCGATCCAAGGTATGGATCCTGATCATGTTGAGACAATGTGCCGCATGGCCTTCCATGATGAAGGGAAGCAGCGCGTTCCGAATACGTTGGCTTACTTGATTGAAACCTGTGACTTAGTCATACTCAGTGCCAACAGTAATCACATTGAGCAGGATCTCAAAGATGCTTGCTTGCTCCGGGCAGAACTCAAGCGAGAGCAAGTGGTGTTGGCTTGTCTGGCAGGTTCTTTCAGCCATGACTTTATTAAAAATGAATCCTATGTTTTGTGTGAGAAACAGCCAAATTTGGGCTTTTTCTCCGGCTTCCACCGGCATGGGGCACTGCGTAATCCGGTTGATAGCTTTACGGCCAACTTCTGCCACCCGAATGCGCTGACCGCTTTGCTGGGCGCCCGCATGCTGGATAAGCTATCGCCGAATATTCAAGTTTCACCGGGCATCCACAATGTGGAAGCTCAATACATTAAAGCGGCGAAAAATATGTCGTCGATTTTTGCGGGCTTTGGCTATACCTATCACCGTGAGAATACCGGGATTTTGCCGACGCTGTTGACGCTACTGCTGGATCAGTGTGTTGATCAGGCGGCGACTGTATCGATGTGTCGGCGCGATCGCAAGCGTTTGTACAATCGTCAACCGATCGCCCTCACCGAGCTTGGCTATGGTGTGCAGCGAATCGAAGCGGCCTTGAACCGGGGTGGCGATATGGAGAAGGTACGTGACCATACCTTTGCCCAATTGACCGCGATGATCGCCGATGTCCGTGGCAGTATGATGTTGCCTGTATCCGGTAGCCCCACCCGCAACTTTCAGGCGGGGCAAGTTTTAGCCGAGATGATGCATACGCTGCAACGCTGTCCGGCTGGTATCGAAGAATTTGAAGATTGGTGTGAGCAGGCGGGAATTAAAAAGGGCGGATTAGAGGGACTGAAAGCGCTGCGCTACTGGCCTCAAATTGTGCGTCAGTATCAGATTCCGGTGCATGATGCGTCGATGGTCAACCTGTTGTACATGTCGTTTTATGGGAAGCCGGCGACGAAGGAAGTCGCTTTTTCAGTCATGACCGAAAGTCGTGAATTATCAAATTACTGCCAGGAGTCGGTACGTCCGACCCATAGCCGCAAGTATGCGGATGCACTGCAAAACCTCGATAAGCCGGAGGCGCTGGAGCTACTGGCCAATGTGGTGATTGCGGATAACGCCCGCAAAGCAATTAACGATGATAGTGGTTTAGATGATGACTTGGTTCAAGATGATGTCCCGGCTTATCTGCAAGCGATGAACGTGATTGAAAATGTCTGGTAAACCGGTGCCGCTGGAATGGATGATGGCTATCCGCGATGCAGTCGCGCTCATCTTCGGCTGATAGGATTTTGTTCCTCGCCATCAGCGACTATAACCTCCCCCTCCTGCCAATTAATCGAGCTGTGCTTGAGTTAGCGAGTATCATGACTTGAGCGCAGTCGATCAATAGATTTGGTTGATCGATGCTTGGAGCATCTACATTTGAAGCGTGGCTTCATCCTCCACGACTCCGATTAATCAAAACTTTGCTTAGAAGACGGGAAGTTCATCAAAGCTTGTTAGAATTAATCGATTTTTACGCAGATTATTGTTTCATATCAGAAAGCAAAAATATAACTTTTCCGTTACATCTTCAGTCTCGATCGCTACATTTTTAGCCTTCCTCACGATATTGACCGGATGAAATGAATAATTTATTATGCAAGCGTTCGATTGGGGGAATCGTTAAGGCTTGCGCTGGTGATGCTCCGAAGAGCGTTGCGATCGCTGCGCCTAGCCGTCTTCCGCTTTCCTATCAGAAACTATATGAACAGAGCCTCACGACTGTCGGTCAGCTCCGTGCTTTAGGGATACAGCGCCATGATCGGGTGGCTGTGGCCCTGCCCAATGGGCCGGAAATGGCGGTAGCTTTTCTATCGGTTGCTGCTGGCACAACTTGTGCTCCCCTGAACCCAGCCTATCGGGATAGTGAGTTTGAGTTTTATCTGAATAATTTGGATGCTAAGGCATTGATTGTGCAGCCGGAAGTCGCTGCACCGGCGAGGGTTGTGGCCCAGCGACTGAGCATTCCTGTGGTTGAGTTGTTACCGCTGCTCACGGCTGAAGCCGGAGTATTTAAGCTATCCGTACCGCCGCCCGCCAGCATCACGGCTGATGATTTTGCCCAGCCGGAAGACACAGCGCTGATTTTGCATACTTCTGGGACCACGGCGCGCCCCAAGATGGTGCCGCTGACCCACGCTAATCTCTGCCGATCGGCTCAGAATGTGGCGCAGACGCTAGGGTTGACGACGGACGATTGTTGCTTAAACGTGATGCCGTTGTTTCATATCCACGGATTGGTGGGGGCGCTGTTGTCCTCGATCACTGCTGGTGCCAGCGTCGTCTGTACTCCCGGTTTTTATGCGCCCCAATTCTTAGAGTGGCTAGAGACGCACCAGCCTACCTGGTATTCCGCCGTGCCGACGATGCACCAGCAGATCTTAGGTCGGATTACGGCCGAGCCAGAGCGGGCGGCTCAACTTTCCCTACGCTTGATCCGGTCTTCGTCAGCGCCCCTGCCGCCGCAAGTGATGGCCGAGTTGGAACAGGTTTTTAAGGCCCCTGTAATTGAATCCTATGGGATGACCGAGGCCGCCCACCAAATGGCCAGCAACCCGTTACCACCGCAACCACGTAAACCTGGTTCCGTTGGGGTGGCGGCGGGCCCAGCGGTGCAAATTATGAATGAGCTGGGCAATCTGCTGTCGGTCGGTGAAATTGGTGAGGTGGTTATCCAGGGAGATAACGTTACTCAAGGCTATGCAAATAATCCGGTAGCGAATGGGAAGGCCTTTACTAATGGCTGGTTCCGCACTGGCGACCTGGGCTATTTAGACGCTGAAGGCTACTTGTTCTTAAAAGGCCGAATTAAGGAAATTATTAATCGAGGTGGGGAGAAAATTTCCCCGCGGGAAGTGGATGAAGTTTTGCTTGATCACCCAGTGATCGAGCAGGTAGTGACGTTTGCGGCCCCGCATACGCTCCTGGGTGAGGATGTCGCGGTGGCAGTGGTACTCAAGCCGGGTGCATCGGTGACGGAACAGGCCATTAAAGAATTTGCGGCGGCTAGACTCGCTGATTTTAAGGTGCCCCGCGTTGTCTTATTTCTCGATGAAATTCCCAAAGGACCGACGGGTAAACGGCAGCGAATTGGCCTAGCAGAAAAGCTGGGGCTGACAGCCACTGACCCGACCGCATCAAGTGCTGCCTATGTGGAACCTCGAACGCCGGTTGAAGAGACACTGGTGAGCATTTGGTCTGGAGTTTTGGCGGTTGACGCTGTGGGCATTCACGATAACTTTTTCCAGCTGGGGGGAGATTCGATTCTCGCCGCGCAGGTGATTAATCGTGTCAGGGAAATGCTCCAAGTTGAGCTGCCGTTTTTAGTCTTTTTCCAACAACCGACGGTCGCCAATATGGCCGTTAAGATTACTCAAATCCAGGCCGAAGGGGTTAATCCCGATGAATTGGCACAGTTGCTAGCGGAGCTGTCAGCGATGCCTGAAGAGGCGCTTTAGCTACCAAATTTAGTCTTCATATAACATCACTATTTTCTCTGCAAATATTATGACACTCGATCCAAGTCGATGCATCAAAAAGGCCTTAGAATCCCGCGATATCATGCCCTTCATTGGGGTTTATGATGTCTTTTCCGCTTCCATTGCCGCTAAGTATTACGATGGCATTTTCATTAGTGGTTTTGGATTTGCTGCAAGTTATTATGGGCTCCCCGATATTGGCTTTATTGCTTGGTCTGATATTGTCGCTTTTGTCCAGCGAGTGCGGGCGACGCTGCCTCAACACTACATCTTGGTTGACATTGATGATGGTTATGTCGATGCGGAAGTTGCCTGTCATGTGGTTTCTCTACTAGAGTCGATTGGGGCATCTGGGGTGATTCTTGAAGACCAAAAACGTCCGCGCCGCTGTGGCCACGTTGACGGCAAGCTCCTGATGGAGATGAATACCTTTCTCGAGAAGCTCAATCAGGTGTTAGCGACGCGGCAGGACCTATTTGTAGTCGCGCGCACTGATGCCTCTGACCATGCCGAGATTCTCCGCCGCGCCAAAGCCTATGCGACTGCGGGGGCTGACGCAATTTTGGCTGATGGGATTACTGACTTAAAGGTGATTAAAGCGCTCAAAGCAGAGGTGGACAAACCACTTGTCTTTAACCAAATTGCGGGTGGTAAGTCACCGTCCTGCAGCTTAAGCAGTCTCAGAGACGCCGGGGTTGCTCTGGTGAACTACAGTACGCCTTGTCTGTTTGCCGCGCAACATGCGGTCGAAGCAGAAATGCAGCTGCTCCGAGAGCGGGATGGTTTTTTGCAGAAAGATCGTATTGGCGTTCCAGAATGTACGGCACATCTACATCAGAATCTGAGAAGTCGTCATGGCGAAGGCACTTTAGATATTTAAACCGATTTTATGTCCAGCGCTGGAGCTGTGCGTTCAGGATAAACTCCAGTGCTCAATTGGGAAATAGTTGAGTCGATTTTAGTGGAGAATCATGGATAATTTGAACCAGCAAATTTCGGTACTGTCGCCCGAAAAGCGAGCCTTCCTAGAGAACTGGTTGAAAGAAAAAGCGGCGCGTACTCAACCTGGACAGAGTATTCCTAGATCGCAGCGATCGGAGCCATTGTTGCTATCGTTTTCCCAGCAGCGGATGTGGTTTGTCGATCAGTTGGAGCCAGGTAATCCCGCCTACAACCGCCCCACCCATTTTCGGTTGATAGGGGAGTTGAAAGTCGATGTTCTGGTCCACAGCCTGAATGAAATTGTGCGTCGCCATGCGATTTTGCGATCGCGGTTTCCCGGCGTCAACGGAGAGCCTACAGTTGAGATTGCGGCCGCACTGACGTTATCACTGCCCATCGTTGACTTGAGGGATTTGCCGGCACCAGCGCAGGCCGAACAGGCGCAGCAAATTGCGGCTCAAGCTGCGCAAAAACCGTTTGACTTAGCTTGCGGCCCCTTGCTCCGAGCACAGTTACTCAAGCTCAGTGAGGATCAGCATATTTTGCTGATCAATTTGCATCACATCGTTTTTGATGGTTGGTCCGTCCAAGTTTTACAACAAGAAATTGCATCCCTGTACGCGGCTTTTTCCAATGGGCAACCATCGCCTTTACCCGAGCTGCCGATTCAATACACCGACTTTGCCCACTGGCAGCGGCAGCAACTTGATGATGCATCGCTTCAGCCTCACCTGGCTTACTGGAAGTCCCAGCTTGGGGGAGAGTTACCGATTTTAGAGCTGCCGACTGATCGACCACGATCGCCCAAACCAACACTGCAGGGCGCACAGCACACGGTCTTACTGCCCAAGTCTCTGAGTGATGACCTGAAAGGACTGAGTCAGCAGGCCGGGGCAACCCTGTTTATGACTTTGCTGGCAGTGTTTCAGACATTGCTATATCGCTACACTGGTCAAACAGACATCATTGTTGGAACCCCCATTGCGGGGCGCGATCGGCTCGAAACAGAATCGCTGATTGGTGTATTCATCAACACTTTAGCCCTGCAATCGGATTTGGCGGGTAATCTGACGTTCCGCAGCTTGCTGAGTCAAGTGCGTGAGATTGCTCTGGACGCTTATGCCCATCAATCTGTGACCTTTGAAAAGCTGGTAGAAGCGTTGCAGCCCGAGCGTAACCTGGGCCAAAATCCGATCTTCCAAACGCTGTTTCATCTGAGGAATCTCCCGAATCAGGTGAGTTCTGCTCAGAGTCTGCAGAGTCTGCAGAGTCAGGAAGTTAAGTTGGATTCGGGAATTGCGGTGTTTGATTTAGCCCTTGATGTTGTCGAAAGTTCGGAAGGGTTAGCTTGCCATTTTCTGTATAAGACCAGGTTATTTGATCACGCCACAATCAGCCGCATGGCGGGTCATTTTCAGGTGTTACTGGCAGGGATACTGGCGAATCCGGAGCAGCCGATCGCGGAGTTACCGTTATTGACCGAGGCAGAACGGCATCAACTGTTGGTGGCGTGGAATTATACTAACGCCGAGTATTCACAGGATAAATGCATCCATCAGCTGTTTGAGGCACAGGTAGAGTGCACCCCGGATGCGGTGGCGGTGATGTTTGAAGAACAACAGCTGAGCTATCGAGAGCTGAATGAACGGGCGAATTGCCTGGCCCATCATTTACAGGATTTGGGTGTTGGGCCGGACGTGCTGGTTGGCTTGTGTGTGGAGCGTTCCCTGGAGATGGTCGTTGGACTTCTAGGCATTCTCAAAGCGGGCGGTGCCTATGTGCCGCTTGATCCGAGCTATCCCAAGGAACGATTGGCGTATGTGTTTTCGGATGCGCAGCCGCGCGTCTTGCTCACCCAGGCAAGGCTGAAAACACAATTGCCAGAGACCGCCGCGATCGTCGTGGCGCTTGATGCTGAGTGGGACAGAATTGCGCATCAGAGCCAAGAGAACTTGCCTATTCTTAGTCAGCCCCATGATTTGGCTTATGTGATTTATACTTCTGGGTCTACGGGCAAACCGAAGGGCGTGATGATCGAGCATCGGTCATTGGTAAGCTTTACGCAGACGGTAATTCGTCATTATCAGTTGCGTGAGCAAGACCGTGTCTTACAGTTTGGCTCTATCAGCTTTGATATTTCTGTTGAAGAAATCTTTCCGACTCTTATGAGTGGGGCATCCTTAATCCTGCGTCCAGAGGACATAGTCGCCTCAATGACTCATTTCTTGGGATTTGTCACCGAGGCTCAAATATCGGTTTTGAATTTGCCCACAGCTTTTTGGCAAGTCTGGATGAGCCAAGTCAAAATGCTTGATCAGCCACTGCCAGATAGTGTGCGCTTAGTTGTCGTCGGTGGCGAAGAAATTTCACGTCGTGCCTATGAACAGTGGATGCAAGATATTGGTGCTCGGTGCCAGTGGCTCAATGCTTATGGTCCGACTGAAACTACGGTCACGGCGACAATCTATGCTCCAGCTTCCCTTTCTGGACAGAATGGCACCTCCTCGGCCATGCCAATTGGCCGAGCAATTACGAATACCCAGACGTACGTGTTGGATGAGCAGTTACAGCTGGTGCCGATTGGTGTACCGGGTGAACTTTTTATCGGCGGTACGGGGGTTGCTCGGGGGTATCTCAATCGTCCAGAGTTAACGAAAGAAAGATTTATTGACCATCCTTTCACTCAAGAACCTGGCGCTCGTCTATACAAAACGGGCGATCTTGCCCGCTATTTACCTGATGGGAACTTGGAGTTCTTAGGTCGGATTGATGATCAAGTTAAGATTCGCGGCTTCCGGGTGGAGCTAGGCGAAATTGAAGCGGCATTGGTCCAGCATTCTCAGGTGCAAGCGGGCGTGGTTATTGCCCGCGCCGCACCCTCTGGCAGCCAGGCATTGGTTGCCTACATTGTGGCGACTGGCCCTGTCAGTGCGAGTGAACTGCGGGCCTGTTTGAAAGCGCAGCTGCCCGACTATATGGTGCCAGGCGCGATCGTCTTCCTAGAGGCTTTACCCCTTACCCCCAGCGGCAAGGTTGATCGTCATGCGCTGCCCGAGCCTGATCCGAGTCAGCGCACGGTTGACGCTGAGTTCATCGCCCCTGAAACCGCTACCGAGCTGGAAATTAGCCGGATTTGGGGTGGTTTGCTCAACCTAGATCGGGTCGGCATCTGCGATAACTTCTTTGAGCTGGGAGGACATTCGCTGCTCGCCACGCAGGTTCTAACGCGACTGCGGCAAACGTTGCAAATTGAACTACCCCTTCGGAGCCTGTTTGAATACCCCACGATCGCCGAGTTGGCCAAACAGATTGACCGACTGGCCTGGCTGGAACAGACCACATCAAACACCTTAGAAACTAGCTTATACCAAATTAATGAATACCCGCTACAGATAGTGCCGACAGAATATAGTCGTAGCCCGATAACGAAGCTAACCAATCCGGTGTCAGATAACCCAATACTTCTCGCAGCGCTGCACGCAACGCATCCAGATTGTCGAAAACTTCGCCTTTCAAATCGGCTTTGATATCCTGCCAGACCCGCTCAATGGGATTTAACTCGGGACTGTGCGACGGCTGGAACAGCAAGACAATATTCTCGGGAATCTCAATCTGGTCGGTCGTATGGGCGGAGGCTTGATCGAGTTGAATCACGTTCAACTGGTTGGGGAAAGCCGCCGACACCAACTTGAGAAACTGCTCAAAACAGACCCCATCGAGATGGGAAAACTCATAGAAGAAGCTGTCGCCGCTCAGTGGTGCCACGATGCCATAGAGCCAAAACGCTTCACGTGGCCACTGCACTGCCTGAATTGGCTTCACCCCCACGGCCGTGATCAGCCGACCCAATTCGGTTTTCAGGCCCAGGCGACTTTCATCTTGACACCAGTAGCAAAGCGGCCGGTCGGGATGGGTCAGGTGCAACAAGCCGAGTCGGGCCGCGAGGGTTTTTTAAAATGCCGGACGGCCCGTGCATCCTGCTGTGCACTGCGTGGACGGGGCACCTTTAACTTCGCCCCCAAGCGATAGTGCACATGCAGATGCACCGTTCCATAACGCACCTCAAGGCCGTGCTCGCGCTTCAGCCAATCCTGGATCGCACCGTAGCTTTTGAATCCCTGACGGTTTCGCCAGTTCAGCTTCTAATGCCTGATTCACCGGTTCACTGATCAAACGTTTACGACCTTGGCCGGTGCGGGCCGCAATCAGCTTGGCAATCCCGCCCTGCTGATATTTCTGCAACCAGCGTTGCACCGTCGTCCGATCCCGACCGATCAATTGCGCGGCTGTGGTGATGTCTTTGGCTTGCCGACTTTTGAGCAGATACAGCACCTGTAAACGTTCCTGGGCCATGGCACGGGGTTGCTGATGCATCAAGGTTTTTAATTGCGCACAACTTTCTCGAATCTCAATCCGACTAACGCCAACCATCGCACTTCTATTGAACACATCTGCTCTATGTGTAGCAGATATTCATGTATTTAGTATGAGATTGAGGAGCGGTTAAGTTATATCTGGTGTAGCTTGCTGAAGCGAGAGCAAGTGGGCATTCATGATAACTTCTTCGAGCTGGGAGGCCATTCGCTGATGGCTGTGCAGCTCTTTGCGGAAATTGAGCAAACATTTGGCAAGAAATTGCCTTTGGCAACACTATTCCAGGCGGCAACCATCAGTACAATGGCCGAGATACTCCGCCAGAAGAACTGGTTGGCCCCCTGGTCTTCATTAGTCGCGATTCAACCCAACGGCACTAAACCGCCGCTGTTTTACATCCATCCCTTTGGGGGTAATGTGCTGGTCTATCGTGATTTGGCCCTCAGCTTGGGCGATGATCGGCCGATGTATGGTCTCCAGCCGCGCGGACTGGATGGCAAGATTCAGCCTTCCAACAGTATTCAAGAGATGGCCGAGTTCTATCTCGCACAAATTCGCAAGGTGCAGCCAGAAGGGCCTTATCATTTTGTCGGCTTATCCATTGGCGGGACGATCGCCTGGGAAATGGCTTGTCAGCTCCAAGAACAAGGAGAATCAGTCGGGTTGCTAGGCCTGCTTGATACTTCGGGACCGGGATATCCTCAACTGCTGCCACTGCTACCCCGATTGGGTTCAGTGTTGACCTGGATGGGGATAGATACGATCCAGAGATTGATGCAACAACCCAGCAAATTATTCGAGGTTGTAAAAACTCAGGGATGGCGATCGACTAGTCGGGTGTTGCTGGAGAAGCTCAAACTGGTCAAACCAGTTCAAGATAACGATGCGAAGTTTGAAGAATCCTTTTTCCACGAGCGCATTAACCGCGACTTGGAGGATTATCAAAATGAATTGGATCAGGTTAATCAGTTGGAAGTAAAAATTAATCGGTTGATTACATCCCTTTTGTCAAAGTCTTCGTGTCACTTCCATGCGCATACCTTCACGAGTGCGTTAGTTCTAAATCACAACTCAAAAGAAATCGCTGCTGTGAGTGCTGCGATTAATGAGGCTAGTAAAAATTATCAGGAAAGGCCTTTTGTCGGAACAGTAACGTTATTTCGAGCGACCGATCACCCGCCAGGGATTGTTCGAGATCCTTATTTAGGCTGGAAAGGATTTGCCGTGGGCGATATGGAAATCTACGATATCCCAGGGCACCACCAATCCATCATGAATTCGCCTGTTCTGGCGCAGCGTCTGAAAGATTGTTTGGACTCCCCTCAAACCGCCGCGCCAAACCGCTCACTGCAACCCTCTTCTCACTAATACCCCCGCACTTTTTTATGAAGCTACTCAACTACCTATTTCGCAATTCTCCCTACATCGTTATCTTAGTCATCGTTACTTCCTTCTTGAGTGGATTAAGCAACGCTAGCTTGATCACGCTGATTAATCAGGCGTTAGGTGGTCCGGCAAAGCTGACGGAGCTGGGCTGGCAATTTGCCGGCCTCGCGTTGTTTTCCTTAGTTACAGCAGTTGTTTCCCAACTGATGCTCACTTACCTGTATCGTAAAGCGGTTTTCGATTGGCAGGTTCACTTAGGGCAGGAGATTCTCAAGGCACCTTTGAGACAACTAGAAGCCGTGGGCAATCCCGCTTTATTAGCGGTATTAACCCATGACGTCCCCACAATTGGGAGTTCGCTGCTCCCGATGCTACCACTCTGTACGAATGTCGTGGTTGTGGTAGTTTGCCTCGGCTATATGTGCTGGTTATCTTGGCAGCTGTTTCTAGGAACGATGATCTTACTGCTCGCCGGTGGTATTGCCCAGAAGATGTGTTTGAAACGAGGCGAGATACTCCTGATGTCGGCCAGGGATAAAGCCGATGATCTGCAGGGCTATTTCCATATGATGACCGATGGGATGAAAGAGTTGAAGCTGCATCATCGTCGTCGTCGGGATTTCTTCGAAAAGAACCTTAAGCCCACAGCTACAGTAATTCAACGACTTTCTTTTACCTGGAGCACGTTTTACCTGATCGGCGAAACGTGGACGCGATTTTTATTGCTTTTTATCATCGGCGTTATTTTGTTTGTCTTTCCCAGTTTCATGCAACTTAATAGCCAAATTTTGACCGGCTATATTCTGATTCTGCTATACATTCGATCGATGCTGATGTCCATTATGGGCGCCATTCCAGCCATGGCAGAAGCGAATGTGGCGTTTCTTAAGATCCAGGGATTGGGGCTGAAGCTAATGGCTAATGCAGCGGACGCAAGATTACCTGACTGCGCTGAATCCATTAGGCATTGGCGCTCGTTAGAATTGAGCGATATAACGCATACTTATTACCGTGAAAGAGAAGACGGTGATTTTATTCTTGGTCCGATTAACATGCGCTTTCAACCGGGAGAGTTAATCTTTTTGGTAGGTGGCAACGGAAGTGGAAAAACTACGTTAGCGAAGTTGATTACTGGACTGTATATTCCTGAAGCTGGTGAAATTTGGTTAGATGGTAATCGGATTACCGATGCTAGCCGAGAAGAATATCGTCAGCTATTTTCCGTTGTATTCTCTGACTTTCAGCTATTTAACGATTTGCTCGGATTAGAGATGTCTGACTTTGATGAGCAGGCCCAGAAATACCTAGTGAAGCTTCAACTCGACCACAAAGTGAAAGTTGAAAATGGAAGACTGTCAACAACCGCTTTGTCGCGGGGGCAGCGACAGCGGTTGGCGTTGCTGACAGCTTATCTAGAAGATCGCCCTTTCTATATTTTTGATGAGTGGGCTTCCAATCAAGACCCAATCTTTAAGGACGTCTTTTACACTCAGTTTTTGCCTGAATTGAAAGCGCAAGGGAAAACGATCTTGGTCATCAGTCATGACGATAAGTATTTTCATCTCGGCGATCGCGTTCTTAAACTTGACTACGGTCAGCTTGTTGAGCAGATTCCTTATACCCTTTCTAGCAATGTGCCCTCAGGGGCTTAAGCAAGCATGGCTGCTAGGCCAGCACGCGAGATGGCCTCTACTCCAGATATGCCAGTCCTTCAAGCTACATGTGAATTTAAATAAGGAAAGCAGGTTTTCTTCAGGTTTGTTGCGCCTAGAACCCTCTTGGCGTCCTTATTTACGCTCAATTAAGACAATTTATGCTCAAGAAATTTAATCATCAAGATGCCCTACAAAACATTATGAACCCTGCCTCATTATTGCCCCAAAGTTCTGCTGTAGATGAGCTCGCTATTTTAGGTGGTCCTCCTGCTTTTTCGCAGCCTCTTTATGTCGGACGTCCGAATATCGGCGATCGGCAACGTCTTTTCGATCGAATTGCAGATGCGATCGATCGGAAGTGGCTTTCAAATGATGGAATTTATGTCAAAGAATTTGAACAGCGTATAGCTGCCTTCACCGGAGCTAAACATTGCATAGTCACATGTAACGGCACGCTTGCGCTGGAAATCTTGATTCGAGCACTTGGGTTGGGAGGAGAAGTAATTGTTCCATCCTTTACATTTATTGCCACACCCCATTCGCTTCAATGGCAGGAAATCACTCCAATCTTCTGTGATATTGATCCACTGTCTCATAATATTGATCCCTCAAAAATTGAGTCGCTTATTACTCCTAGAACGACTGGCATTATTGGAGTTCATGTTTGGGGACGTCCCTGCAATATTCATGCGCTAAGTGACATCGCTCAGACGCATAATCTGAAGTTGGCATTTGATGCATCTCATGCATTTGGTTGTTCTCATAATGGTCATATGATTGGGAACTTTGGTGAAGCTGAAGTCTTTAGTTTCCATGCAACCAAGTTTCTAAACACTTTCGAAGGTGGTGCAATTGTTACCAACAACAGTGAACTTGCATCAAAAATCCGATCCATGAAAAGCTTTGGATTTTCTGCGAGCGGGGATGACATCATCTCAATTGGTACTAATGGAAAGATGAATGAAGTGTCTGCTGCTATGGGGATTACAGGCTTAGAGAGCATTAAAGACTTCATAGCAGTAAATCACCAAAACTATCTACTCTATAAAGCGCAACTTCAGGACATTCCAGGAATTAAAATAGCAGAGTTTGATGAGAATGAAGCAAATAATTATCAATATGTAATTCTCGAAATTGACTCACGTGAGATAAGATTATCCCGCGATTTTTTGATAAAAGTTCTACATGCTGAAAACATTTTGGCTAAACGCTACTTCTTCCCAGGATGTCATCAACTAGAGCCGTATAGATCACATTTTTCAAATGCCTACTTATGGTTGCCGGAGACTGAGCAACTTACCCAAAAAACACTTTCCCTACCCACTGGAACAGGTGTCTCAGACGAAGACATATTGAAGATTTGTCAGATTATCAGGCTTGCTATCTCAAAAGCGAATGAAATCGGAATGCTTGATTGACGATAGATACTATTGCCGGACGAAACAAAATGTAGGCGGAAATTGCACTTTAGTTTAGACTGAAAGTGTTTCACATAGCCGGAAATTAACATTAATCTAATCAATCCCCGCCAGGGAGCATGTCATCCTTTTAGGGAGAATAATCCATTGAGGTATGCAGCTCGCTGTGCCAGGACTTGCGGGACATTTTCGGTTTGCCACTGGGCCCCGGATATTTGCACCCGACGGTCAATTTGCTTAATCGCTGATTCGACTGCCCCCGATCCAATGGAACAGATGCCCTCGGCCTGGTAATAGTCATAATTGATGATGCGCGCACGGTGCTTTTCGAGATAGACACAGAAATTCTGCGCTTGCTTCCGAGTCAGATCGGCAAATAAGGTGTTATCCAAGTAAGAATTTACCACTCGCATCCTGGATATAGTTTATCTTCTTAATCAGTTATGATTAGGAGCTACGCATTGAATTCAGTCCCTTTGTCCCACCCACGATTGGGCCAAGCGCATATTCAAGATATCCAACTGGCCGCATCAAAGATGCATTCAGTCGACCGTCGCGCCTTTCAAGCCGCGATGGCCATCAAGTACTGTGACGGGAGTGCACGTCTGAGCGAAGCCGTATTTGGTTGGGGTCGACAGACCGTTGCCTTGGGATTAGCCGAAAACCGGACGGGACTGATCTGTGTCGGGGCTCAGTCCGGCTTTTGCGGCGGCAAACGCTGGGAAATGAAATACCCAGACGCGGCAGGGGCCCTACGTCAGTTAGCCGAAGCGCATGCCCAACAGGATCCCACCTTTAACAGCACGATTGCCTATACGCGCCTGACCGCCGCCGCCGCGATCACGCAACTCGTGGCCCAGGGCTTTAGCGAGGCGCAATTGCCATCACGGAGTAGCATGGCCGTGATTCTCAATCGGATGGGTTACCGACTGCGTAAAGTCGTCAAAGCGAAACCCCAAAAAAAGTGCCAGAAACCGACGCCATCTTCGAGAACATCCAAGCCAAAGACAGGCCATCGCAGTCCGGCAAGGTGAGGCGCTTAAGTCAGGATGCCAAAGCGACCGTCAAGATTGGCAATTATTCGCGTGGGGGCAAAACCCGCGGGGATAACCGTGCCAATGACCACGATATGGGCGGCGAAGCAACGTACATCCCTTTCGGCATTGTTGACGCAGATCGTGGACAGTTGTACCTGAGCTTTGGCAGTTCCTATAAAACCAGCGATTTTGTGGTCGATCGCCTTGAACAGTGGTGGCAAACTCTATCACGCTTAGAACAACAGCAGTGCGAACTGATTCAACTCAAAGTGGATAACGGTCCTGAAAGTAGTGGCGTGCGCACTCAGTTTCTCAAACGCATGGTCGAATTTGCGACGCTCACTGGTAAACCGATTCAGTTACTATACTATCCGCCTTACCATAGCAAGTACAATCCCATCGAGCGCTGCTGGGGAATTCTGGAGCAACACTGGAATGGGACGAAGCTGATTGATGTCGAGACGATGTTGGCATGGGCGCAGAGCATGACATGGAAAGGGCGCCATCCGATGGTCAGCTTGAGCCGCAAGGTCTATGAAAAAGGCATTTTCCTCTCTAAAAAAGTGATGAAGTCGATTGAAAAACACCTGAAACGAAATCCCCTTTTGCCAAAGTGGGACATTCTCATTCATCCAGCCTAATCGGTATATTCTTAACTGGAAATCACCTAAGATGCTGATGAGTTTTCGAGTTTCGCCAGAATCGGGCCCAGCGCTTTCATCGATAAAAAAAGCCCTAATTCAGGAGATACATGGTTTTGAACCTGCTCTCGCACGGTCTGTTCGATCTCCCATAGGTTTTCTACAGGCATCCCTTTTTCTCTTGCATCCTCGTGCAAAATTTTGGCGATCTCACGCACATGAGCTTTGAGAGTGGCACGTTGTTCTGGGGGCATCGCGGCGGCTTTTGAGACGTTTAGACCATTTTCATTTTTCTTTCCTCAGCAGATGAGGTGCTCCCCCCTTTCACCTGTGTTATGCCCGTCAACCCCGATTGCATCACCCCCTTTCTGACCCAGTTTCACCGACTGGCTATCAATGATAGTTAAACTCGGTGCGGCCGCGCGCCCCGCGGCCTGACGGACAACCGCCACCAAGGCTTGATTGATTGCCTCCCAGATCAAGTCTAAATGGGGTTTAAAATCCAAGTGATGCGATCGCGGTATAGCCGTTGCGACTAGAGTGATCGATTTTTTGATGTTCCTTAGCAGTCTGACTCACGGTAGATTAGTGAGAGTCAATGATCTCGATTTAGCTATGAATCCGACCTCCGACAATTCACAAGCCCTTTTACAAGTCGATGCGGCGACCCGAGTCAGGGTACTGAGTGAAGCGCTTCCTTACATGCAGGAATTTGCGGGCCGGACGATCGTCATTAAGTACGGCGGTGCGGCAATGAAGGATAGTACGCTAAAGGATAAGGTCATGCGGGACATTGTTTTTATGGCCTGTGTGGGGATTCGGCCAGTGATCGTGCATGGTGGTGGGCCTGAAATTAATACCTGGCTCGCAAAAATGAACATTGAGCCACATTTCAAAGACGGGCTGCGCGTTACCGATGCTGGCACGATGGATATCGTCGAAATGGTTTTGGTCGGCCGCATCAATAAGCAAATCGTCTCATTGATCAACCGAGCTGGAGGCTCCGCTGTAGGCATCTGTGGCAAAGATGGCAACCTCGTCACCGCACGGCAAATTGAGCAAACCGATGTGGGTTTTGTCGGGGAAATTGTGACTGTGAATGCGGGAATTGTGGAAGCGCTAATTAGTCGGCGGCACATTCCGGTGATTTCGTCGGTATCCGAAGATGAGACGGGACAGTCCTATAACATCAATGCTGATACCTTTGCCGGGGAAATTGCGGCAGCACTAGGCGCTGAGAAATTGTTTCTGATGACGGATACGCCAGGACTCATGCGTGACTTCCATGATCCTGATAGCTTGATTCCGCAATTAGATATTCGTGAGGCCCGGCGGCTGATTGAATCAGGGGTCGTTTCCGGTGGCATGATTCCCAAGGTGAGCTGTTGCGTCCGATCGCTGGCTCAGGGAGTCCGTAATGCTCACATCATCGATGGTCGGATGCCCCATGCATTATTACTGGAAACATTTACCGATACCGGGATTGGTACAATGCTGACGCCATAGAGGGCGCTCAGTCGTATGTTGTCGGGTCAGAGGGTTGGCCCATCGTGGTGGCATTATCACGGTGGCTGGTAATGCTCAGCGGATGATGCCAGTGACTGCTTATTGGTTCTGACTAAATGTAAAGTGTGGGTGACTGCGAAAAGTGCGCATATGCACCCAAGCTAGTCCCTCACTTGTGCCCACCCAGAGTTTGTTCCCCGTATCAGTAGAAAGGGCCAAAATCCGATCGCTGGGTAATCCGGCGATTTGGCCTAGGACTTGACCATTGTAGGGGTTGAGCCGCACCAGACCCTGCCGGGTGCCGACCCAAGCACTACCCGCTTGATCAAACTGGACCGAAATGATGTCGCGACCGCGTAGCTGTGTCACACGCCGCTTGAAGCGACGTGTCTGCGGGTCGATTTCGAGCAGTCCAATTGTCGTACCGGCCCAAATGGCCCCAAAGCGATCAGTCGTAATCGTTTGTACCGTCCCCCCCGGTAAATTCTGGAGATGATAAAGCACGGTCGCACGCGCTGTATCAACTTGCACAACACCTTCAAGGGTGGCTACCCAGAGATGGCCTTGCTGATCCAGCGTCAATGCATTCGCGCTCACCCCAGGCAAATTCTGAAGGGTTGTCATCAACAAACCTTGATCAGGACTAATCAGGGCTAAACCGCGATCGGTCCCGACCCAGAGATAACCGCGTGTATCGATGTTCAGGGAGAGTATCCGGTTTGAGGGTAATGTATAATTTGATGCAGTAATTTTCTTCGTCTGGGGATCAATTCGCCAAAGTCCTTCGTAGGTGCCGACCCAAAGCCGCCCCGACTTATCTTCGACTAACGCATTCACTTCATCACTCGGAATATTCACCCGCGCCAGAATCGCTCCCGTATTCGGATCAATTTGGGCCAGCCCCCGCCAGCCACCGATCCACAGATTGCCACGATAATCACGTTGCAACGCGGCAATGCGCGGATCGATGGCTGGCGCTTGTGTTTCTTGCTGTTGCCGCGTGTCTGGAAGTAACTGCACCGCTGGTGGTGGCGCAACTGGTTTATAGAGTGGTGGCTCCGGTGCTGACGTTGTTTGTGGTGGCGGTGCTTGGGCAATAGTCTGGACTAACGCCGTCTCGTCTGGTTGCGCCATCGCGGCAATGCCACTAGCAATCATCAGACCGCCTGTGATGCCGCTCACCGTCCAAACATATCGCAACCATGCTTGCGGCGATCGCTTGAGAAAAAACGACATATCCAGACCTCCTCAGATTGCACCAATTTATGACTCACCCGCACTTGCGCCATCGATTTGTTGTGCGATAGCTCAGTACGGTCAAGTAACTTTGTATACTTGTAAGCGCCATAATACTATGTGATTTCCGGGGTGCTGCAACAATCTCTGCCAGTCCTTGACGAATGCCATCGCCTGCGGTCAACCAGTCAGCAATCAGCGGATTGCCAAACCGCCCCCGCCCACGAATGGCTGGTTCTATGCCGGTTTCTGTGTTTGGTTCAGCTCTAATTTGCCGCCCGATGTTGGCATTTGAGCTGAAAGGTGTCTTCAAAGGCCTGAATCACGATCGGCTTGACATCAGCCAGATGAATTCCCGGTATCCATTCTGCTAGGCTGCCCACCGGGCGATCGCTGATACCGCAGGGCACAATTTGCTCAAACCCACTCAAGTCCGGGCAAATATTCAGGGCAAATCCATGCATTGTGATCCAGCGGCTAACTTTGATGCCAATCGCTGCGACTTTGCGTCCCTCCACCCAAACCCCGGTCAAGCCCGGAATTTGTTCTCCCATCAGCCCATAGTGAGCCAGCACTTGTAATACGACGGTCTCAAGCTGTCGTAGATACGCGTGTAAATCTTTGGTATGTCGTTGCAAATTCAGAATTGGATACCCCACCAATTGACCAGGACAGTGGTAGGTCACTTCGCCACCGCGTTCAATCCGATGCAACTCATACGCGCTGGTAGTTGGATCAAATTTGAGAAAGCCTGGATCAGCGCCCTGCCCGAGCGTGTACACTGCTGGGTGTTCGAGCAGAATTAAGCTATCCGGTAGGTCAGGATTGGCTTTACGATCGGCAACCAACTGTTTTTGCCAGTCCCAGGCCGTTTGATAGGGGACAAGTCCCGCATCGTATAACCAGCAAACCGACGAAAAAGACATAGGGACTTTGGGTGAGAAAATCTTTGAATTGGCGCTGCAACCAGTGATGATGGCGTTGCGGCTTGACACATTAGCTTAAATCATTGTTTGATTCAGTCGGCGCACGATCGATAAGGTTTGATCCGCAAGGTTTGATCCGATCGTGAGCCATCAGTTGATTTGATCAAATTTGACGATCGCCTGCACAATAAATATCAATCATCAACCTTGAGTTTGTCATCTTTCCCCCGTGAATCTTCCTGTTCCTTCTTCTCAATCTCAACTCATTGTGCCAGCCCTCGGCGTTCACCGTGATTCAAGCATCCATCCGCTGCAATATGGCGATATTATCCATAGTCCGGGTTGTCATTTCACCTATCGGATAATTGGGCCTTGTTGTCGGCTATTCGATCGTGAGACGTTACCTTGGCCCTGCTGCCGCATTGAGTGGCACAGTAAAGAACCCAGTTGGCGACGGATGGGCAAACGCTTCATTGCCGATATCGCGACGCGCAACAGCCCTTCCTATAGTGTCGAAATTGTCGGACAAGAAGGGAAAGGTGACCCGATCGAGATGACGTTGTATGGAGTCAAGCTCTCGCCGGAGCAACGCGAGTGGTGGCATTCGCGACGACCGGTAACGATGCAGCAGGATTGATCGATCACCGCGGCCATTCACCGGATTCCCGTGAATCTGCTCAGTCGTCCCGCCGCTTGGGCGGGAAAAATAACCTCTATGTCAACAGGCTTAACCGATCACGTTTGACTTAGAGGTCGTTGTTCAATGCGGATAGTGCCCTATCAATTTGTTGCGATATTAGCCGAGGAATATGGCGCAGTCGAATGTTGTTGGCGGGAATCCGAGCACTCGTTTACGGGTTTTGTGGCCGAAGTCTGGTTTACTAACCCGGCGGGAGAATTTGCCCAGCGTTGGGCGCGGGTGATCGGCTATCACATTCGGACACGCTGCCAGATCGAGGGACCAGCTCCCTATGTTGTATCGATTCCAGTGGGGCTCGGGTAAGCGGCTTGCCGTCTCCCAATTTGTGGCCGTCGATCAATTTGTGATAGTCAAATTTGACTGCGGCGCACCATAAAACACGGCGCACCCATCGTGTTGCTTTGGGCCGAGTTTAACTGGCGAATTGCTGGGCGTAAAAACCAGCGTAGCGACCCTGCTCCGCTAAAAGTTGTTCATGGGTACCCGCTTCGACAACTTGGCCCTTTTCCATGACCAGGATGCGATCAACCCGGCGCACGGTGGCCAAACGGTGGGCAATAATAAATACCGTACGCCCTTGCATGATGCGCTCTAATGCCTCCTGAACCAGTGCTTCGGATTCAGAATCGAGGGCTGATGTCGCTTCATCTAGGATCAAAATTTTGGGATTGAGCAACACGGCCCGTGCGATCGCGATTCGCTGCCGCTGACCACCCGAGAGATTGACACCCCGCTCACCCACCCAAGTCTCGTACCCACGCGGAAACTGGCTGATAAATTGATGGGCATTGGCAATTTGTGCCGCTGCTTCAACGGCTTTTATATCAAGATCTGACTGCCCAAAAGCAATATTTTCGGCGATCGTCCCCGAAAACAAAGTCGTTTCCTGCGGCACAATCCCGATCTGCCGTCGCAGACTCCGCATGGTCACGCTTCGAATATCGAACCCATCAATCAAAATCTCGCCGCCCTGCGGATCGTAAAATCGCGGAATCAGATTGACAAGGGTTGTTTTACCGGCACCCGATGCCCCGACTAGGGCAATCATCTGACCGGGCATCGCGACCAAATCGAGACTTTGCAGGACAGGATTGTGTTGCTCATAGGCAAAGTCAACCTGACAAAATTCCACCTTGCCGCGCATCTCTGGCATGGCAATGGCGTTGGGAGCGTCACGCACTGACGGCGCAATACTGGTTAACTCAAAAATGCGATCGAGGGAGGCCTCGCCCTGCTTGAAGTCGTTGAAATTATTGGCCAGAATATTGATCGGATCAATCAGCATAGCGACAGCTGCCGCATAGCTTGCAAAAGCGGCACCCTGTCAGGTTCCCTAGCTGAATTTGCCAACCGGCGAGGACAAACAGCAGTAAGACGCTGAGCGAAAGAATAAACCCCACTACCGGATATTCGATCGCCCGTAAGCGTTCGATGTGGTATTTCGCCTCACGGTTATGCTCAGCGGCAATATCAAAGCGGTTATACATTTCGGTCTCAGCGGCGAAGGCTTTGATTAACCGAATTCCGCCAAAAATCTCAACTAGCTGTGAGGAAAGCTCTGAAAGTTGCTTCTGGCTGCGATAGGAGAAGCGGCGCATCCGCTCACCAAACCAACCAATCAGTGTCGCAATCACGGGGGCGATGAGAAAGATTGCCAGTGTCAGCTGCCAGTTCAGCCAAATAATATAGGCTAACAGCGTCACGAGTTGTAACGTGCAGGGGACAAACTGATGGAAAAATTTATGCAGCGAATCGCCAATCCGATTCACATCCTCCGTTACTCGATAGGTCAAATCGCCGGTGGGCGCCGTCTCAAAATAAGTCAAGCTTAACGACTGTAGATGGCTAAATGTCCTTTGCCGCAGCTCATGGGCAACTTTAAAGGCCCCTTTGGCACTGCGTTCATCCTGGCCAAACTGAGCAACTTTCTGAACGGCCCAGATCCCTGCGACAAACAGCACCAAGTCAATAATATTAAAGACTTTACCTTCGTTGATGTAAGGCACAACACGTTGGGCTTGATGCGCGAGGACTGGCCAAGCCGTATTGAAAATCAATGTACAACCGAATGCCTGTAAAAAGGTGCGGCGTTGGCGTCGAACGTAAGGTAATAACTGCGTATAGCTAGAGGTTTTTTTCAAGATGGATGCGGCGAGTAAGACAATCGGCAAAGCGGACTGAAAGCCCCGCCAATAGAGTATCAGGATTAGGGACTTTGCCCAAAAGTTCCGGGTGTGAATCAGTAATTGGCGAAATTTTGGGCGACTGTCGAAATTGCGATCGACTAATTTCCGCGGCCCGGCTAACGCAAGGTCTTTTGTGCCCGCCGTCGCCAAACCCAAACGCCAAATGCCAGTAGTAGTCCGATCAAAATATATTTCGATACTGGACCGAGATATTTCTCAACGAGACCATAGTTCTGTCCTAGGGCGTATCCCGCATAGGTGAGCAATAAACACCACAGAGTCGTGCCGATCGTTGAATACAACAGAAATACTCCGATCGGCATGGCGTTGATCCCGGCTGGCAGGGAAATCAGAGTCCGTACCCCTGGCACTAGACGACAGAGGAAGACCGCCAATACGCCGCGGCGATCGAACCAACGGTTGGCCTGATCAATATCGTCCCCAGAAATGGTCAGCCACTTACCGTAGCGGTCCGCCATCCGGCGAATCCGGGCCTCTCCCAGCCGTTTACCGGCATAATACCAAGGGATTGCCCCGATGACCGTCCCAACCACTCCTGCCAACACGGCATGTTGAAAGTTCAATTCCCCCTTCGACACGGTAAATCCGGCCAACGGCATAATTAGCTCTGACGGGATGGGCGGAAATAAATTCTCCATGAACATGAGTAAACCAATCCCGAAATACCCTAGTCGTTCCATAACTTGAGGGATCCATTCAAGCAACCATTGCGCCATGGAATATCTCCCAGCTAAACAGCATTGATTTGCTGATATTACTCCAGTACAAATATTTTTCGGCAGCGCGATCGCCCCATTGTGTCAAACAACACGACACGAGATGTCGATCGTGATTTTCAGACAGACAGGGTCCACATCCAGCGAGGATTTACGCAAAATAGTCGTATCAACTGACGGGTCTTACAGGATTCGAACCTGTGACCGACCGCTTAGAAGGCGGTTGCTCTATCCGCTGAGCTAAAGACCCTAATTACAAAGTTGGTAATGAAATACCATACTAATATAGCTTTATCAATTCAATATAGCTTTTCCATGGGCCTTTAATCAGCGAATAATTCGCGATTCATTCCGTGCAGACTCGGTGTCGCCATATAAAATGGAGAGTCCCTGGCCATAGTGAAATCGGGTTTATTACTGAAATGTTCGACCATTTTCTGGACGCAGCATCGGTCAGCCTGGGACGATCGTACCAACATCTTCGTACCTTCCGCGTTCGACAGATATATCTCCGACTTGCGTTATGTTTATTTTGAAGCGGCAAGATGTTGAAATCACTAGTGTTCAACATCCGGCTAAAGATCAGAGTATCCCCATTCTCAACTATCAAGGCATGACCTTCCGCTTGCTGAATGTTTTTTCGATCATTCAGGAAGACGAAGCGCGGGCCCTATGGCGAGAGCTAGCGGATAACCAGGGTAAAGCCTGCATCTTGTTGGAGGAAACAACGCGTTATAGCATTTGGGGGAAGGTACGGCTCGATCAACTAATGGGAGAATTGTCAACTCCCATGTTCCAAAAAACGCATGGTACAGCGGCGATTTCGCCGGTCCTGACTCAGGCTTGTCTACTAATGTTGCAAGCGACTTATGTGGATGTCGAAGATCTACTGGGGGCAAAACAGGGTGAGGCATTCCAGCGCGATTTAATCCAGGTTTTCCAGCAAGGCCAATTTGCTAATGCCGCGACACCCGATGCCGTGATTCAATTGCTGACCTCCGATCCGCTCAACAGTTTGCCGCCGCCCCCATGGCGTGAGTCGCAACTTGTGGCCTTACTCCAAGATTTGCATCGGTTAGGGAAAAGTTACTTCGGAGGCAGTTCTTTTAGTAAGCGAGTTCTCAGGGCTTTAGAAGATTTATCTTCCCACGATCGCGCAGTTTTCCTAAATTGGCTGAAGCAATCGCCCGCTGGCTCTGTCTGGTTATAGGGTGGGCGATCGCCTGTGGCGTGACGCTGTTTTAGCCCTAAATTTTATGTCCTGATTGCTGATGAATATCACCGTGAACAAGTTATCTTTCAATCGTCTGGCCATTCGATTTGAGGTGGTATTCGGTTTTTTGACCATTCTGTTTTTTCTGCTATTTAGTGCTGGCAGCGGCGCCAGTGGCTATCCGCGCTGGTATAGTCTCGGCACAACGATTCTAGAACTGTTCGCTTTTTTCCTGGCCGCTGTTTTGTGCCTGCGTAATGCATTTAGCTCAATGATTGTCAGCAGTCGCACCGTTTGGCTCGGAATTGGTTTAGGTATGATGGCCTACTTTGTGGGGAATTTATTTTTCGCTTATTGGGAAATCGGTTTACAACGTGAACCCGATGTTTCTCCGGGGGATTTGTTTTATATCCTAAGCTACTTGTTGCTAATGGTGTCGATGGGGTTAGCGGTGTTTGAGCGGCGCTTGAATCTTGATGCCGGACAATACGGTGTGATCATCACCGTTGGCGTCATCGGTGTCGTGGTGGCAATCCTACTCGCCGCTGGTGATCCCCAAGCAGCCGACGCTTTCAGCCCATTCCAGGCTCCTACCGCGATCGTGGCATCGACACCATTAGCGCCGGATCGGCTCGCCATACCGGCATCATCGTCAATCGCGACATTAATTAGTCAAGCGACCGCCGCGCCATCGATTGCTGAGCCACCGGCTTGGGTGCTGGCGATCGAGCAAATACTGAATCCGTTCAAGTCGCTGCTCGGCTTTTTGTACTTAATTGCGGACACGGTGCTGTTAATTATTGCCACGACTTTGCTGCTGGCTTATTGGGGTGGCCGGTTTGCGCAGTCTTGGCGCATGATCGCCGCCGCGACATTCTGCCTTTACATCGCCGATGCTTGGTTTAAATTTGCGACAACGCGATTGCCCAACTATCAAAGTGGTGGCTTGCTCGAAGTTGGCTGGGTGCTGAGCGCCATTCTCTTTGGTTTAGGTGCTGCCTTAGAATATGACGCTAGTCAACTACGCCGTAGCAGTTCGCGCCGCCGCGGATTCTAGGCAGTGCCTGTGATTCAGCTCCAATTCAGTCGCCCTGGCTAAATCATCAAAACGGTTTCGGGATGATTGTTTCCAAGTCACAAGTTGACAGCGACGCCTAATAGAACAGGTTATGATAAATAGGAGATGTTAACTTGTGTAAAGTTCCATGACGGCGATCGTTAACCCTTTCGAGCGAACTCATCAGGCCCAGTGGCACCGGCTCGCGCCTGTATGGATAGCCGATGCGCGCGAGGTCAATCAGGGGGTGTCCCACGATCGATTGTCGCCAGCATGGCAGGTTTTCTTACTCGGAGATGGCTCGCCAACACGCCATCTGCGTCTACTCACAGGCCATCCTACCGAGGTAGACGTAATTGATATGTCACCGATTGGGACGGACCTCGATCAAGCACCAGCGATTCTGGAGAAGATACCTGGACCCCGCATGCGGCGGCAGGTATGGCTCAAAAATGGCGGACAGCGGCTGGCTTACGCCACCTCCTGGTGGGAGCTGAGTCATGTTGATGAATATTTAAAAAACCGCTCTCTGCCCATCTGGGCCAGCCTTGCCAACTGTCGGACTGAGCTATATCGCGATGTTTGCGGCTTATACTGCGGCTACAGCGACCCCTTATCCAAGGCATTCAATCACCCTGGCCCCTTCTGGGGCCGCCATTACTTGTTTTGGCATCACGGCCAGCCACTTACACTGATTTATGAGGTGTTTTCGCCAAAGCTATCACAGTACTTGGGGCAAACAACGCTGTGATCAGCGATGTTGCACCACAAGGAAACGGGATTATATCGCCACTCGATCAGCATCAACTTTGACACCGGGCGGCTTTGGCATTGCCTTGACTGGCAAGCTCTGATGTACCTGGAGTTGCGCCTCAATTTGGGTCCGAACAATTGCCCGATACTCCAGAAAATGCTCCCCTAGGGCGCAAATCCCTAAATATGGCTCCCATACTTTGGGGTTATGACGCAAGATGCCGAAAAGGCACATCCAGAAGCGGAAGCGCGTTTTTCGGACGACCCCCTGCCGCCAACATAACGTCAGCAATGCCCGCACATTCACCCAATTGACCTGCCGCACCTTGCTAGGACATTTTGGCGCACCCAACTTGAGAAAATGCTGATATGTCCGCTCCAGATATACGAGTGGATCATACAAGCGCCAAAACGCATCCACATACTCCTGCGCAATGTCTTCGATCGGCCGTGTGGGCACAAAATTCATCAATGTCGTCTGGTTCATTCCTGAGGTTTTATCCTCCCCCAGTAGGCGCCCTTCCTGGTTCAACCGATGCCATAACGCGGTATCAGGCAAGGCTTGCAACATGCTAAACATCGCTGTCGGAATTGTCGTCTGCTCCACAAACTGGACAATCCGTTCCCCAGCACCCGCTTTCTCCCCATCAAAGCCGATGATAAAACCCGCCATCACCCGCAAACCCGATCGCACAATCTTATCGACCGAATCAGTCAGCGAGTCCCGCGTATTTTGGAATTTTTGGGTCAGCTCTAAACTTGATTCATCGGGTGTTTCAATGCCCAGAAATACCGCTGTGAAGTTACATGCCACCATCAGATCCAGCATTTCCTGATCGCTGGCCAAGTCGATCGATGCCTCCGTATTAAACCGGAACGGATAACCGTGCGATCGCATCCACGGTTCCATCGCCCGCAGGAGTAATTTCACATTGCGCTTATTGCCAATGAAATTATCATCCACCATAAAAATACTGCGTCGCCAGCCCAGCTCATAGAGTCGTTCTAACTCAGCTAACAACTGTTCAGGCTGCTTGGTCCGCGGCTTTCGCCCATACAGCACAATAATGTCGCAAAACTCACACTGGAAAGGACAGCCCCGAGAAAACTGCACTGACATACTGTCATAGGCATCAAAGTCCAGCAAATCAAACCGTGGAATCGGCGTCGTTGTGACATCGGGCTTTTGTCCATCCGATCGCAGGATGCCTGATCGTTCGCCCCGCTCGATCGCGTCAATAAACAGCGGCAGCGTAATCTCCCCCTCATCCAGAATCAGAAAATCGGCCCCGGCCGCGATCGACTCCTGCGGTAGAGCGGTTGAATAAGGCCCGCCTACAGCCACACACTTGCCTCGACACTTTGCGTCCTGAATGAGTGCCGCAAAATCAGCCTTCTGCACGATCATGGCTGATAGGATGACTAATTCTGCCCAGTCCCAATCAGCATCGGTGATTTCCGCTACATTGTGATCAACCAGTCGAAAATCCCACTCCTGTGGCAAAATTGCCGCCACAGTTGCTAACCCTAAGGGCGGCAACATTGCTTTACGATCAACTAAAGCCAATGCCTTCTCAAATGACCAAAAGCTCTTTGGGAACTTAGGATAAACCAGTAAAACTCGCATGAATCATTATCCTCAGGTATGTACTCGAAGAGTACGAGCGAGCAAATCGCCGGATCATCAACATTTACTCAGCGACATTAAGTAGCATAACGTCCCCATCATAGGAATTTATCAAACCGTGACGGCACTTCATTAGATGTAATACAAATTGCGGGTGAATAGTTTATTGCTGTGGTTGTTCTGCCCCAAGCTCTGGCTGTGGTGCTAATCGCCAAGCATAAATCAGCGCTGGCGTTCCGACGAGCAGTCCCACAGGCAACCACCACCGGAAGTTCCGCCCCTTACGTTTCGCAACGAATGCCGCAATCATGCCGATCACCAAGTGGAGGCTACCCGCGCCAATCACGATCGGCCAAAACGGTAAATTAAACGGTAGATTTAGCACTAGCCTCTCTCAAATCGCGTCCGAACAGGATTTGCCTATGGTATCGTAATGCCCAGCCGTTTTTGCGTAGGAGGAAAATTGGGTGCCGTCAGAAGAGCAAATTCCCTTATTTAAAGCCAAAGACCTAGCGGGTTCCTATGGCACCACCCGCCGCACCACCCTGGAAATGACACCCGCATCGCTCCAAGCCTGGAAGCAAAAAGTTTTAAAATTTCAGCAAGCTGTCGCAATTGGCCCGGACACAGCCCAGGCCAGTCTATTCAATCTCGCGACTCCCGCCGCATCGATCGATGCGGACTGCATCAATCCCTTCCAGCTACCCCAGCAAAATACGCAGTTTTGGCGGTGGCGTGCGACCGATGCCGGGACGGCGGCGCTCTATTTCATCATTGATTACGAATTGGATCTATTGTTGTATGTCGGGGAGACGATCAAGTCAAACCAACGCTGGCAAGGCGAGCATGACTGTAAACGCTACCTCCTGAATTATCAGCAAGCACACTATCAATTTAACCTGCCAACCAAATTGGGTATCGCCTTCTGGCGGGATGCACCCACCGCCACCCGGGCGCGTCAACGGCAGGAGTCAGTGCTGATTAACAAGTGGCGGTCGCCGTTTAATAAAGAGAATTGGGTGTTTTGGGGCACCCCATTTATGGGGGGTAAGTAGGCATGCTGCCAGCCTTAGTGACCAGTCTTAGTTACTAATCTTAGTTACAAGAAGCGAGGTTACGGAACTGCTCATTGACAAAGCCCTCGGAGACCCAGCCTTTAATCGGTGTCGCAGTTCTCACCCAGATCCGCCCATCATCGAGTTTACGGGTCTCGAGGGGTTCGACGAGCGTGATTTTCTGATTTGCGGCAAAACTTCCGACGATCGTCGCGGCGCTAGCCGGGGCACTGCGGACAACCAACCCCTGTGGCTGTATGACCTGACGGCAGACAATTGTCTTGGGGGGGGTCGGTGCTTGTGGTGGGGTGGGGGCTTGTGGTGTGGTGGTAACTTTCGGCGGCGTTGACTGTCCAGAACATTGCTTCAAATTAACTGTGCTAACAAAGCCCGGCTGCGGTTTACTCACAGCAATCATTCCACTAATACTGCCATTCTCGGCCAAGATTGTTGCGCTATCACGTTCGAGGAGGACGACGACTTCGGAGAAAGGATCGCGATTTGTATAGATCGGCGTCCGTTTATTAACGGCGCGACATTGTCCAATTAATATTCTTGTCGCAGGCGCTTGAGCAAAACTACTTGGAGCCCAATTAAGCACTGTCCCCAGCATCAGGGCACCAGACCCAATCAGCGTTTTCGAAGCAATCCATCGCAGCGTCTTCATTAGCGTTATTCAGTCCATCTAAGATTCCACAGGCCAGCATGTTTGACTCAGCCTGCGGTTTATTATGAAGCACACTCCGAGCGGCAATCAGGATTACTCAAAAAAGCTTAAGAATCGCCAATTCTGCTGGCTATGCGTGCTAGTTCTGCTAGCTATTCGGTAGAACCCTCCTTCAAGCCGTGACTTTTCCCGATTACCCATGAGCGCCGGAAAAACTTCGACAATGAGGATTCTTCTAGGGATAAATAGATCGGGCGGCCATGGGGACAAGTATGGGGATTTTTTGTGCGTTGCCACTGGTCGAGCAGTTGTTGCATTGCGGCTTGGTTCATCGGGGTGCCATTCCGAATGGCGCTCCGACAAGCGATCGCCACTTGTGCTGACTGTAAATCACCGCCCTGACTTAGCTCAAGAACCGCTGCTGCGGGTTCCGCATAGGTGTGTAATAACTGGGGTAACGATCGCACTGCCCACAAATTCTCGCCAAATTCGCCGACTTCTAGGCCAATCCGTTCAAGCTGTTCAAGCTGGGCGGATGATAAGTTCTGCACGATAATGGGCGTCGCCAACGGCACGATTTCCCACCGTTCATGAATCTGCTCATACAATACGCGCTCATGGGCAATATGCTGTTCGACCAACCAAATACCATTGGCATGCTCGGCCACAATATACATTTGACTAGCTTGGGCAATGGCTCGCAGCGGTAAAAGGGTCGCGTTAGAGGCCTCATTGTCCGGCATCACTTGATGATTGGTAGAGTATCCAGCCTGCGATTCGGCCACCTTCAAGAAGGCTTGAGTCCGCGTATTGCCGTAGTTGTCACTCAAGGCATTTGGGGCAAATTGCAAGGTCTTATTTAAAGCAATTTTGATTGAGTTTTGCCATTCGTCTAACTGTTGGAGATATAGCTCGGCTTTAGCTGGATGACGGTTCCAGTCAACTGCGGTGGGCTGCACCTGCAGATGGATAATGCAAATTGGGAAGCGATCGCGTGGCACTGTGCGTCGAAGATGCTGCAATACAGTCTGCTCTAACTCTGGCAACACCACAAATCGACCGTTGACGGCAACTTTTACCCAGTCAGGCCGCCGCCGATGAGCCCGATCGACCATGCCTAATAGCAGTCGTAATTCGCCCTGATCCGTTTGATCAGTCAATTCGAGTAAATCATGCGCCTGCAAATCGCGAATAAACTGCGGTAGGATTTGCTTCGCCGTCTGACCGGGCCATATCTGCATCCAAGCCCGATCGTTCTGTTCGACTAGCCAAGTGACGTGGGGATGCGCTAACGCCATTGCTTGAATTACATTTTGGATTGCCCGTAGCTGTTGCGGTAGTGGTGGTAGGCTCTGCCGCCGCGATGTCCAAGTACCGAATAAATTTTCAACCATGACTGTTGTACCCGGTGCCATCGGCGCAACCGCTCGATCAACCACCCCACCCTGCCGGTCATAGCAGACTTGCCAACCCATTTCACCTGAAATACAACTGAGGACGGTTAAGTTGGCCAGTTGGGCAATACTGTGAAGGGCTTCACCGCGAAAACCGAGACTGCCCACCGCGAGCAAATCGTCGCGATTCCGAATCTTGCTGGTTGTATGGGCGATCGCCGCCTGCTGCAAATCGTCGCGATGCATGCCACAACCGTTGTCGGTCACATGTATCTGCCACTGCTCCGGCCACAGCCGGATGATAATGCGCGTGGCCCCAGCATCCAGAGCGTTTTCGGCTAACTCCCGCACCACAGCAGCCAAAGAATCAATCACCTCGCCGGCCGCAATCAGATTAATAACGTCGATCGGTAGGACTTGAATCGCAGTATCCATGGCCTCAGTCTAACACCAACAATTCCGCTTCCCGACTGCTTCAAAAACTCGCTACACTAGTAAGCGCCTGTCTCCCGACGTTTATCTCCTGTGATTGCCATGCCAGATTTTGATATTCAGGCGCCTTTCGAGCCAAAGGGCGATCAACCCAAAGCCATTCAAAGTCTGGTCAAAGGACTCAAGTCAGGACAGCAATTCCAAACGCTGTTGGGCGCGACTGGCACCGGTAAGACCCACACGATCGCGCGGGTGATCGACAATATCGGTAAGCCGACGCTGGTGCTCGCCCACAATAAGACACTCGCAGCCCAACTGTGTAACGAGTTGCGGGAGTTTTTTCCGAACAACGCGGTCGAATACTTTATTAGCTACTACGACTACTATCAGCCGGAAGCCTATATCCCGGTTACCGACACCTTCATTGAGAAAACCGCTTCGATCAATGAAGAAATCGATATGCTACGCCACTCCGCCACCCGATCGCTGTTTGAGCGGCGCGATGTGATTGTCGTTGCTTCAATTAGCTGCATCTACGGTTTGGGGATTCCCACCGAGTATCTGAATGCGGCAATTCCACTGCGGGTGGGCGAAGAGGTGAATCAACGTCAGGTACTGCGGGATCTTGTCTCAGTCCAATACACCCGCAATGACTTAGACCTTGGTCGCGGGCGTTTCCGGGTCAAAGGTGATGTGCTGGAGATTGGGCCGGCTTACGAAGACCGAATTATTCGTGTGGAGTTTTTTGGCGACGAAATCGATGCGATTCGCTACGTTGACCCGATTACCGGCGCGACGATGCAGAGCATGGAAGCGGTGAATATATACCCCGCGCGCCACTTTGTCACCCCAGAGGATCGGCTGACAGAAGCCTGCAATGCGATTCGCGAAGAATTAAAGGAACGCCTAGAACAGCTAGAAGGCGAGGGGAAATTGCTCGAAGCCCAGCGCATCGACCAACGCACCCGTTACGATTTGGAAGTGCTCCAGGAAGTGGGCTTCTGTCAGGGCGTCGAGAACTATTCACGCCACTTAGCCGGGCGTAATCCTGGTGATCCACCGGAATGTCTGGTCGATTATTTTCCCCATGATGATTGGCTATTGGTAATTGATGAGTCACACGTGACTATTCCCCAGATCCGGGCCATGTACAACGGTGATCAGGCCCGGAAAAAAGTCTTGATCGATCATGGATTTCGGTTGCCCAGTGCGGCGGATAATCGTCCGTTGAAAGCCGACGAGTTTTGGGACAAGGTGAAGCAGTGCATTTTTGTTTCCGCGACACCGGGAGATTGGGAAGTCGGAAAGTCAGAGAATAATATTATTCAACAGGTGATTCGTCCGACGGGGGTGGTTGACCCGGAGATTTTTGTGCGGCCCACGGAAGGTCAAGTTGATGACTTGCTCGGTGAAATTCAAGCGCGGAGTAGCCGCAATGAACGAACGTTGGTTACGACACTAACCAAACGCATGGCAGAGGACTTAACTGAGTATTTCCAAGAGCGAGGGGTGCGAGTCCGCTATTTACACTCCGAAATCAGTTCGATCGAACGCATCGAAATCCTGCAAGATTTACGCGAAGGATTATTCGATGTCTTAATCGGTGTCAACCTGCTGCGTGAAGGCTTAGACTTACCGGAAGTTTCGCTCGTGGCGATTTTGGATGCGGATAAAGAGGGCTTCTTACGGGCTGAACGATCGCTGATTCAGACGATCGGCCGGGCCGCGCGGCATGTCCAAGGGCAAGCGATTCTCTACGGTGACAATATGACTGACAGCATGGCGAAGGCGATTAAAGTTACTGAGGAGCGGCGGCAGGTCCAGCTTGAGTACAACAAAAAACATGGCATTGAGCCAAAGTCGATTATCAAGCGATCGAGCAATTCGATTTTGAGCTTCTTAGACGTATCACGGCGATTGAATGCCCAAGAGATCGATCAAGTTGATCTTCAGACCAATGATATTCCGCTCGAAAGTATTCCTGAATTGATTCAACACCTCGAAGCCCAAATGAAGGAGTCGGCCAAGAATATGGAGTTTGAGGATGCTGCGAAGTATCGCGACAAGATTAAGCAATTGCGCGATAAATTGATCGGGAAACGGACTTAACTATTGCCCCTGGTTTTAAGTGCCTGTGAGCTATGCTCAATATGCTAGTTTGGGTGGAACATCGTTCCAACTTTCTTCTTTGGCCTCAACGATACTGGCCACGGCTTCGCTCACAAGCATCTAATTTCAACATTTCCATTGAGCCTCCTTTTTCACTGGTCTGGGATAATCCCACGTGACTACCGTGCTGCCTTCATCACCTTCAAAAAACTTGTCACCCGTGACTGTGTGAAGCGTAAAGCAGAATTGCCTAGTTTCCTGCCCGTCCGGATTCTTCGGTACTGGGGCCATTTGCTAGGCGCAGCCTATCGTTGTGCCAACCAGGTTTCGAGCCAACGGGGAATGTATTGCATCGCATCATTTAGCTCCTTGTCAAGCCGGTAGTAGTCGGGTTCGTGTTGGCCAACGAGTTGCCAGAAGTTTTCGGAGTGGTTCATGTGGATGGTGTGGGCCAACTCATGGATGAAGACGTAGTTGACTAGTGGTGCTGGTAGAAACAGTAGCTTGTAGTTGAGGCTAATGTTTTTCTGGGAGGAACAACTGCCCCATCGGGTTTTCTGGCCCCGAAAGCTGACTCGATTGAAGGGCAGATTAATGTCTTCACTGAGGCGGCGTATCCAGGGTGTGAAATGTTGATGAGCCTTGCGGGTGAGCCATTTGGTCATGGCCGTTTTGCACAGGGCTTCGTTGGGTGTATTGCCCCAGAGAATCAACACCGATTCGTCCAGCTCACTCATGCGAATTTGGGTGACGGGGGCAGGCGTATACTCCACCAGCCACTCCTGACGCAGGGCGCGCAGTTCAATCCGATCGGGAAGGGACTCGGTCGTGAGATGTGGTGCCGTCGGTTGACGCTCTGCCAGGCGCGCGCTGGCCCGGGCTAACCAGCGTTTATGTTTGACAATAATATTGGGAATTTCGGCTCGGTCAAACCCATGGGGAATCACGACTTCGAGCTCACCGGTTCGCGTCAGACGGAGGTTGACATGTTTGGCCCGTTGACTTTCGCGCACCGTATATTCAAGTTGCTCAAGGGGAGGCATGTGAATTCTCGATTCAAACGCGTATAGGGTCAGTACTCTCGATTGGGCGCTGCGAGGTTACGAAACTGGGTGAACTGTGGCTCAAACAATAGTTTAACCGAACCCACCGGGCCATTACGGTGTTTGCTAATAATTACTTCTGCAATGCCACGATCGGGCGAGTCGGGATTGTAGTACTCATCGCGATACAGCATCATGATCAGATCGGCATCCTGTTCGATCGCGCCACTTTCGCGCAGGTCGGACATCATTGGCCGTTTGTCGGTTCTTGACTCGACCCCACGACTCAACTGCGACAGGGCAATTACAGGTACGGATAGTTCACGTGCTAGACCCTTCAGGCCCCGTGTGATATTTGAAAGCGCTTGTACCCGGTTATCGTTGCCTTTACCTTCCATCAGCTGAAGATAGTCAATCAGGACAAGTCCCAGTTTCCCGCCTTGCTCGGCTTGGAGGCGGCGGATACGCGATCGCATATCAGAAACGCTGATATTAGGCGTATCGTCAATGAAAATTGGCATTTGCGATAGGGTACTGATTGAGTGCCCCAATGGCTCCCATTCCTGGGCAGTAATCCGACCAGCCCGCAGCCGGTTACTTTCAATCCGTACTTCGGCAGAGAGCAAGCGCTGGACGAGTTGCTCTTTTGACATTTCCAAACTGAACACCGCCACCGGGAGTTTATGGTACGAGGCAATGTTGCGCGCAATATTTAAGACGAGACTGGTTTTGCCCATCGCCGGACGGCCAGCAACAATAATTAAGTCGCTACGCTGAAAGCCCTGGGTCATGGCATCAAGATCATAGAACCCGCAGGCCAATCCCGGCACAGACAAGCCGACCGATCGATTCTCAATCTCGGAAAATGTCTGGGTCAAAACATCGGCTGTAGAGACTAAACCATCTTGTGGACGGGTTTGGGTGATATTAAAGACTTTCTGCTCCGCACTGTTCAGCACTTCTTCAAAGTCTTGGCCGGTATCATGCCCAAGTTCCGAAATTTCTTGTCCCGTGCGAATCAGCCGTCGCCGTAAATGCTTCTCCATGACCAGCGTGGCGTACTGGTCAATATTCACTGCACTGGGGGTACGATCGAACAGTTCCGCGAGCTTGCCCTGGCCACCAATTTTTTCTAGCAGGTCTTTGTCTTGGAGATAAGTTGCCACATTCATTAAGTCGGTGGGCTTACCTTGAACGTGCAATTCTAGTGCGGCTTCGTAAATCTGACGGTGGGCACTGAGATAAAATGCTTCGGGTCGCAGGATGTCGGTGATCCGACCGATTGCTTCTGGATCCATTAGAACCCCACCAAGAATCGCTTCCTCTGCATCAATATTTTGGGGTGGGAGACGATCGCTGAGGGATTGAAATTCTTTGCGGCTCGCTTCTTGCACCATACGATTCTATCCGGGACTAGCAGGGTTGGATGCTGATTACTATAGCGGAGATTTTGGTTCTCAAGCTCCCCGTCTCAGCAGGCCTATTATTATAGTGCCTTTGTATTGATCGGGTCAGTTCGATCGCCCTATTGCCGATTTGCGATGACTCACGAAAAAAAGGGACACCTGATGATGTCCCTTTTGCTAAAAGCGCATTGATTGCCAATTACTCGGCGGCAACCACTGCAAACTCAACTTCAACTGTAATCTCCGGATGGAGTTCAACCTGAGCGGTGTAATCGCCGAGCTTACTGACGCTGGGTACAGTGACGTTGCGCTTATCAACTTCAACGCTGGCCAACGACTTGATCGCATCGGCGATTTCCTGGTTGGTGACGGTACCGAAGATGGCATCATCTTCACCCGCATTTTTCTCGATCGACAGTTTGCCAGCTTTTGCGATCGCGGCTTGCTGCTTGACTGCTTCCTGTTTCAGCTCTTCAAGCCGCTGACGTTCTAGCTCTTTGCGCCGCTCGACTTGCTTCAGTACACCGGGAGTCACTTCTAGACCGATACCTTTAGGCATCAGATAGTTGCGAGCATAACCGGGGGCGACTTCTACCAAGTCACCGAGCTTACCTAATTTACGTACGTCCTCTGTTAGGACCACTTGAACCCGTTTTGCCATGATTCCAAAAAAGTAGTTACGTCTGGCTTACGACGTCTGTGCGTCCCGGTGGAATACGGGATTGCCAAACAATAGATGATACTGGAAAGGGGGTTACTTGTGAAGCGGTAAAATTTGTCGTTACGTGCTCATCTGGTCTCCCAGATCGGGTCTTAGTGCGGTTGAACGACTAATTTCGGCAGGCTGAAACCGTTCCTATGGCTGACTCAGGACTTGAATGATTTGGTTGCGGGCGGTTGCGAGGATGCGGCCCAGTTGATCGCGTTTGGTTTGGGTCAGGTTGACCATCTCGATCGCTTGAGGTGCGACGACGCCCTGTTGGCGGAGGTTGGTGTAAGTTTCACGCTGCTCGGTTGTGAGCAGTGCTTGGATCTGACGCCGGGTATCTTGGCGGATTTGGTTAATCTTGGTGGTTTGAGCGGCGGTGAGCGTGACTTTTTCTGCGGTCGGTTCGGGCGATTGCGCCTGGATCGCCGCCGGACTCACTAGCAGCATGAGAGCAAGCATTGGTGCAGCAAGATATTTCATCGTTTATGAGATGTCCAAAAGTACGTCACAATAGTTGAGCTAGTTCTAATCTAGCGGATGAATTTGGTTGAGATCCGGTCATGGCGTTTGAGCAGTCATTTGAACAATTATCCCAAATTGAAGCATTTGTCCCCGTTTCTCCGCAGTTGGCGACCTCTGGGCAACCAACTCAGACACAGTTTGAGTTGATCAAATCAGCGGGTTATCAGGTGGTACTGAATTTGGCGATGCCGACTTCGAGTAATTGGCTACCGGAAGAAGCAGAGATTTTGGCGAACCTGGGTTTAGATTACTTTCATATTCCGGTGCTGTGGGAGAATCCAACGCTAGAGGATTTTGATCAATTTTGTGCGGTGCTGGAGGCCAACCAGGAGCGCAAGCTGTGGGTTCATTGTGCCAGGAATATGCGCGTATCGGCGATGATCTACCTTTACAATCGGTTGCGGGCAAACTTAGCCCATGAAGTCGCATGGCGTTATGTGGAACCAGTCTGGCAACCGAATGCGGTATGGCTGGGTTTTATTGAGGCGACGTTGGAGTTGTATGAGGTTTAGGGGGATTCGCTGGCGAGGGGGTGCGACTCAGCCAGGGGTCTTGCTGGAACGACGGAATAATGATGCCAGCTGCGTCAAATGCCAGTTTCAGACGGTGGCGATATTCACGGGCGACGGCCCATTGTTGTAGCGGCTGGGTTTTGATCCATAGCTTCACGATTAAGCCGATCTCACCAAAGTTGTCAATTCCCATGAGCTGTGGGGGTTCGAGGATTTGATGTTGCCATTCTAGATCGTGGCTCATGTCCAGTGCTGTGATTTTGATTAGCTGCAGGGCCGGTTCGAGGTCCGTACTGTAGGCAACTGGAATATTGAGGTCGACGCGGGCCCACTCGCTGGATAAGTTGGCAATCATTTTAATTTCACTATTCGGAATCGTGATCAGCTGCCCTTCGGCGTTGCGAATTTGGGTGATGCGGAGGGTCATATGTTCGACAATGCCGGCAATTTCGTTGATTTTGATCATGTCCCCCACGCCAAATTGATCTTCCAAAATAATCAGAAACCCATTCATCGCATCCTTGATCAGACTCTGTGATGCGAGGGAAATGGCCACACCAACGAGACCAATCCCAGTGAGGAGGGTAAATACGTTAACGCCTAAAATGACTAGGGCGACAATGCTCCCTCCGCAAATTAACCCGAGGGCAGACATGCGCTTCAGTGACGAGTGCGATCGTGGTAATGCGTAAATTGAGGCGTTGAGGATCGATCGGGGTCAAGTAGCCGCCGCAGTCGATGGTCTGACTGTAGGCGATCAATCAGGCCATAACTGAGGCGAACGGCAAAATAAGTAACAATGCCGATAACAATTAGATGGATCGGAATGAGTGCTTGGTAAAGCAGCCACCGGCTAATTGTCGAGTGTAGGGGAACTGCTCAAAAATTCCGTAGATCGCCAGGCACCAGGCCGCGATTTGGGTGATTTTCAGAATCTGCTGCTTGGTCTGAATCTGTTGTTTATAGTCGCTTCGAGGGGGTTTGGTACGTGAGTCTTTTAATTGTTTGATCGTTGTTTGGAACTTTTTGCGGAGACGATAGCGTCGAAAGAGATAGCCCCCAACTAAGAATCGCTGTTGCGGCGAGGATGCCAGCACTAATTTGGCTCGCCTGTATCAAAAACGGCTTTTGGCGTTCCTGTTTGGCACGGGGGTAATCCGCTTCTTTGAGGGTCGTCTGGAGCTGTGTGGCCAACGTGTCAGGATCAATGCTGCGGACTTGGGCATCTAAATTGGTGATGGTTAGCAGGCGCTGGCCATTGATATCGATCGTGGGGAGTCGGTTGCTTGTTTTAATCTCGACTGAGGGCTGTTGACGATCGTCGTTATAGTATTTTTCGGCAATGCGGTCTAAATTGCTTTGCACTTGTTGAACGCGCTCACTGAGATTATCTTGGAGCGCGGCAATTTGAAAGATCCGGCGGCCATCCAGGTGAATCCATTTGATGCGGGTATGCTCGGGTAAATTCCCGCTGTTGAGCAGCGTGGTAATTGATACAGGCAGCTGGAGCTTGAGTCTAAGGGCACAGCTGAGGGTGATGGCGTTGGCTGTGCAAAAGTAATGGGTGCCAGTCCGATAAGGGTGATGATGGCGATTGCCAAGCAAGCTAGAACTCGATTTTTTCCAACACATAAACATGGCTCGCGAGCTGGGGAGATCGTGCTTGAGCGGGCACAGTGGATAAATTTCAACCTCCCCATTTTAGCGATACCAATATCAAGTCTCGGGGCAATCGCCTGAATCAAACCAAACCGGGTCAACCGCTGTTGCCTAAATTTCAGGTGATTGCATTGGCTTGATTTTCAGCATTAAGACAGCAAAAAGCGCTATCAAGCCATGATGGCCCAACAACGCTGTTAAAGCTGCTGGCGATAGTTACCAACCGCTACATGAGACAGCACATACCAGATGACGGATTACTTCTTTTTGGCTTTCTTTGAACTGGCGACCTGCTCCTTGAACATCTTCCCAGCTGAAAAAGCGGGTACGGTTGTCGCTGGAATTTGGATTGCCTGACCAGTGCTTGGATTACGACCTTCACGCGCCTGACGGTTGCGGGCTTCAAAGGTGCCAAAACCGACTAAAGTCACTTTGTCTTGACTCGCCACAGTTTCCATAATGGTCTCAATTGTTGCACTGACAGTGACTGGCTTCTTTCTTTGTGACGGAAGCCTTAGATGCAATTGCATGAACCAATTCGCCTTTGTTCACGAGCTTTTCCTTAAGTAAATTGACTTGTTTGCCGTGATTATAGACGAGTTTTTTAAGCGCACACGAAATCCGACAAACTTCGCAG
>CAVPGX010000049.1:0-10988 GCA_963704065.1 uncultured cyanobacterium | reverse complement strand
CTGAGTATGATCTCGATGTAGTCGGCGATGGAGCGTTGCGCGTGCAACTCCAACAAGACTACGCCAGCTATCCGAATATTCGCTTCTTGGGCAAGCTTCCCCAGCAGCAACTTATTTCCCTGTACCAGCAGGCGACATCACTGATCTTCCCTTCATTCATGATGGAAACCTTTGGTTTAACCATTGTTGAAGCATTTTCTTGTGGGACACCGGTAATTGCCCGTGATGCTGGTGGGAATCGCGACCTGATTGAGAAAACGGGGGCAGGTGTTATCTACCACTCTGAAGCAGAGTTACACAAGGCAATTCATTCACTGGCGCTGGATCGTGACTTAAGGCAGCAGCTCGGAAGGCTTGCCTATGAAGGCTATCGATCGTACTACACAGAAAAGAGCCATATTGATGCCTATTTGGAACAGATTCACACAATACAGGCAGGAAAGGCAGTCAAGGCTAATTCTTGTATCGATTGACGTTCACTAGGAAAGCTGTCAATCATTGCTAGTGAAACCTAAGTCAAACAGAATTGAAACCTAAATTGAATGTACTAGAGTCACTATCAAGGAAACTGAAATCATGTATTTCTTAGTTACTGGTGGAGCAGGATTTATTGGATCTCATTTGGTCGAACATCTTTTATCCTTGGGTCATCATGTCACTGTTATTGATAATTTGTCAACCGGCAAACGTAGCAATTTAATCGATCATCCTCGGCTAACTTTCTTAGAACAAGATATCCTCAGCTGTAATGTCGCAAACTTCACCATTCAATATGATGGTCTCGCTCACCTTGCAGCTACACCTTCAGTCACCCAATCATGGATCAAACCATTAGCTGCCCATCACAACAACCTTTCCACAACTGTAGCGGTGATTGAACTATGCCATCGCCTGAAAATTCCGAGAATCGTCTTTGCAAGTTCCGCTGCAGTCTATGGGAATCCTGCTCAGATACCAGTTTCAGAGGACACTTCAGCGACTCCACTATCTCCCTATGGCCTGCAAAAATCAGCGAGCGAACAGTACATTAACTTATTTTCAAAAAACTTTGGCCTATCTGCTGTTAACCTGCGCCTGTTCAATGTATTTGGGCCCCGACAGGATCCCCACTCTCCTTATTCAGGCGTCATTTCAATATTTGCCAAAGCCATGATGGCGGGATTGCCAATTTCCATTAGTGGCAAAGGTGATCAAACAAGAGATTTTGTCTACGTTAAGGATGTCGCATTAGCCTTTGAAAAAGCATTAACCATTGCTCTAAAACCTGGTGATTCTCTCACCTGTAATATTGGTACAGGGACAAAGACATCTATCCTAAAACTAAAGGAATCACTACAAAATCACTTTCCTGATTGGACTGCAAGTACAGACTTTTCATCTCCTCGTTTAGGCGATATTCAAGACTCACAGGCGGATATTTCAAAGGCACAGCTTTACCTGAACTTTGAACCTCAGTTTTCTGCCCAAGCAGGTTTATGGGCGCTCAAGCAAAGCCTGAATGCCCATATAACCTAAATCCCAATCAGCGGTTAGCCTCAGCAAATGAATATGCGGCCATTTTTGTTTCGAAAGCGATTAGTTTACTGGATTATATGTTTCGGCCTATCGCTGTTGACTTGTTTTGGGCTGGGTGCTCAAAACATCAGTGCGCAGGCACTTAAGCCGATCGCCTTTAAAGTTCTAGATCAGCCCATTGCACCGGTAAACGATCGTCTATTTGGCCATCTTTTGGAACGGGCAAGTTGGGGAGAACCTGGACCAGAAGTTGCTCTTCAACCAGGAACCGGCCAGATCGAGCCAGCAGCAGTTGATCTGATGCAGAAAATGGACATTCCCGTGATGCGATTTCCGGGTGGAACGGATGTTGACTACACTGATTGGCGCGATTTAATCAGCAATGTACCGGGCCGGTCGAATGAGGGAGCAGAGCGCCCAGTGACGATCGGACATTCTGGGAAAGAAATCACCAATCGGTTTGGGTTGGACGAATATTTCCAGTTGCGCGATGTCCTCAGCACTGAAACCAAGCAGACTGAAACCATACTGGTGGTTAACTTTTTAGATGCGGTTTCGGGCAAGGTTCCTCTAAGTGAAGCTGCCCTCAATGCAGCTGGAATCATTGCCTATACCAATGCACCGGCTGGGACTTTGCTGCCAGAAGGGATGCCCGATTGGCCCGCCATCAGAGCCAAGAATGGTCACCCAGAGCCCTATAAAGTCGAGTACCTACAAATTGGTAATGAGCTGTGGATACAACGATTTCAGCAGCGCGTGCAGGAGGGAACCGGCCTGAAGCAGCCAGCAGCACTTGCCCAATGGTACTTAAAATGCCTGAAAGCCTATATTGAGGCCATAGATTCGGTTGACCCGAGCATTTCCCTAATTCTCGACGGCACGATGGGACAGGCGATAGAAAAGACAGTCTTGGCCGATCCTGAGATTCGATCGCGGGTCAAATATGTCACATTCCATGACTATGCACCTGGCCTGATCGATGGGGTGAAATACAAAGGCGAATCGATTCCTAATAGTCTCCTGATCGACTCAGATTGGTGGAAGGCTTGGGTGGCGATGCCAGGTCGATTTTCCCCAGAGGGGGTAAATGTTGCTCTGGGCGATCGGCTGCAGTTTACGCGATCGCTCGGATATAAAGTCGTCGTCACTGAATGGAACTGGAATGGCTGGGGAATGGAAGCACTTGACCTATCCCCTGATACCAATTGGCGCCTGGCCTCAGGACTTGGCACAGCTGGATTTTTGAACGGGCTCATGCGCCAAGGCAATGACATTGAAATGGCCTGCCAGTCGCTACTGATTGGTGCAAATTGGGACATCACCAGCATCCGGGTTGACCCAACCAATAAGTCTCTTCCCTATCTCCTACCCCAGGGGCAGATGACACTATTTTACAGTAATCACCACGGTTCAAGATTATTGAACCTGGAATCAGCTAACGTCCCAAACTACCCTCAGCCTTATTCGATGGGATGGGTTAAGCGTCCTGAAAACAACATTGCGACGATTGACTTAGTCGCGACTGCCGATGATCAGATGATTTATCTGCATGCAATTAATCGCGCCCAAAATAAAGACTTACCAATTGAGCTTGATCTCACCGATTTTCCGAAACTGGGGCGGTCTGCGGTGCATCACCTGTTTACTGAACAAAAAAACACGAATTGGCTGACATCGCTTTGGAATTGGATCAAATCTCTCTGGAGCGACTCAAATCAAGCGATCGGGAAAATCAGTTCACACCCTTTCCAGGTTCAAGATCAGGCGTTTACAGTAACTTTACCCAAACAATCCGTCAGTATTTTTACCATTCCTAGGACATAGATAACCAGATTTAGATTGCTCCACACAAACACTATGTCACCATGCTAGACAAAAAAGTAAACCCCATATATATAGTCATCGCACTAATGACGACGATCTCAACGGTTTGGCTGAGCTATCAATTTTGGCGTTTACTTTGGCAACCCCTTGCGGACAATGGCGCAGTTGATCTGATGTATCGCTATACCGAGGTTACTAGCTTTGTGCGGGGCGTGCCAGTCTATTGGGAACTATCAGACGCCGTTTATCCACCTGCTTCTTATTTAATGTTGTGGCCGCTGATCGGGTGGCTTCCAGAAGTGGCCGTGCGGCCCTATTGGGCGTTAACGACAGTAGCGTGTCTAGCTTTACTTGTCGCACAGATATTTCAAATCGTTCAGCCGCAGCTGTTAGTCCAAAAAGTCTTCTTAGGTTTGCTGCCCTTATGCTTGTATGCAACTGGTGCAACGATTGGGAATGGCCAGATTGTCATACATCTACTTCCTTGTTTGCTGGGGAGTTTTATTGTACTACAAACAGTTTATGGCAGCCCGAAAGAAGCCCATAAAAAGCTCAGCCCGAAAACTGCCTGTTTAGCTGCCTTATTCATGCTTTTGGCATTGGCAAAACCAAATGTGACAGCCCCTTTTTTCTGGATTTTGCTATTTAAGGCCCCTGGCTCGGCAGTGTTGACAGGTGTATCTTATACCTTTCTCACAGCCTTTTCGGCCATCTTCCAGCCTGAGTTCGACGGGCCAATTGCGCTGTTCCAAAGCTGGCTAAAGATGGGTATGGCAGGTGTATATTACGGTGCAACACCCTATGTGGAATATGAAGGTGGGGGCTCAATATCAACAACGGTTAATGCCCATAGTATTTTAGGCTTTTTCAACTTTCATGGCTTGGACTTTGTTGAATTTAGCGGTTGGAATCAGCTGGCATCCTTGACCGCACTCGCAATTTTAGGCATTTGGGTATACCGCAATAGAGCACATGATATTTGGATTTTGGCAAGTGTTGCTGCTATCACTTCGAAATATTGGACCTACCACGGATGGTACGACGATTTGGTGTTGATTATTCCCATGCTTGTACTTTTCAAACTTGCAGCTTGGGATCGGCAGGCTTTTGACCATAGTCAGATGCGCGTTGCTAGAGCACTGTTTGTCGCAATGTTTCTAATTATGCTAGCACCTGGGGGGGCGCATCTATTGCCGCAGCCTTGGCGATCGGTGTATTTAATCTTGCAAACGCTGACTATCGTCGCTGTTCTGATCTTTATGACTGCTCAGAAACAGCGTTCAGGCAATGCAATCGAAGCAATCACATCGTCCAAATGTTTAAGCACGGATAGACGCTTATAAGCATGAGACAAGATATGGCGCTGGAATTGCTCGGGCCTTTAAGCACACTACTAAAACGTGGAGATGCGGCCTATAAAAATTATATGGCTAGCGGGAAGATTTTTCTGTACGCCAAAATTATCAAGAATAACAATGAACGTATCAGAGAGTTAATCTTGGATAAGGCACATTTTTTGCCGATTGCACAACAGTCAAACGCGATCGAGCTAGTGGCCCATATTGATACGTGGCATGCTCTCTGGGAAAACCTAGATGCTAGTCAATCACATGCTCTTCAAGATAAATTCTCTTTTGAAAACACTGTCAACTTTCCTAAAGAATCAGTAGACTCTCTGATGAATTACTATCACAGCATAGTCTCTAAAGCAATTGCGTCTAAATAGAGCGTTAATCCGACTGTGCTGAAGAAATTTAAATCTAAAATTTTGTCAAGCGTCATCCAAATAATATCCTTCTAAAGACATAGTCCGATCGACTAGCCAATTTGCGCATATTTTTGTTCGAAAAAGATCACAGTAGTCTAGCCACTGTTGAATTAAGTAGTGCTAATTAGCAACGGTTTTATTTGCTACTAACAAGGAAGCAAATTTCAATGATTTGGCGTAGAAAACACTTGCAACCAATGGCTAATCAAGGCATTTTGTAAGTATTCTATAAAGTTTTTCACTCCCCCCTTGCCACGGTACTGGGGTTTTTACGTATCATGTGGAGTGTACTGGAGCCTTTAGCCCTCACGAAATAACGTTTTGACTAGACAACGTTTTTGACTAGACAACTCACATTCCACTACCCACCCGTCAATTTTGAATGTGTTGTACTGAACTGAAGTTTGATCGATTCTTCAGTGAATTGTCCAAATTAGTTACTTGGTAAGCATCTCGGTCTTAATTACAATCTACTAAAAATTTCATATTTTGCATCTGCATTGGGAGTTTCCCAAGCGTAACTTTTGCTGCGATTGTTCAATCATCGATGATCTAGATCATGGAGAGGCTGTCATAACTTGCTGTCGATTTAATCGGAAAAACCGGAGGAATAACTTTTAAGGTAGCTTCAGATCCGGTGCTTGCTGTCCCTATTTTTCTCGTTTGCGATACTCATGAAACTATGTTTCTCGAAAATAAGTTGGATAGTTGCCGCTTCAAGTGGAATATTGGGGCTTTATTTGGTTTTTCCCACATTGGTGAAGGCACAGCAGTCCCCTTTGACTCGTTCTGAGGTTGCACCTTCTCCCCTCTCTACAAATTTTCCCCTCACTGCACCGTCGGCATTGCCTAATTCGTCTACCGATTTTGCGATCGATTCAGGGTATGTACTGGGGGCCGGCGATCGCATTGCTTTAGACTTTTTTAATGTTGATGAATACGATGGCGAAGAAATTGTCTCCGTTGATGGCTCCCTGGTTTTGCCGCTGATTGGTAAACTTCCCGTGTCAGGACTCACCCTGGAAGAAACAACTCAGGCAATCAATAGCGCATATTCTGCTTATTTGAAAACGTCCTTGGTGACCATCGACTTGGTTGCACCGCGCCCGATCCAGATTGGCATTGCGGGGGAAGTCAATAAGCCTGGCACCTATGAAGTACCATTCACCGGGGGCACACCGGGCAGTATGGAATGGCCAACCCTGATTGAGGCCATTAAGCTAGCTGGCGGAATCACGAATCAAGCGAACATTCGAGCAGTGGAGATTCGTCGAACTCAATCCGGCGGGAGAGTTCAGACTATGCAGCTCAACCTATGGGAGCTGCTGCAAACAGGTAGCGTGCAGAACGATATCACCTTGCGCAGTGGCGATGCTATCAGTATTCCGACAGCGGCATCCCTCAGTGCTGGAGAGCTGACCCAACTGGCGGCGGCAAATTTCTCTCCCAACTCCATTAAGGTGACGGTCGTCGGTGAAGTTACGACGCCTGGCCCCCAAGAAATTGACCCCAATGCGCCACTGAATCAGGCTCTTCTCGCGGCTGGAGGCTTTGACCCACAAAGAGCGAATCAGAATACTGTTGAATTAATTCGACTCAATCCAGATGGCACTGTTTCCCAGCGAGAAATCGATGTTGCATTTGATCAGGGCATTAATGACGCGACGAATCCATCAATGCAAGACAACGATGTGGTGGTGGTTAGACGTTCTGGGGCTACGAAGTTCTCTGACGGGGCCAATTCGATATTAGGTCCGCTTGGTAGGGTGCTTTCTCCCTTCGGACTGATTAAGGGGCTATTCGGGTTTTAGATGTATTGGATTTAGATTCACACAGTGCCCACTAATTTTCTCAATACCCTGATGTAAATTCGAAAAACCATTTGATTACCCTATAGCCCTAGAAACAGCATGCAAGCGGCAAAGACAGAAATTGGTCTCGATCAATATTGGCTGATTATAAAACGGCGGTGGTTACTGGCTGGGGTTATTTTTGGTGCAACTGTTGCGGCGTTTAATTACTGGGCCTCTATCCAAACCCCAATTTACGAAGCACAGGGTAAACTGCGCATCAAGAGTAGTGATAGCAGCTCTACTTTGACCCAATTGGGTGAGCTAGACGATGTTCGCGGTCAGCTGCGCGCGCTTAATGATGAAGAAAGTCCGATCGATACCGAAATCGAGCTGATGACAACAACGCCCATGATCAGAGCGGCGATTGAACGACTTAACTATCGGAATGAAGAAGGTGATCCCATTCGGGTGGACGAGTTTTTGAATAATCTCGATATCAGCAGTGAGGGCGATACTGACATCTTAAACGTAAACTATCAGTCAGCCGATGTTGAGCTTGCTGAGGCGGTTGTTAATGCGCTGATGAAGGTTTATGTAGAGCGGAACTTGCTCGATAACCGCGCAGAAGCAGTGGCAGCACGAGAATTTATTGAAAAGCAACTGCCTGATGCTGAACGCCGAGCACTGCAAGCAGAAGCCGCTTTACGCAATTTCAAAGAGCGTAATCAAGTGATCGCCTTGGAAGCGGAAACGGAGGAAACCGTTTCTTCCTTAAACGATATTAAAGAAAAGATTACCGATGCTTCGGCTCAATTATTTGGGACGAAAGCTCAGTATGATCTGCTTGGCAGTCGAATTGGCAAAGATCCGCAAACGGCGCTCCTAGCAGTTGCGGTCAGCCAATCTGAAGGGATTCAACGTGTTTTGTCCGAATATCAGCAGGTAGAAGCGCTGCTAGCGTCTGAGCGCGTGCGGTTTCAAGATCAACATCCGATTGTGATTGATTTGCAGTCGAAGCTGAATAACCTGAATAGCCTATTATCGGCACGGATTAAAAATGTAGTGGGCTCACAGCCGATGCCCTCTGCAATCAACTTGCAGAGTGGAGGACTGGAAATTGGCTTGGTGCGTGACTACCTCAACTTAGAGAGTCAGATTGTGGGTCTCCAGCAAAGAACAAAAGCACTACGAGATGCGGAGAAAACATACACTGCGCGCGGTAGACTTTTGCCTCAGCTAGAGCAGGAACAGCGGCAGCTACAGCGCAAATTGGATGCGGCGGAGTCAACCTATCGGTCATTGCTTCAGGCTTTGCAAGAAGTTCGTGTGTTTGAGAACAAAAATGTTGGCAACGCGACGATTGTGCAGCCAGCTGAGTCTTTGAGCGGAATCGTTGCTCCGGATGAAGATAAGTATTTCATTTCAGGAGTAATGCTAGGGACACTCTTGGCCGTGGGAGCAGTTTTGCTGCTAGAAACGAAAGATAAGTCAATTAAAACGGTTCAAGAAGCGAGGGAGAGCTTTGGTCGGCCTGTTTTAGGTGTTATTCCTAGCTTTAAAGAGCTCTCGAGAAAGCCACTCGAACAGCTCGGTCGGACTGGTTTAGGCATGGTTCCCGGCTTGAGCCTGCTCGGCTTCCACAATGCAGTTTCTCAGCCAAAGCTAACAGGCCTGGGCGATCGAGAGATTCCACCACTGATAGCAGGTGATGCTACCAGATCATTAGCAAGTGAGTCTTTTCACATGCTACGCAATAACTTGAAATTTTTGAATTCGGACAGTCCTCCCACGGTAATTGCGGTAACGAGTGCGGGACCGTATGAGGGGAAATCGACAGTGGCGAGCAATTTGGCAGCCTCTATTGCCCAGACGGGAAAGCAAGTGTTATTGATTGATGCTGATTTACATCACCCGATTCAACATTGGATTTGGGATGTCGGGAGCCGTTACGGCCTGAGTGATTTGCTGGTGGGCCAACTCTCTTGTTCGGAAGTTCTGATAAAAACTCAATCGAATTTGACGGTGTTGTTGGCCGGTTCATTGCCACCTGATCCGGCGGCGTTGCTCGACTCGAAAAAGATGGTTGGATTGCTAGATAATTTTCATTCTCAGTTTGACTATGTGATTTTAGATGCTCCTTCCCTCAGGAGTGTCGCTAGTACTTCGATCCTGGGGAAAATGGTGGATGGATTGCTTTTGGTAGTACGCCCTGGTGTTGCCGATAAAACCAGTGTGAACTATGCAAAGGAGCTGATCGCTCAATCACAGCAAAATGTTCTGGGTATTGTCGTTAATGGCACTCTCTCTCGCTATGAGCCCTATACTTACTTCCTCTCGGAACGATTTTATGGGGAAGAAGTGACGATGCATTCAGAGACCGCTTCGGTAGCAGCGGTCTCTGGAAGGCGCCGTTAGCGGCTGTTCTAAAAGTTGGCGACGTAAACGTCGACCCGATTACCGAATAGGACAACCTTTTACTGAGTCTACCCACATAGTAATACCCCCAGTTATACGTACTGAAAGACTCAAAACCGGCTTTTAGCTTCTCTAGACAGTTTGCAATGTAGGTGTTCCTGAGGCAAGAATGATGACTAGAACTAAAAGATGCGATCGAAATCGCAACCGTTCAAAAAGACGAGCAATCTATTGCCCTATTCATCAATGCTATTTAGATAGTACCAGCAAAAAATATCGACTATTCGCTGATAAACCTGAGCATTTGCAAGAACGGGGAATGAGGCGCCTATCGGCACTCACGGTGATTCACACTTATACGGCTGTTCCGCTCACTGGAGAATGGTTGGAGCAGTTTTGGTGTCAGGTATGTCAGGAAAACAATTGGTATCATGTCCGTAAATTTGATAATCCAAAAATGCGCGGAGGCCAATTCCAATATGAGCTTTTACTAGCCCCCCCAGAGCTTTGGCAACAAGTGAGTGGCGTGATTCAGCCGGGAGGAAACCCTTCAGTAGGAGAGTTTACTCGTCGGGCCGCACGCGATACTAGTTATCGGGGGGTAAAAGGCTTCCGACTGATCAGCTAAGTGGTTGATTCGAATGGTCACCAGGAGCATCGATTTCTTGACGCTTTACAAGCGCGATTGAGTTTAAAGGTTGTGTGACTGGTGATGGATGCAATTGCGTAGTAAAAAAAACTTGCTACAGGGTATCTCGATAAATTTAGATCTTATTGAGAATGATCCTGAGATTTCAGGGGATTCAGGCCAGCATCTGAAATTATTCAACGGACGCAGCCAATGTCTCATCTTAAACAGGGCAAATCCGATATTGACATTGAACAACGCCTGTCTTCTTTGAAAATGGCCGTAGATTCGCTTGAGAAGCAACCTAGACCATTTTTTTCTGCTTTTGCCAAACCGTTATTTTTAATGGCGATCGGCATCATATTGATCCACTTGGCGTTTCTAAAGCCTGTGATCTGGGGAGTTGATGGTAACGAGGTGTTGCAAGTGGCACATTCTCTGGTTACTCAACAAAGCTTTAGCATATCACCCGACGCTGGTGGGATGCTCGGTTGGGATGGACAGAGTTATTCAACACGATATCTGTTGCTGCCGATTTTGCTGACGCCGTTCGTGGCGATCGCGGTGGGATTAAGCTACTGGATTGATTTGCCGACACTACAAATTGCTGGCACGTTTGTCGTTATCTCTTCCATTATCTTTACCGCTGCAACATCAATACTGGTAGCATTACTCGCGTTGAGGCTGGGCAGTACGCGACCGGCGGCCTATATTGCTGCACTTTGCTACAGCTTCGGCACGATCGCCTTGACCTATGCCCAAACCCTCTTTGCTGAGCCGTTGTTGGCATTTCTCACCACTGCTTGCGTCTATTTAGCTTTTGGTGAGTCTCGATGGGCGTGGTTTGGATGCAGCATAATGGCTGCACTGGCAATTTTGGCGAAGCCAAGCGGCATTCTGATTGCACCGATTATTTCTCTTTACTTTTTAGCAAAGCGCTATCCTTTGTGGACAGTTCTTGGGACCAGTGTTCGTCCCTTTTTTCGGGGCTGTAGGCTACGGACTTTATAACTACAGAAGATTTGGCGATTTATGGGAAACCGGA
>CAVPGX010000048.1:0-37330 GCA_963704065.1 uncultured cyanobacterium | reverse complement strand
CGCTTGCGTTTCTTTGTCTGCTTACGAGAAGACATTTGTTGCCGACGATAACGTTTGAATGCTGACCAGACAGTATCACTCATGCTATGGCTCATCGCGCCGAGCTCTAACCCAATGAAACCGGCTACCCACAAGTGCAGCTCTTGCTGAAATGACCGCGATAGACCTACGAAGTTGCCATTAAACCAAGACTGGAATAGAACTTTCCAGTAATCAACGTTGCCGAGGAGCTGCTGCCAAATTGCCCAAAGGAAATAACCGCTGCTCGCCACCAACATCACTAACGTCGTCACATAGGCCACCCGCAATACCGTGCCAATTAGAACACCATGCGATAGTACCGATCGATGGCTCATACTACGGCGATAGGGCAACCATAACCAGCGCAACCACCCCCAACGCTTATATTGCTGTGAATAAATATCCAGATCGGGTCCAAACATCAGACCACTAAATAGGAAGCACCCACATAAGATGAGTACCAGTAGCCCATCCTGGGTTAGCCACCAGCCAAGGAAAGCGAGTATTGGTAAACACCAGAGGGTAATACTGTCGTGGGTACGACCAGAAGGCATAGCAAAATAGAACGGATGGTAGTACAGAAGAATTTATCAAAAATTCGGTCTACATAGTACTGAGCATCCAGAAAATCAGTTCTGGTTATTCCTACGGAAGTTTTAGCAAACTGGAAATTCACAATTGCTCAACGATCTGATATAGTTCTCTATGTTGGGCAATTAACTCAGCGGTAGAGTGTCTCCCTTACAAGGAGAAGGCCGGGGGTTCGAATCCCTCATTGCCCATTGTCAGTCGAATCAAAAACATTGGTAAAAAGCCGGTAGCTCATCAGAAACTACCGGCTTTCGTTCATTCTATGCGATAGTACTGTCGGGTAAGGCTTTAGTGATATCCCACCCAACCGTATTGATCGTTCACATCGCTAGCGGCCAATACCAACATAGCGATAACCACTATTTTCCAAAGACGTCCGATCGAGGAAGTTACGACCGTCAATCATGACGGGTGCCCCCATCAGTTTCGCCATCTTTGCGTAATCTAGCTTTAAGAACTCTTCCCATTCAGTAACGAGGACCAACGCATCACAGCCATCCGCTAACCGCTCTGGATCAGTTTCGACCAAAACATCCGATAAACCGTGGGCCATACCACTTTGGGAAATAATTGGATCGTACGCCTTCACCTTGGCACCGAGGCGATGGAGATTTTCAATTAACACCAAGGATGGTGCATCCCGCATGTCGTCCGTATCCGGCTTAAAGGTTAAACCAAGTAGACCGACGGTCTTCCCCTTCAGAATTTTCAGAACCTGCTGTAGCTTTTCTAGAGGAATAATCCGCTGTCGCTGATTGACATCGACCGCCGCCTTCATCAGCTGCGCATCGTAGCCATAATCATCGGCTGTATGAATCAATGCTGATACATCTTTCGGGAAACAAGAACCGCCCCAACCTAAGCCCGCGTTGAGAAACTTGCTACCAATTCGCGAATCAAGACCAATGCCCTCAGCCACCTGGGTCACATCGGATCCGACCCGAGCACAAATATTAGCGACTTCGTTAATAAAACTGATTTTTGTGGCCAGGAATGCATTAGCAGCGTACTTGATCATTTCAGCGGAACTCAGATCAGTCGTCACGACCGGGACTGATGCCGCTGCCTGATCTTCCGCAAATTCACGGGAAATAATTGGGGCATACAGGTTTTTCATCATGTTGATCGCCCGGTCACTATTACCCCCCAGGACAATTCGATCGGGGTTAAACGTGTCATGCACCGCCGATCCTTCACGCAGGAATTCGGGATTGCTAACCACATCAAACTCGGGTTCACTCGGCGGCGCGGCTACACCACCACCAGTGGTAACAGCCTCTTCTTGACGGGCCGCAATGCCATCCAGGATGAGCATGCGCACCCAGTCACCAGAGCCGATCGGGACGGTCGATTTATTTACGACAACTTTGTAGCCACCACTGAGACAGCCACCAATACCACGGGCAACCGCTTCAACATAACGCGTGTCGCTATCCCCGCTGGGCAATGCGGGCGTCCCCACCGCGATAAATAAAATTTCACCATGATTGACGCCGGCGGCTAAGTCAGCCGTAAAAGACAAACGATTTGTCTTAATCGCATCCTGCATAATCTCGGACAGCCCCGGCTCAAAAATCGGTGACTGACCGGACTGCATCAGTTTGACTTTGGCTTCATTGTTATCGACACAAATCACCTCATGACCAATGTGTGCCAAGCATGCACCAGTCACTAGGCCCACATATCCAGTCCCAATTACACAAACACGCATAAAAAATCCTCTAGATGTCGCTATTTTTACATGAGAAATTGTCCAAGCAAGCAACTAACAACCTTACTTGGACTTGGGAAATCAAAACTTTATTTCGCAGCGAGAGCGGCTTCAGCAGTGGCAACTTCCACACGCTTTTGGAAATCTTCGATCGTCCGGGTTAGCCCCTCTTTCAACGGCACGGTTGGGGACCAATTAAGATATGTCTGCGCCCGCGTGATATCCGGTTTGCGCCGCTGTGGATCGTCCTGCGGCAACGGCTCAAAGACCAGATCGGCATCAGGATTAATCATGTCCTGAATCGTCCGGGCCAGCTCTAAAATCGTATACTCACCCGGATTACCAATATTGATCGGACCAATGTGATCACCATTCATCAAGCGCATCATTCCTTCGACCAGATCGGATACGTAGCAGAAACTACGCGTTTGCGAACCGTCACCATAGATCGTTAAAGGAATCCCTTTCAGCGCTTGCACAATCAAGTTACTCACCACCCGACCATCATTCTCAAGCATCCGTGGTCCATAGGTGTTGAAGATCCGCATCACCCGAATATCAACATTATTCTGGCGGTGATAGTCAAAGGCCAAGGTCTCAGCCACGCGCTTACCTTCGTCGTAGCAACTGCGAATGCCGATCGGATTTACATTACCCCGATATTCTTCTGGTTGGGGATGCACTTCCGGGTCACCATATACTTCCGAGGTTGAAGCCAGTAAAAAGCGCGCATTCACCCGCTTGGCCAAGCCCAACATGTTGAGCGTGCCCATCACATTCGTCTTAATCGTCTTCACCGGGTTGTGCTGATAATGCACAGGCGAAGCGGGACAAGCGAGATGGTAAATCTGGTCAACCTCTAATCGAATCGGTTCAGTAATATCATGGCGCACCAACTCAAAATAAGGATTGCCTAGCCAGTGCTCAATATTACGCTTCGTTCCAGTGTAGAAATTATCCAAACAGATGACTTCATGACCTTGATTCATCAAGCGGTCAATTAAATGGGAGCCAATAAATCCCGCTCCGCCTGTCACAAGAATTCGCATACGTTGTACTTACCTAGTGAATTTTCAATAAGTGAGAATTATGATCGTCAGTCCACGATGCACAGCCAAGTTAAGCTGCAGAATTTATGTAACCGCTATTCGGATGGCAGCATAAACCCATGACCCGTAAGGCTCCACGATAAATATCAATGTGTCAAGTGATTCAATATTAACCACTGAAACAGATCTTAGAAGAATTTTGAACGAATATTGTTTAAGGCTTGACGTTTTCTACGTGTTCTCAGTGAGGTTCATGTGAAGATCGTCAAAATATACTCCAATTCAGTATTCACACTGGCCCCACAGGTAACACCAGTGCAACAAGCTCTTGTCGATCGTGGAACTAATGCCATTACGATCGCCAATTGCCCTGGGCCAGCGCCGATCAAGACTGGGAGCTCAGATTCAATACAGCCATAAACGCCGCTTGGGGCACATCGACCGTGCCAATCGACTTCATCCGCTTTTTCCCTTTGGCTTGCTTCTGCAGTAGCTTCTTCTTCCGCGAAATGTCACCGCCGTAGCACTTAGCCAAAACATCCTTACGCAACGCCGGAATATGCTCACTGGCGATCACCTTAGAACCGATCGCGGCTTGAATCGGGATCTTAAACTGATGTCGAGGGATCAGTTCCTTGAGCTTTTCAGTTAAGGCTCGACCCACACCATAGGCTTTATCCCGGTGAACGATCGTCGCCAGCGGATCAACCGGATCCCCGTTAATCTTCACTTCCAACTTGACCAAATTATCTTCCCGGTAACCGATTAATTGGTATTCCATACTGGCGTAGCCCCGCGATCGGGATTTCATTTGATCGAAAAAGTCCGTCACCACTTCCGCTAGGGGCATTTCATAAACTAACGTTGTGCGTCCTGGGGTGAGGTATTTCATATCAATAAATACCCCACGCCTTTGCTGACAGAGTTCCATTAGCGTGCCGACATAGGTCTCCGGGGTGATAATCTCCAGTTTCACATAGGGCTCTTCAATCTTTTCACGATACTGAGGATCCGGAAGATGGGCCGGATTATCGACCATCAACACTTCACCCTTAATGGTTGTCACCCGATAAACGACCGAAGGCGCTGTGGTAATCAAATCGAGATCATATTCACGTTCCAAACGCTCTTGCACGATTTCCATATGCAGCAACCCCAAGAAGCCACAGCGAAAACCAAAGCCCATCGCACTGGAGGTTTCCGGCTCGTACTGCAAAGCCGCATCATTCAAACGCAATTTATCCAGCGCCTCCCGTAAGTCCGGAAACTGATCGGCATCGGTAGGGAAAAGGCCACAAAAGACCATTGGCTTAGCTTCCACATAGCCAGGGAAAGGCTTTGACGCAGGCTTCGCCGCCAGCGTAATCGTGTCGCCAACGCGGGCATCGGCCACGGCTTTAATCGACGCTGCGAGGTAGCCGACTTCTCCGGCATGGAGTGAATCAACCTTTACCTGGTTCGGCTCTAGCACCCCCAATTCATCAATCACATATTCTTTTCCCGAAGCCATAAACCGGACTTTATCGCCCTGATTCAAGGTCCCATCCATCACCCGGAAATACACCACGACGCCGCGGTAAGCATCGTAGTAACTATCAAATACCAACGCCCGCAGTTCCTGGCTGACGGTATCCTGGGGCGATGGCACATTCTTCACAATTGCTTCGAGAATCACTTCAATGCCGATCCCCGCTTTCGCCGAAGCCTGAATCGCTTCAGTACAATCAAGCCCAATCACCTCCTCAATCTCACCCGCGACCCGATCGGGCTCAGCACCAGGCAAATCAATTTTGTTGAGTACTGGAATAATTTCAAGATCGTTCTCAAGCGCCAAGTAAACATTTGCAAGGGTCTGCGCTTCTACCCCTTGAGAAGCATCAACTACAAGTAGCGCCCCTTCACAGGCAGCCAGCGATCGGGATACTTCATAAGAAAAATCCACATGGCCCGGTGTATCAATCAAATTGAGGACATATTCTTCACCATCTTTGGCTTGGTATTTCATCCGTGCCGCTTGCAGCTTGATCGTAATTCCCCGCTCCCGCTCAATGTCCATACTGTCGAGAAACTGTTCCTTCATTTCCCGCACATTCACCGTGCCAGTCTCTTGCAGCAACCGATCGGCCAAGGTAGACTTGCCGTGATCAATGTGAGCAATGATCGAGAAATTGCGGATCCGCTGTACGGGTACGTCAGTCATAGGGGCGCAGGCAATAGGATTTGAAGTTTCTTAACTGTATTCTAAAGCGAGTCAGGCTGCTTCATCGGAATTCTGAACATTGTCATGCTTGCAAACCTACATCACGCGTTAATCGACTGACGTGATTCAGCCAGCGGGGTTCTAGGTCAAAAAGGTTGGGGACGGTGTCTCAGTAATTGGACGATTGCCCACCCATTCGTCGGCTCAGTAAAATATAAATGTTTGCGAAATCTTCATAAATTCGCGATTCTATTCTTATGTATTCCTGCGGTATGCCCCCGTACAGCAGAATGTCTGATTTGTTACCCTCACGGCAATTTATCACATGTAACTCGCTGCGGATTTGGCTCAAATACTACCCCCATTAGATGCCATCTGAGTTGTCGCTCCATCAATCACCCAGAAACAGTTGTGTTCATCCATGTTGTCTAACGCCCTTACTGCAGACTTGAAGTCCGATCCAGGTTCGGTAGATTTTTTGCTATTCCATGATCGCGGCGGGCGTTGTCTAGCGATTCATTGGGATGCCGCGATCGTCCAGGGAATTGATTTATTTTCATTAGTTGGCAAGTCGCTGCATGAATCGGCCATTTGTCCTGTATCGCTGCCGTCGTATCTACAATATTTCGAGCGGGTGTTGCACACTGGTCAGCCCGAGCAATTTGATTGTGCGTTTCGATGCGGCAACACGATTGAACAGTTATCGCTGATCATGGCACCAATTCAATCACCGGCACAGCAGATCGTCGGGGTTAATGTCAGTGGCCAACCCATCACTGGCACAAATTTACCGGCGTCCCCGTTGCTGCCGCTCGATTCACGCCATGTCAATCAGCTGGCTTGGAAAATTCGCCAAACGCTTGACCTTGATACGATTTGGCAACAAGCAGCCAAGGGTTTAGGCGAAGCCATCCAAGTCTGCCGCTGTAGCATTTATGCGATCGACAATGATGGCAGTCACGCCACAGTCAAAGCAGAGCATTGTCAACCAGGCATCCCATCAACTTTAGGTGACACCGTCGAGATTACGCAGGATCAGCCACTGTATCAGGCATTACAGCGATTTCGAACGACAGATTTAGAAGCGCCGAACGCCTTTATCACCGCTGACAACCCTTGCGTAGTGGATCAAAGCATTGATATTGTCACACAAAAACCCAGCACCCGCTTGATTATTGCCACCGGTTATCAGAGTCAGCCCAATGGTCTGATCGTTTTGGAGCAGTGCGATCGCCAGCGCTCATGGCAAGCAACGGAAGTCGCATTTTTGCGTGAACTATCCGACCAAGTGGGCACCGCCATTGCCCATGCAACATTGTTTAACGAACTACAAAAGGCAAATATCAAAGCGGTACGAAAACAAGCAGCACTCGAGGAAGCACGGCAGCAGGCCGAGGAAGCCTCGCGGCTCAAGAGTGAATTTCTCGCCAATACCTCCCACGAACTGCGCACCCCGCTCAATGGCATCATGGGATTTCTTAAGCTCGTAATCGATGGGATGGCTGACAGTCAAGCAGAACAGGATGAATTTCTGAGAGAAGCCTTCGAACTCTCAGAGCACCTGCTAGAGGTGCTGAATGATGTCCTCAATCTGGCCAAAATTGAGGCGGGCAAAATGCAGATCGAATGCAGTGGCGTCAATCTTAATGATCTGCTGCAGGATATTGCCCGGCAACAAGGCCAGTCGGCCTACCAGAAAAATCTCACTTGTGAAGTGCCGATGCCCGCCACGCTGGATCCGGTCATCGTTTATGGCAACTTCAAATGCCTCAAACAGGTCCTGATTAACTTGGCCGGCAATGCGATCAAATTCACCCATGAAGGGGGCATTACGATCACTACAGAAATCATCCGGAAGAAGGTGATGCTGCACGATCGTGAGTTTCCGGGCGTGGCGATGGTCAAAGTCGCGGATACAGGTATTGGGGTATCCCTCGAAAAGCAGGATCGATTATTTCAATCCTTTAGCCAAATCGATGGCTCGCTAACACGCCGCTACGGTGGAACGGGACTCGGACTCGCAATTTCCCAACGGCTAGTGCAGGAAATGGGCGGCGAAATCAACTTTTATAGTCTGGGTGAAGGCCTCGGTTCGACTGTGACATTCACTGTGCCACTATTTCAAGAACCGGTGATTAACTCCGGCTGAGGGCCGTAAATTGTGTGGTGTAGAACTACGACCTTTTCCGATCTACACGCCTGTTGCAGAACTTGGTTATGCTATTAAAGGCAGAACATACGGAGTTTGGTCTATGAATATTGCTGTGGGCACAGATGCGACAACGCTGTTCCGAGCGGCTTACGAAAATCGCTATACATGGGATCACGATTTTCCAGGCTATACGGCGGATGTCACTTATCGTTGCGAAGGTGCCGAATTCCAAGGCCAAGCAAAGGTTTCACCCGATCCACGCATGGGTTTTAAGGGCGAAGTGACGGGGATTGACGACGATGAAGTACTCAAGGCAGTAAACGGACAGCTTTGGGAAATTGCGGTGCATCGTGTGCGGCGGCCGTTTGAGAAAACCCATGCTGACAACCAGTTTAGTTTGGGCAAAACCGATGATAGTGGTGCGGTAGAAATCCTGATTGATGGCAAAGTTGATCACTATAAAGTGCGCAACAACGAAATTGTGCTGGTGCACCGGACGATTCACGGCAGTATCGTCACGATCAACACATTCTCTTTCCACGATACGGGAGAAGGTTGTCTGTCACACACCTATGATGCTATCTACCACGATGCCAAAACAGGTGAGCCGAAAGGTGGCAAGCAAGAATTTGCAGATACCTATGAAAAGGTAGGGAATTATTACATCCTTAACCGCCGCACAATTAAAACTGAGGGCGGTACGATGGATTTTATCTTCTCGAATATCCAGCTTTTGGGATAAAGTCCCGCCGGAATGATTTAGTCTCACCAGGTAAGGTAATACTTATGACACTCGCATTAACGAATGACAACGTCGAAACGGTACTCGACGAATTGCGTCCCTATTTGATGGCCGATGGTGGCAACGTCGAATTGGTCGATATTGAAGGGCCGACCGTGAAGCTGCGTCTTCAAGGCGCTTGTGGTTCCTGCCCGAGTTCAACAATGACCCTGCGGATGGGCATTGAGCGGCGGTTGCGGGAGCAGATTCCGGAAATCAATGAAGTTGAGCAGGTAATCTAAAGCGCATCGGCGTGATCTGTTAAGTATCACTTGTCAGCACCATTGTCTCAGCGTTCTGCTGGTTTTAAGATGATGGTGCTTGTTTCGTGAGCGTACCTCAGCTCAACGATCGCCGACGTTGGTCAGCAACCTCGTTCGAATTGCTCATGTCTTGCTCATAACTTCAGACCGACTATGCCTCATCCTCTCTATGTTGCGTTTATCTGGCATCAACATCAGCCGCTTTATAAGAGCCGTTCAAATACGACCAGTGCTGGTCAGTATCGCCTGCCTTGGGTGCGGTTGCATGGGACAAAGGATTATCTGGATCTGGTTTTGCTGCTCGAAAAATATCCCAAATTGCACCAGACGGTGAATTTAGTCCCGTCACTGATTTTGCAGTTGGAAGACTATATTGCGGGCACTGCCTTTGATCCCTATTTGACGGCGGCGTTGACCCCGATCGAGCAGTTAACCAACGAGCAGAAAGGAATTTATTGTCGCCCACTTTTTCGACGGTAACCATCGCACGCTAATTGACCCGCATCCGCGTTACCGCGAGCTCTACGAAATGCGCCAGGAAAAGGGGCAGCGCTGGTGCTTTGAGAATTGGCAGGCGGGCTGATTTTGAGGATTTACTGGCTTGGCATAACTTGTCTTGGATTGATCCCTTGTTCTGGGATGATCCGGAAATTGAAACTTGGCTGAAGCAAGATCGGGGATTCACGTTACCTGATCGCCAACGGATTTATTCGAAACAGCGGGAAATTCTCCGGCGGATTATTCCACAGCACCGCAAGATGCAAGATTCGGGCCAGCTGGAAATTACGACCACACCTTATACTCACCCGATTCTGCCATTGTTGGCGGATACGAATTCGGGGCGAGTGGCTGTTCCCGCAGATGCAATTGCCGCAGCAACGGTTTGAATGGGCAGAAGATATTCCGCGGCATCTGCGCAAAGCCAAGCAAATGTATATCGATCGATTCGATCGCCTGCCCCGTGGCCTGTGGCCATCGGAGCAATCGGTGAGTCCCGCAATTTTGCCGCATATCAGTAAGGCCGGATTTGAATGGATATGTAGTGATGAAGCGGTCTTGGGCTGGACACTAAAGCATTTCTTCCATCGCGATGGCGATGGCAGTGTGACCGAGCCACAATTGCTTTACCAACCCTATCGACTGGAAACTGAGCATGGAGATTTGGCGATCGTCTTCCGAGATCACCGTCTGTCTGACTTAATTGGCTTTACCTACAGTGGTATGTCGGCAACGGCGGCGGCACAGGATTTAGTTAAGCAACTCCACACCATTTCCGCGCACCTCCAATCACAACAAGTATCGGGTGCCACTAGCCTGGAGCAGCCTTGGCTAGTGACGATCGCTCTGGACGGGGAAAACTGTTGGGAATTTTACGAACGGGATGGTCAACCTTTCTTGGACTCGCTCTACAGCATGTTGAGTGAAACTGAGGACATTCAACTGGTGACCGTTGCCGAATATCTTGACCAATTTCCGCCACGGGAAACCCTGCCCGCGGCCAAACTACATAGTGGCTCTTGGGTGGATGGCAGTTTCACCACCTGGATCGGTGATCCGGCGAAAAATCGGGCTTGGGACTTACTCACAGCGGCACGCCAGACGTTGGCGAATCATCCAGAAGCTACGGAAGAGACGAATCCTGAAGCCTGGGAAGCTCTCTATGCGGCAGAGGGTTCGGATTGGTTTTGGTGGTTTGGTGAAGGCCATTCCTCGAATCAAGATGCCATGTTTGACCAGCTCTTTCGTGAGCACCTGATGGCCCTTTACCAAAGTTTGAATGAACCCATCCCTAACAACGTTCGCCAACCGGTTGAGGTGCATACGGTTCGCGGTAGCCATATCCCGGAAGGATTCATTCATCCTGTCCTAGACGGGCAGGGCGATGAACAGGATTGGGATAAAGCTGGACGGCTCGATCTCGGTGGGGCGCGGGGTACAATGCACCAGAGTAGTGCGGTCCAACGGCTTTGGTACGGCGTGAACCACCACAATCTCTACTTGCGGCTCGATTTCAAATCCGGGGTCAAAATCGGTCAAGACATCTCACCGGAACTAAATGTGCTCTGGTACTATGCGAATCAGACCATGCACAATAGTTCTATCCCCTTGGTTGAGCTACCGCCGCAGTCACCGTTGGATTACCACTACCATCATCATCTTGGCGTAAATCTGCTGACGCGGACAATCTGGCTCCAAGAAGCGATCGACCATTTCCGCTGGGAATCCCGCGCAACCAAGGCACAAATGGCCCTTGATCAGTGTCTAGAACTGAGTCTGCCATGGGCGGATCTGGAGATGGAGCCAGATGCGACATTGCAGCTTATCCTAGTAATGTCCGATGGCGGGCGTTTTCGCCAACTGTTGCCGGAAACCGGGTTGATTAGCTTAACGATTCCCTAACAGCCGATTGCGTCGGCATCGATGTTATGCGTAACGGCTTTCTAGTGCGGACCAATTGTTTCTTCCTTACGCTTGTTGGAGTGCTGTGTGTTTTTGAGTGTGGTTATTCCGACCTATAATCGCCTGCCGATTTTGACGAAATGTCTGCGGGCATTGGAGGATCAGCAGTACGATAGCCAGATAATTGCTGGCTATGAAGTCGTTGTGGTTGATGACGGTTCTACCGATGGCACGATCGCGTGGCTACAGCAGAATGCGGCGGAATTTCCCCATGTAAGGCTGTTGGAACAAGCGCACAAGGGACCATCGGCGGCGCGTAACTTGGGCGTCGAGGCGGCGACAGGCGATACGATCATCTTCATTGACAGTGATTTAGTTGTCACTGATGCTTTTTTGCAAGCCCATGCAGCATTATTGTGGGAGCACCAACAGACTTTAGGCCACGATCGCTTTTTCACCTATGGACGCGTCGTCAATACGGCAAACTTTGACGAACCGACCGCTGAGCCATATAAGGTAACTGATTTTTCGGCGGCATTTTTTGCCACTGGCAATGTCGCGATCGCCAAGCACTGGCTATTGGAAGCCGGGTTATTTGATACGGGGTTTCAGCTATACGGCTGGGAAGATTTGGAACTCGGTGTGCGACTGAAAAACCTCGGTCTAAAACTGATCAAGGCACCGGCAGCCGTCGGGTACCATTGGCATCCGGCTTTTAGCTTGGATCAGATCCCCAAACTAATTGACCAAGAAATTCAGCGCGGTCGTATGGGTGTTTTGTTCTATGAGAAACATCCGACTTGGGAAGTCCGGATGATGATCCAGATGACGTGGCTGCACAAAGTATTGTGGGGCTTGTTATCTTTAGGCGGTCGTTTAAACGAAAAGACAATGGCACCGCTGTTGCAATGGCTGATCGATCGCAATCAACCACAGCTGGCACTGGAAGCGGCGCGGATCTTTCTTAATTGGTACAACGTCCAAGGCGTCTATGCGGCTTACGAGGAAGCCCAAGCGAAGTAAAATTGAGCCATCATGCTGGGAATTAATAAGGCTGGGAATTAAACTTTGCACCGGAGCTGATGACGCTCTACAAATGATCCCAATTCCCACCAGGAATGTGTTGCCCCTGTAGAATCTGGGTTTGAAGCTGGGTCATCGTGTACGCATGTGCCTTGACGATTGCTTCATGGTCAGGGCTCAAGGCATTTACCATCGTGCGTTGGTAAGATACTTCGCTCAGGGCGACGCCAGGATAGTACTGCGCTATTACATCGGGATCATGTTGCTCATACTGATCTAGCACCATGAGAATGTCGCTGCGATTAAACGTCAATACGTAGCCATGTACGACTTGCTTAGTGCTACCAACAACTTCAGTATTACCTAAAACTAAGGCAGGATAGCCGATCGGTAGGTGGTAGAGCATCCCATACACGATCGCGGCTTGGCATTGTGGTTGCCACTGCTGACAGAAGTTTAGGTAAGCGGCATTGCCTGGCTTCAGGGTACCGTAGACAAAAATATGAGTGGTCATTCCAGCCGCATTGATGAGCTTGTCGCGATTGGATCTAGCCTAAACGAAATTTCTGCTGTGGTGATCGAATGATTTTAATGCAGTCAAGTAGTACAAAAATGCTATTCTGTGATGATACTTGGTCAAGCTGGGTGTAACTGTGGGGAGTCGCTACCGATGGCAATAACTTTGTTGTTGTCCACTAGATATGGCGCATATAATCAGCTATCCTAATGCCCACCCTCAATCCATAGGCGATCGTTATGTCTTTTGTCGGCCTGCATATCCACAGCGATTACAGTTTGCTCGATGGCGCGAGTCAGTTGCCAAATCTGATTCAGCGGGCGACGGAGTTAGAAATGCCGGCGATCGCCCTGACGGATCATGGGGTGATGTATGGTGCGGTCGAGCTGCTGAAGGTTTGCAAAGGCACCGGGATTAAGCCAATCATTGGCAACGAAATGTACGTGATTAACGGCGACATTACCAAGCAAGAGCGCCGTCCTCGCTATCACCAGATCGTGCTCGCAAAAAATGACATTGGCTATAAGAACTTGGTCAAAATGACCACCGTCTCTAACCTGGAGGGGGTGCAGGGACGGGGCATTTTCTCGCGGCCTTGTATTAATAAAGCGGTTCTAGAGCAATACCACGAGGGGCTGATTGTGACCAGTGCTTGCCTGGGCGGCGAAGTGCCACAGGCGATTTTGCAAGGGAAGCCGGAAGCCGCGCGGAAGATTGCTCGCTGGTATAAGGATTTATTTGGCGATGACTACTACTTAGAAATTCAAGATCACGGCCTGAAGGAAGAACGGGTGGTGAACCCTGAGATCGTGCGCATTGCGCGGGAATTAGATATCAAAATTGTGGCTACGAATGATTCGCACTTTGTCGCGTGTAATGACGTAGAAGCCCATGACGCGCTGCTCTGTATTCAAACCGGCAAGTTAATTACCGAAGAAAAGCGACTGCGTTATACGGGGACGGAATATCTCAAATCGGCGGCGGAAATGCGGGTCTTGTTCCAGGATCACTTGCCCCAGGAAATCGTCGATGAGGCGATCGCGAATACGCTGGAAGTGGCGGACAAAATTGGCGAATATCACGTTCTCGGTGAACCGCGCATTCCAGACTATCCAGTGCCCGAAGGACATACGATTTACAGCTATTTTCGAGAACAGACACGCCAAGGTTTACTCGATCGCTTCCAAATCAACCATTACGAGGAAGTTCAACCCGCATACCGCGAACGGTTAGAGTACGAAATTGAGCTGATGCACAAGATGGGCTTTGGTGCTTACTTCTTAGTGGTATGGGACTATATTAAATACGCGCGCGACAATGGTATCCCCGTCGGACCTGGACGTGGTTCGGCCGCGGGTTCTTTAGTTGCGTATGCCCTGGGTATTACCAACATTGATCCGGTTCATCACGGTTTGCTGTTCGAGCGATTCTTGAATCCAGAACGGAAGTCGATGCCGGATATTGATACAGACTTCTGTATCGATCGTCGCAGTGAAGTGATTGACTACGTCACGGAAAAGTACGGCAAAGAGCGGGTCGCACAGATTATCACTTACAACCGCATGGCCTCAAAAGCGGTGCTGAAGGATGTGGCACGAGTGCTCGATGTGCCCTATGGTGAATCGGACAAAATGACGAAGATGGTTCCGATCGTCCGAGGCAAGCCGACGAAGCTCAAAGTGATGATTTCCGAGGCAACGCCCAGTAAAGAATTCAAACAAAAATATGACAGTGGGGAAAGAGTGCCAGGGTGTGACATCACCTATAAAGACTGGATTGAAACCGCGATGCGGATTGAGGGCACAAACAAATCCGTCGGCATTCATGCGGCTGGGGTAGTGATCTCGGCTGAACCATTGGATGAAATTGTGCCGTTGCAGAAAAATGATGACGGTGCCGTGTTTACCCAGTACTACATGGAAGACATTGAGTCGATCGGTCTATTAAAAATGGACTTCCTGGGGCTGAAAAACCTGACGATGATTCAGAAGACCTTGGAGATGGTGCAGGCGGCAAGGGGTGAAGCAATTGATATCGATCGCCTCGATATGGAGGATCCCGAAACCTATAAATTGTTGGCAAGGGGTGAATTGGAGGGGATCTTTCAGTTGGAATCGTCGGGGATGCGGCAGATCGTCCGTGATTTAAAGCCGTCGGGGATTGAAGATATTTCGTCAGTTTTGGCACTATATCGACCTGGTCCATTGGATGCCGGACTAATTCCCAAGTTTATTAACCGTAAGCATGGTCGGGAGCGGATTGAGTATGAACATGACATCCTCAAACCAATTCTGAATGAAACCTACGGCATCATGGTCTACCAAGAGCAGATCATGAAAATTGCCCAAGATATGGGGGGCTATAGTCTGGGTGAAGCCGACTTGCTGCGTCGGGCCATGGGTAAGAAAAAGAAGGCCGAGATGGAAAAGCACCACAGCATTTTTGTTCAAGGTGCTGAAAATAATGGCATTCCCAAGCAGGTGGCATCCGATCTATTCGATCAGATGGTGATGTTCGCCGAATATTGCTTTAATAAGTCGCACTCCACTGCCTATGGCTATGTCACCTACCAGACAGCTTATCTGAAGGCGCACTATCCCGTTGAATACATGGCGGCGTTGATTAGTGCGAACAGTGGGAATCAGGAGAAAGTACAGCAGTATATGGCGGCCTGTCAGTCGATGGGAATTGAAGTGCTCCCGCCAGATGTGAATAAGTCGGGTTTGGACTTCACGCCGATCGGTAAGAGTATTCTCTTTGGCCTCACGGCGGTGCGCAACGTTGGAGTGGGACCGATCGAAGCCATTATCAAAACACGGGGGGCAGATGGACCATTCAAGTCATTGCCTGACCTCTGCGATCGGGTTGATACGCGCGTTCTGAATAAGCGCGCTTTGGAGGCGCTCGTCCACTGTGGAGCGCTAGATAGCATTCAGTCCAATCGTCAGCAGACGATCAAGGATCTGGAGCTGGTGGTTGATTGGGCGCAATCGCGCGCCCGTGACCGGGCCAGCGGTCAAGGCAACCTATTCGATTTACTGGGTGGAAGCGATCGCGGTGCTCCGCAGGGGGGCTTAGAAACCGCACCCAAAGCCCCAACCATTGATGATTACCCGCCCCAAGAGCGACTACGGTTAGAAAAGGAGTTGCTCGGTTTCTATATCTCTGACCACCCGCTAAAGCCGATTACCAAGCCAGCCCGGATTTTAGCGCCGATCAATCTGAGCGATATTAAGGAATATGCCGATCGCAGCGTTAGTGCGATTGTTATGTTGGCCTCGGTGAAAAATGTCACCACAAAGAAAGGGGATGCCATGGCGATCGTCCAGATGGAAGATCTCACCGGTCATACCGAAGCCGTAATTTTTCCGAAACCCTACGCCCGGTTTGGTGAAATGATCCGGGAGGATGCACGATTAATGGTTTGGGGCAAAATCGACAAGCGGGATGAGGATCAGTTCCAGTTCATCCTCGACGATGCCGAACCAATTGAGCAGGTGCGAATGGTGATGGTCGAGCTGGATCCCAACATTGCAGCGGATGTCACCCAGCAGCATCGCTTACGCAATATCCTAAAAACTCAGAAAGGCGACGATCGCAATGGCAAAATACCTGTAGTCGCGATCATCCAGAATGGTCAACACAAACAGGTTGTGCGCTTTGGCAATCAGTTTCGGGTAAAAGACGATCAAGCCACAGTGACAGCACTCAAGGCCGCCGGTTTCCCAGCGCACGCCGAAGTATTAGTTAGTGCATAGCGGCGATATTGCTAATTGCTCGACTTAGCCCGCTAAGTCAAGCAATTACTATCGATCAATCGGCTCAGTAGTCGCTGTTTTGGCCCCGCCAGCCGCCGTCTTCGTGATCGGGAAAACTGGCGTATCGAGCGAAATTAGCAGGCCCTCAGTCGCACCGACCGTTGCGGATGGCGTGATCGTTTGCTCAATCGAACGCTCTGCCATTTGCGGTGCCGGCGCTTGACCAATCGAATTAAGTCCGATCACAGTCGCAACAACCGCGGCGGCAGCAGCTACACCACCACCGACAATTACACGAAAGCGCGATCGCCGTTCAACTTTTTCAAATACTTTATCGATCGTTGATTCTACAGGCTCAGAATCAGGCACTGGCATTGCACTGAAACCATGCTTCAGCCCCAAAAGGCGCTGATACATTTGCTTGACTTTAGGTTCGTTAGCTAACCATGACTCAACTAAACGGCGTTCTTCCGCAGTAACTTCACCATCCATATAGGCACTCAGTAACTCAAAGCGTTCACAGCTACTTGGCCGATCCGCAGGCCCCTGAGGCAAACTTTGGTCTTTGATTGGGTTCATAACTGAATCCGAAAAATCAAATGGAGCGTTCATCATTCTGACACACTTCCTTACACAATAAGATACCCAAACACTCAGATCAAGCTCAATCACTAGGGTTTTCTTCGATCACTCACTCCCCATTAGCTTGAGCCACCATTCAGATATTGCTGAAGTTCCGATTGCAGACGGCTACGCGCCCGAGCGATGCGCGATTTCACGGTGCCAAGGTTCACGCCAGTAATTTCAGCAATTTCCTCATAAGACAAGCCTTCGATCTCACGCAACACGATCGTGCTACGAAAAACTTCAGGTAGAGCGGCGATTGCGGCTTGAAGCTGGTCATAGAATTCCTGCGTGGCCATCTCTTCATCCGGCCCAGGCGTATCCGTCGGCAACTCCCAACTGACTTCACCATCGTCAAAGGAGAGTTTCGCATCAAGCGATAAGGGTGGCGCATGGCGCTTGCGCTTGCGCAATTCGTCGTAGAACAAGTTGGTCGTGATGCGGCTCAACCATGCCCGAAACTTCTCCGGCTCCTGTAGCCGTCTAATATTACGGTAGACGCGAATCCAGACTTCTTGAGTCAAATCAGCTCGATCTTGCCAATCGGGAGCGAGATGATAAAGGACGCGCTCAATGTGCGATTGGTAACGCTTCATCAGCTCGGTAAACGGTTCGCGCGCCGGATTAGTACCCGTCTGGCAGCGCAGGATAAGGTCAGAGTTAGAGAGCTGGGTCACTTGCACAGTTGCTGCTGGAAGGGGTTTTGCAACCGTTGGCCACAGGGCAGAAAGAGAGTAACTCATGGGCAAAATCTCATATGCTGGAAGCGTTTCAATTCTTGACGCCCAGCGATTGCCTAAAGTTCCCCAGCCCCGACAACCAATCTGTGGAACAGTTGCGGCGGTATGACGTGCTTTTGCTTAACTAAGAATAGCGTTTCATTGCAGCAATTAACACTTGGTGCGGCCCCTCATTCTCATATGCGTTAGCCGTTATGCCGATGCAGTGAGATTTTTGCTCGCACATCTTGTCTGGCAAGCAGGCTAAACTTACAAGCAGGCTAAACTTAGAAGGCTGATCCTGCGCATATTGCACCATCTTTTGTCCCTATGGCGATTACGGTCCAAACATCCCCATTAGCAAAGCACCTCATGCTTTTGAGTATGTTGGCAGGATTACTTTTGTTGTTCGTGGGACCGGTGCATCACTGGCGTCAGATGATGCAATTGTCGGGGCAGGCACATCCAGCCAAACCCAGTTCAACGCAGCCAACCGACAGTTCACCACGCGCACGCGACACGAAATTGGTGGTTCACCTCGGCGATCGGCATGTCCGCGTCTATCGTCACGGTCAAGAAATTTCCCGCTATCCAGTCGCCGTTGGGAAATCTGGGTGGGAAACGCCCAATGGTCGCTTTAAGATCCATCAAATGCGGCTTCACCCCCAATGGCGTCACCCGATTACCAATCAAGTTGTCCCAGCCGGGCCCAATAATCCATTAGGCGATCGTTGGATTGGCTTTTATGAGGGTGAGCACATGGCACTTGGATTTCATGGAACACCACAGGAATCGCTGGTGGGAACAGCTGTTTCCCATGGCTGTTTACGCATGCGCAATCGGGATATTCAGACAATGTACAAGCAGGTTGGCCTGGGAACAGTGATCGAAGTGAGACGCTAACGGCACTCCATCCATTGGCTACGTCAGACTAGCAGCACCGGCTTAGTCTAATTTTTAGACTCAACTACTTGCCCCCCGAGCCGGGTTGGCATGCTATACAGTCGCCTCAGTGTCTGGATATCCCGGTCAGATATGCCTAGCGGTTGACGCACCTGCGCAAAGTACATAACGTCAGTCGCCCGATCGCTCGTGGCCCCAAATCCCCAGTGCATGGCCGAGTTCGTGCCTGGCACCGGCCAATAGTGATGCATCCGCCTGATTCGGACTCAAGTAAATTTGCATCCGATGCCGTAACCGTCGCATCTTATCTACAAAAAACGAAAATCGAGTTTCTGCCAACCGAATTCGCTGCAACTTACCGTCCGGATCGCGGCGAATTGGCACTGAGGCCCGGCGAAATGTAATATCGGCTACCGGATTGTCTGGTGTCTCCACCAAAGGTAAATACTGATTCCAGTCAGAAATCGCTTGTCGCACCGATTGCAACCACACCGCCTGCCGTGGTGCACGAGAATCGGCCAAGTCAATCGCCACCGTTATCGGGAAATTCGACCATAATAAACTGCCGACTGGCGTCGGATCCAATTGATCCGCATAGTCGTCATGAGGCGCTACCGGTGTAATCCTCACTAAAGACGCAGGTAATGAATATGTCCGCAGCGCCGGTAACGCCTGGGCAGTTCCAGAACGCTGCAATCCCAGTACCAATAGCAACCCGAAGCAAAACAAAATCGTGCTGCGCCGACATAGTTGCCGCAAGAAACAGCGGATTTTCCGATCGGGAACTGTCGGCATCGCATCAGGCTACTGACTTATTTGATCCAACCCGCACTCAGAGCGGTCGTCAGTGCGATGAACATGGTCACCAATACCCAAGTTGTCTGGTTTAGCGTCTTCTCCGCACTTTTACTGCTAGTAAATAGCTGCGTTTGGCCACCAAGTCCACCCAATCCATCGCCCTTGGGACTGTGCAACAACACTAAGACGATCAATGACACACAAGAAAATGTCCAAAGCGCTTTAACTAGAAAAAGTGAACTCATTACTTAACCGATCCTCAATCAAAAAACGCAAGAATTGGGCGAATTATCAAATATGACAAATATCAAATGTGCAAATGGCAGCACACATGAGCAATACCACACCAAAATTCAACCACAGAACTAATCTGTGCCTCAACAGTAGTTTACTGCAAGCACGATCGCCCAGGAAAGCAAATTATTGAGTCACCCATCAACGCGAATCCTCCATCGCCCCCGCACACTAAACCTATCGACTAATTCGGACTGGTGTACGATTGGCCCGCATGTCATAGCCGGCCTTGGTAATTAGCGATTGACCAGTCATTTCTGCTGGTTGTTGAATCCTCAAAATTTCTAAAATGGTCGGAGCAATATCGGCCAAACAGCCATCTTCCCGGAATTGCACCTCCGTCCCATGCCCGGAAATCTTCGCACCCTCCCCTTCCACTAGGATAAACGGTACTTCATTAGTCGTATGGGCAGTCCAAGGCTTACCACTTTCATCCCACATCTGCTCAGCATTGCCATGATCGGCGGTAATCAGCGCCGTACCGCCAGCCTGAGAAATTGCCTCAAGCAAACGTCCCAAAGACTGATCAACTGCTTCTAGGGCGGCCACAGTGGCCTTCATATTCCCGGTATGGCCAACCATATCCGGGTTCGCATAGTTAATCACAATCAGGGAATAATCGCGCTTTTGGATCGCTCTAACTGCGACATCCGTAACCGCCGCCGCCGACATCGCTGGACTTTGATCGTAGGTTGCGACCATGGGGCTATTGACAAGTTCACGGTCCTCACCGGGAAATGCTTCTTCCAAACCGCCATTGAAGAAATAAGTCACGTGGGCATACTTCTCCGTCTCAGCCGTTCGAAACTGTTTAAGACCTTGCTGCGCAATCACTTCACCCAGAATATTCGTCAATTTCTGCGGTGCAAATGCAACCTTCACCGGTAAAGACGGATCGTATTGGGTAAACGTGACAAAATCCAGCGGTTGAATTAATTCACGCTCAAACCCATCAAAATTTGGATCAACAAATGCCTGGGTCAACTGCCGCGCACGATCGGGGCGGAAGTTGAAGAAAATCACCCCATCACCGGCTTCGACACGGCCGGGAGCAATCCGCACCGGCTCAACAAATTCATCCCCCTTACCCGCTGCATAGGTAGCCTGCAAGACCTCAACGGCTGATTTATCCGATGTAATCTGATCCTGAGTCATCACATCGTAAGCTGCCTTAACACGCTCCCAGCGGCGATCTCGATCCATCGCATAGTAACGACCACTAACCGTGACAATGCGGCCCATACCAACCCGGTTGAGATGTTCTTGGACACGCTCGACGTAAGTCACACCATGCTGCGGCGACGTATCGCGGCCATCCGTGATTAAGTGTAGACAGACTTCAACGCCTTGCAACTTCGCCAGATCAATCAGTCCAATTAAATGATCGATGTGGGAATGTACACCCCCATCTGAACACAAACCAACTAAGTGCAGCTTGGAACCCCGCGCATTAATCACTTTACAAACGTCGACGAGTGCCTCGTTACTAAACAAAGAATGATCTTCAACTGCATCAGAAATACGTACAAGTTCCTGGGGAACAACACGCCCAGCACCCAAGTTGAGATGCCCTACCTCAGAATTTCCCATTTGACCTTCTGGCAAACCCACGGCGCGACCTGACGTTCGAATCAGAGTGTGGGGATACACTTGCATCAGGCTATTCATAATGGGGAGATTGGCTGTGGCAACCGCATTTCCGTCGGTCTCTTCCCGGTGGCCCCAGCCATCAAGAATAATTAGTACCACAGGAGAAATTGGCATTTTTGCCATGGGATACGCCTTCTGATTGATGTTCCACAAACGAATCATACCACCCTAGTCAATGGGCACTGATGGCCTACACCCAGAAAACTACAGATTTCCGTTACACATACGCCAAATCAATGGTTGAAAGTCACAGGTTTCAGGGAATTTGCGCGATTCTGGATTTTTCAGAAATATGCGCTATGCCCAGGCTTTTCGGGTAGGCTCAAGAGGACGTGAATCCACTCCTGGATAGTCGCGCATGCAAATCAATTTAAGTTTATGACCGTTCCTCGGACAATTTGCCTCGGTTTTCTGGCTGTCATTGCCTTCGGTACGATACTATTTCTCACCCCTTTGACAATTGCCGGCTGCCAGTAGTGATGGGGCGACAGCTCAGATGATTGCGGCTTCCGAGAATTGGCTGACAGCCTTCAGAATTGCCTTGTACACAAGTACATCAGCAGTTTGTGTGACGGGCTTGTCGTTAGTGGATGTGGGAAAATATTTTACGGTGTTCGGCCAACTCATCCTCATCTGCCTGGTACAAATCGGCGGACTCGGCTATATGACGGCCACCACAATGATTTTGCTGCTATTGCGTCGTCGCCTGAACCTCCGCCACAAAGTAGCAATTCAACAATCTTTAGATACGTCGGGGTTATCGGGACTCTCTGGGGCTCATTCGATCGATTATCGCCACGACACTGATCTTTGAGCTGACGGGGACAATCCTGTTGTTTTTTGTTTTCCTGGATCCGCAGTAATCTACCAACTGATTTGGCCAATCTCCCGACATTTGTCCAAAAAGGTGATTACACACCGCTAGAGGCTTTGTGGTTAGCCAGTTTCCACAGCATCAGTGCGTTTAACAATGCCGGCTTTAGCCTGTTTGCAAATAATCTGGGCAGTTATACCGTTTCAGTGCCAGTGAGTCTGATTATTTCATTTCTGTTTGTATTCGGCGGTGTTGGCTATCAAGCCATCATGGAAATATTTTTCTGGATAAAGCACCAGCTAGGTGCGGCAGACCGGACAGTTTGCCTTTTCCCTAAATTTCAAAGTTGCCATGAAGACAACGCTGCTGTTACTCAGTCTCGGAACGTTGGGATTCTGGCTGATCGAGGCCTCGAATACGGCCACACTGGAATCGCTGGATGTTGCATCATCGCTTGCTTGCGGCATGGTTTCAATCAGCGACCACACGTACAGCTGGCTTCAACACGATCAACATTGCGCCGATGACCACAACGGGTTTATTTCTGACGTTGATCCTGATGTTTATTGGTGCGAGTCCTGGCAGTACGGGCGGGGGCATCAAAACAACGACATTCTACATTTTGATCAATACAACACGGGCTGTATTACAGGGTAAAGAACGCATTATCGCCTATCAACGGCGAATCCCCACAGCGCTAATTTTAAAAGCCATGGCGGTCGTCTTGGGCTCGGTGATAACCGTAATTTGTTCAACGATTCTGTTGACCCTGACAGATGCGCAATTGGCCCAGGATAATTTTGTTGGTGTATTCTTCGAAGTCGTTTCGGCATTTGCCACAGTGGGATTGTCACAGATTGGCTCATCCAATATTTCCCCTGCCGGGCAGTTTGTCATAATTGGTACGATGTATGTTGGCCGCGTCGGCATATTAATGCTGATGGGCGCACTCCTGGGCGATCCCAAACCCAGCTTTGTCACATATCCCGAAGAGGATATGTTGGTTGGTTAGTGAATGACACATCCTGCAAGATGACGGTTTAATGTTTGTTGCGAGGTAAAGTACGTGGATCTCTCTTCTTTAGATTTCTTTAGCGGTTTGCGTTCTGGCCGTCAGAGCAAGCAATTTGCCGTAGTCGGTCTGGGACGCTTTGGTCGCGCCGTATGTCAAACACTGCATAATCAAGGATATGACGTCTTAGGCATTGACTCGGACGAAGAGCGGGTTGACCAAGCACTTAACGACCATATTGTGGGGCATGCTCGATCGATCGACTCAACTAATCCTTGTGCGTTGCAAGAAGCCGGTCTATTTGAGCAAGATACAGTCATTGTGGCGATCGGTAACTATATCCAAGAAAGCATTATCACAACACTGAATCTAAAGGAAGGCGGAGTGCCGCATTTGGTAGCGAAAGCCTCGTCGGAAATCCATGCAAAGCTGCTGAAAAAAGTTGGTGCCGATCATGTCGTTTTTCCAGAGCATGATGGTGGTTGTAGCTTGGCCCGTTCCCTAACCAAACCCGGATTACTCGAGCGGTTCGAACTGGACCCAGAGCATAGCATTGTGGAAGTCATTGTGCCGGAGCAGTTTGATGGCAAGACCATCCGGGAACTGCAACTGCGGAATCGCTATGGCGTCAACCTGATTGCCCATAGTCAAGATGGGCAATTTATTATCAACCCTGCGCCCAGCACCGTACTTCAAAAAGGCAGCGCGATCGTCGTGGTCGGGGCAAATCGCAATATTGGAAAACTCCCAATTTAAGCACACTACTGATTTAAGCTAGTTGGCCTGGCAGAAACAGCATCCTCCCCCATATGACATTGCTGCGTCCACTGGTCTTTCGATTGGCGCAGTATGTCGATCGCGTCGTCGATTTTGGCGACACAGATGGGGATGCTCATATCCTCCATACTCGCTAGTGGTGTTTGTGCCCCCTCAACCATTTCTCGCCGGGCCCAATTGATCAAATCGCCCCACATATCACCGACTAAAATCAGCGGCACATTATCGAGTTTGCGCGCCTGTAAAAGCTGCCAAATCATCATCATTTCTAATGTTGTGCCAATTCCACCGGGAACCACGACAAAGGCTTGCGACATCATGACAAACTGATGTAGCCGCGAGAAAAACGTTTCATGGGTGTAGAGTTTTTCCACAAAGGGATTAGTGGATTGCTCAAAATCCAACGCAATGCGCAGCCCGATCGATTGGCGCTTATTTTCCGGATCACCGATCACACTCCCTTCATTCGCCGCCTGCATCAAGCCAGGACCACCACCAGTGATGATATCGCAGCCCATTTCGGTCAACACTGTGGCCAGATGTTTCACATCAAGATAGAGCGAGTCATGCGGATGCAACCGTGCCGAACCAAAAATACTGACTCGATAACGCTCATGTTGAGGCGCCGGAATCTGACTGAGTAGATTGATCACTGACCACAGCCGCACGAGTGCAGCATGAATACTGTCAAAGGTTGGTTCAGGGGTAGGGCGGACCATAAGCGTAGCGCGTATCCGGATGTAACTCTTTGATCAAACTATAAGTTGCCAGAGATTATTAGATTTATGACGAGGTTGTGATGAAATGCACGGTTCCTTAAAGGAGTCGATTAATTGAGGATGCTTTTTTTGCCAACAGAGTTTAGAAGAACTTTATCAACTTGGTGAAAATACCAATGGCTTCTTGATGATGACATCCGTCACCGCCCGTAAGATCGAATTAAAGAATTCAAGCCGCCATGAAAACGTCTTACTTAACTTTACAAGTAATACGTAGAGCCAGTTTTGGCCTGTCGGCCTATGTGCAAACTCGTAAATTATGAATGATTTAAACCATATTTCTAAACTTCAGCAAATGTTATCTGGTTGGTTGGCGGATCGTCTCCCCGCTGATCGATGGCAGTGGCTAGCAACACAGGTGCAGGCAGTCGCTAATGGTGCACCGGATCGGCAAGTATTTACAACCTTTAGCTTAATTACGCGCAAGCTGGGTAAAGCGGAGTTAGCCCTCAGCACAGAACAAATCGCAGCGGCTCAGACATTATGCCCTGGTTGGACACCCCAAAGTTGGAGTATCGATCAGGCGGCCCGATCGTGGTTACTTCTGAGCTTACCCCAACAGGACGAGGCGCAAGTATGTCATCGGTTTGAGCAGTTATTTACCACATCGGGCTTACAGGAGCTGATTGCATTGCATCAAACACTGCCGCTGCTGCCGCATCCCGAACAGTATCGGTTTTGGGCCGATGAAGGGGTGCGGAGCCATATGAAGGGTGTATTCGATGCGATCGTGCTGCGGAATCCCTATCCGGCCCAGTATTTCGACCAAGATGCCTGGAATCAAATGGTGCTGAAGACGATGTTCGTCGAGAGTCCATTGCATCCAATCTATGGTTTGGATCATCGCCGCAACTCGGATCTCGCAAGGATGGCGATCGACTATGTCCATGAACGTTGGGCCGCACATCGCCGGGTTACGCCAGAGCTGTGGCGGTTGGTCGCGCCGTTTGTCAACGAATCCATGCTGGCGGATTTGGCAAAGGGTCTAGCGATGAATGATCTCGTGCAGCGCCGGGCGATCGGGCTATGTTGCTGGGAGTCAGGCAAACCTGAGGCATTGGGCTTGTTGGCACCATATCCCAAGTTGCGTCAGCAACTAGAAGCTGGCGAGTTTGATTGGGCCGGAATTTGCGATCATCGCACCGCGATTATGGCAATTCCAGTCGCCGCGTAGCGATCACGCTGCTGACTGAACTAATGCCGGGTGGTCATACCGCGTTCGCAATTACCGGCGATTGTTACCTGAAAATCCGCACATTTATTCTTTAATCCTATGACTGACAATATGAACTTGCCGAAACTGCCCATGTGTATCGATCCGCATATTCACATGACGGCGCGCACCACCTACGACTACCTAGTGATGCAGCAGTACGGAATTGTGGCGATTATTGAGCCCTCTTTTTGGCTAGGACAGCCACGTACCAGTGCCAGTAGTTTCCGCGACTACTTTAATATGTTGGTTGGTTGGGAACGTTTTCGGGCAGCGCAATTTGGGATTCGTCACTATTGCACCATTTCACTGAACCCGAAGGAAGCGAATAATCCCGCCGTTGCCGATGAGGTGATTGATCTACTGCCACTCTACCTGTGCAAAGAGGGTGTCGTCGCGATCGGCGAAATTGGCTATGACTCCATGACCGAAACCGAGGACAAGTATTTCCGCATTCAGCTGGAGATGGCGAAAGAGTTCGATAAGGTCGTCCTCGTCCATACCCCCCATCGCAACAAGAAAGAAGGCACGCTTCGCAGTATGGAAGTCTGCCTGGAGCACGGGATTGATCCCAGCCGCGTGATTATCGATCACTCGAATGAAGAGACCGTCAAAGATGTGCTCGATCGTGGCTTCTGGTGTGCCTTTTCGATCTATCCCCAAACGAAAATGGGGAATGAGCGCATGGTCGATCTAGTGAAGCAATATGGCAGTCAGCAAATCATCGTCGACAGTGCGGCTGACTGGGGCATTAGTGATCCTTTGGCGGTGCCCAAAACCCTGCAACTGATGATTGAGCGTGGGATCAAGATCGATGACGCCGAAGCCGTCTGCTACAAAAATGCCCTCGCTGCCTACGGCCAAACCGGTGAGATGCAGGAAGATGATTGGCTCAATCCCGCACCGATCGACCAGCGACAGTTGTTTGATGGCAATTCGGTACTCCGGGGACAAGCGCCCGTTGTGGAAGATCAAGGCACACAGCTGCCCACACCCCCCGCTCAGGACTCATTAATCATTCAGTAAATCCATGCAAACCACCGCAGTTCAGCCATTTCGCATCCTACCCTATCTCCAGATGATGCGCCCCGCCAATATTATTACCGCCTGGGCTGACATTCTCGTGGGCTATGGTGCGACCAGTCTCGTACAAACTCACTCCAACCAATTCCTGCCAACACTGACCGCTGTTCCGGCTCTCCTGTGGCTACTCCTGGCGACTACAGGACTCTATGGTGGTGGGATTGTCTTCAATGACGTGTTTGATGCCGAATTGGATGCGATCGAACGGCCCGAACGGCCGATTCCCAGTGGTCGCGCTTCCCTCAATCAAGGCATTTTTCTCGGTACAGCCCTGCTGATGGGCGGGATCATTGCCGCCGCGCAAGTCTCGCTATTGAGTGCCGAAATTGCCTTTTTCGTCGCTCTGAGTGCGATCACTTACGACGCGATCGGCAAGCACCATAACGTTTTGGGGCCACTGAATATGGGCATTTGCCGGGGGGGCAACTGGCTACTCGGGATGAGTCTGATGCCGGATGCCATGCGACACCACGGCGTGATTGCCTTAGTGCCGATCGTTTACATCGCGGCAATTACGCTGATGAGTCAAGGTGAGATTGAGGGCGGCAATCGCCAATCAAGCATGATTTCGCTGAGTCTACTGCTCAGTGTTGCAGGGGGTCTCGTCGCACTCACTTACATGCCAGATTACACCCTGCTCAACCTCTTACCCCTGGGTGCCGTTTGGCTCGCATTGGTACTACCAGCCTTTATCAAAGCCGTCCACACCCCCAATGCCGACCTGGTTCGCCAAGCGGTACGCACCGGTGTCATCGGCCTCATCGCCTTAGATGCGGCTACGGTCGCGGGCTTTAGTGGTTGGCTCTACGGTCTGGCTGTCCTCGCCCTACTCCCCCTCTCTCGCTGGCTGGCTGGACGTTTTGCGGTGACTTAAACGTGATCGCGCAACTAATTACGCACCCACACAAATGAATTATTCTTTCATTCACTAATTTTTCTAACCCATGATGCAACTTGCCTCAATCCCTACGACTAAACCATCGTCAGTTGTTCAGCCACAGACGCTACAGCAGACAGTGACGGTCACGTTTGATTATCAAGTCCATTTCACGTTTGATTTATTCGATCGCGACAATTGCCTGCTGCGGGATGCCCTGAATTCCAATGCTGATAGCCGCGCCAACTTGATCGTCGTTGTGGATGGTGGACTACTTACACCCATGCCCGATTTAGTTCAGCGAATCCAGGCATATGCTGATCACTACAGCGACGCGATTAATCTGAAGAGTCAGCCCCTGATTATCCCGGGCGGTGAAGCAATTAAAAACGATCCGGCGCAGGTACAAACAGTGCTGCAACTAATTCACGATGTGGGCCTTTGTCGTCACTCCTACGTCGTGGCGATCGGCGGCGGTGCCCTACTCGATATGGTCGGTTATGCAGCGGCCACAGCGCATCGCGGTATCCGTCTGGTGCGGGTGCCGACAACAGTCATGGCCCAAGATGACTCCGGCGTGGGGGTAAAAAATAGCATTAATGCATTTGGAAAGAAAAACTTCCTGGGCACCTTTAGCCCCCCCTACGCCGTGATCAACGATGCAGCTTTTCTGATGAAGTTGCCGCAGCGGGACTGGCTGGCTGGAATTGCTGAAGCAATTAAAGTATCGCTGATCAAAGACGCGGAATTCTTCGAATGGATTTGTGCTAACGCCGATGCCTTATACAATCGCGATCTAGATGTCATGCAGCAGCTCGTCTATCGCTCCTGTCGGCATCACTTGACCCACATTGGCACCTACGGTGATCCATTTGAAATGGGGTCTTCGCGCCCGCTCGACTTTGGCCATTGGTCCGCCCATCGATTGGAACATTTGACGAATTATCGTTTGCGCCATGGTGAAGCAGTGGCGATCGGGATGGCGATCGACAGTACTTATTCCTACTTAATTGGTGAGTTAAGTGAACCCAGCTGGCGCCAAATCATCCAGCTATTGCAATCACTTGATTTCAGCTTGACCGTGCCAGAACTCACCGCCTTTGCCGATGCACCCAATCATCCACAGTCAGTATTTTCAGGACTGCAAGAATTTCGGGAACACTTGGGTGGTGAGCTGACGCTAATGTTGTTGCGGAGCATCGGCTCTGGATTTGAGGTGCATCAGGTGGATATTGCCCTGTATCAGCAGGCGATCGCCATTTTACAAGATTTAACACTAAACGCCCCGACATCCCAGGAGGTTACGGCATGAAAGTGGCCCATTCCCCGTTTCACTTAACCTATTGCACCAATATTCATCCCGGCGAGAGTTGGGCGGCGGTGTGGCAAAATTTGCAGACTTACCTGCCCCATTTGAAGCAGCAGCTTTCCCCGAATCAACCTTTCGGCATTGGTTTACGTCTAGCTGACTGCGCGAGTCGAGAACTCTTACAGGACGACAACCTGGCACAGTTCAAGCAGTGGCTCGCCGCGCAAGATCTGTATGTCTTCACCATCAACGGTTTTCCCTATGGCAGCTTTCACCGCCAGGTCGTCAAGGATCAGGTTTATTCGCCCGATTGGTTTACCGGCGATCGGCTGATCTATACCCAGCGCTTGATCCAAATCCTGGCCGAGCTACTACCCGCAGACATGGAAGGGAGTATCTCGACCCTACCCATTTCCTACAAACCTTGGTGGGCAGATCCGGTCCAGCTAGAGCGCACCAACATTTGCGCCGCGCAACAGCTCGCCACGATCGCCCATGACCTGTCGGAACTGTATGCCAAGACCGGCAAAAAAATTCATTTGGGGCTTGAACCAGAACCCGATGGCCTGATCGAAAACAGCGAAGAAGTGGTTGCGTGGTTCGAGCGCTATCTGTTGACTATTGGGGCCGAGCAACTCCAGCAGCTGCAGGGAATCACGAACTGATGCCGCTCGCCAACTACTCCTGCGACATATTCAAGTTTGCTATGACACCTGCCACTTCGCCGTGGAATTCGAAGACCCGATCGCCGCAATTGAGCACCTGACAGCCCATAGAATTGGCATCAGTAAAGTGCAATTAAGTTCGGCCTTACAGGTCGAAATCCCAGCGGCTATGGTCGATCGGCAACAACTCTTGGCGCAGCTACAGCCCTTTGCCGAATCAACCTATCTGCATCAAGTAATCGCGCGCCACCCCGATGGCACGCTAGAGCGATTTCGCGACCTCGAAACTGCCTTGCCCAGTCTACTTGGGACATCAGCCCAAGAATGGCGAACACATTTTCATGTGCCGCTCTTCATCTGCGACTATCCAGCCATGAGTTCTACCCGAGCGGATATTCAGGCTGTATTAACTTATCTCCAGCAACATCCCATTTGTCAGCATCTAGAAATTGAAACTTATACCTGGGAAGTGCTCCCCAGCGCGATGAAGTTCGACCTCGCGACATCGATCCAACGTGAGTATGAATGGGTGATCGGTGAACTCGAACTGAGCTTGGCCAAGACAACAGTCAACGATTTGCCGGTCCCTGTACTCAACTACTAGGCTGATCAATTGCGCGCTTCGGTGCTGCATAATCTTCAGCGCTTGATCCAATGTTTCTCAATGCTTAATCTCTGAACAATGCTGCAAAAAACAGTCGTCCTGAATGTTGTCGGATTCACCCCGGCGTTCCTTGGTCCACATACGCCGCATATTACGGCTTGGGCGCAGCGGGGTAAAGTCGCTTCGATCGAACCCACATTGCCCGCTGTTACCTGCACGGCGCAGGCCGCCTATCTCACCGGCAAGCACGCCAGCGAACACGGCATTGTCGCCAATGGCTGGTACTTTCGCGATGACTGCGAAGTGAAGTTCTGGCGTCAATCCAACCAACTGATGCAGTCGGAGAAAATTTGGGACATTGCCCGAAAAGTTGATCCGACCTTCACCTGTGCCAATCTCTTTTGGTGGTACAACATGTACTCGACGGCTGATTACACAGTCACGCCGCGGCCAATGTACCCCGCCGATGGTCGGAAACTACCCGATATTTACACTCAACCAGCGGACCTACGATCACAATTGCAGCAAGATTTGGGGCAATTCCCCCTGTTTAAGTTCTGGGGACCGGCCACCACAATTGAGTCGAGCCAGTGGATTGCCGAATCCGCTAAGTGGATCGAGCAACGTCATAGTCCGACGTTGACATTAGTCTACTTGCCACACCTTGATTACTGCGCCCAGAAAGTCGGGCCGAACCCCGATACGATCGCTCAAGACCTGCAGGAAATCGATGCGGTCGTGGGTGACTTAATCGCATTCTACGAACAGCGTGGGGCACAGGTGATTCTGCTATCCGAATACGGCATCACCCCAGTCAATCAGCCCGTTCATTTGAATCGCGTTTTGCGCGAAGCCGGACTCCTGCAAGTACGCGAAGAACTTGGCCTCGAGCTACTGGATGCTGGAGCCAGCCAAGCATTTGCCGTCGCCGATCATCAGTTAGCACATATATACATTAATGATTTAACGCTCATCGATCGGGTCAAAATCCTGCTGGAACAAACCCCAGGCGTAGCGGAAGTGCTCGATCAGGCCGGTAAGCAGAAATATCATCTTGATCATCCCCGATCAGGAGAACTAGTCGCGGTCGCTGCGCCAGAAGCCTGGTTTACCTACTATTATTGGTTGGATGATCAAGTTGCCCCGGATTTCGCTCGCACCGTTGATATTCATCGCAAACCCGGATATGACCCGGTTGAATTGTTTATCAATCCTGACATTCGGTTACCCAAACTGAAAATTGCCCAAACGCTACTTAAACGCAAGCTCGGGGGGCGCGCATTGATGGATTTGACCCCCTTGGATGCCCACTTAGTCAAAGGGGCACATGGCCATATTCCTGCCTCAGAACAGGATCGTCCATTGCTGATCACCGCTCAGGCTGGGCATCTCAACCATGAGAAGATCACGGCGATCGATGTATTTAATGTGATTCTGAACCATTTGAAGGGATAGATTCAAACCACCAGTTTCATCAGTTAAGCGCATCATTTGAAACATCTTCGTTAACGCTTACTAATATCTGCAGGTGCCGCATTGGCGGGATTTGCCGGATATTCTGCGAAGTTTGTCGGATTTCGTGTGCGCTTAAAAAAAACTCGTCTATAATCACGGCAAACAAGTCAATTTACTTAAGGGAAAAGCTCGTGAACAAAGGCGAATTGGTTGATGCAATTGCATCTAAGGCTTCCGTCACAAAGAAAGAAGCCGATGCGATCGTCAGTGCAACAATTGAGACCATTATGGAAACTGTGGCGAGTCAAGACAAAGTGACTTTAGTCGGTTTTGGCACCTTTGAAGCCCGCAACCGTCAGGCGCGTGAAGGTCGTAATCCAAGCACTGGTCAGGCAATCCAAATTCCAGCGACAACCGTACCCGCTTTTTCAGCTGGGAAGATGTTCAAGGAGCAGGTCGCCAGTTCAAAGAAAGCCAAAAAGAAGTAATCCGTCATCTGGTATGTGCTGTCTCATGTAGCGGTTGGTAACTATCGCCAGCAGTCTTTAACAGCGTTGTTGGGCCATCATGGCTTGATAGCGCTTTTTGCTGTCTAACGCTGAAAATCAAGCCAATGCAATCACCTGAAATTTAGGCAACAGCGGTTGACCCGGTTTGGTTTGATTCAGGCGATCGCCCCCAGACTTGATATTGGTATCGCTAAAATGGGGAGGTTGAAATTTATCCACTGTGCCCGCTCAAGCACAATCGCCCCAGCTCGCGAGCCATGTTTATGTGTTGGAAAAAATCTCGAGTTCTAGCTTGCTTGGCAATCGCCATCATCACCCTTATCGGACTGGCACCCATTACTTTTGCACAGCCAACGCCATCACCCTCAGCTGTGCCCTTAGACAAGCTCCAGCTGCCTGTATCAATTACCACGCTGCTCAACAGCGGGAATTTACCCGAGCATACCCGCATCAAATGGATTCACCTGGATGGCCGCCGGATCTTTCAAATTGCCGCGCTCCAAGATAATCTCAGTGAGCGCGTTCAACAAGTGCAAAGCAATTTAGACCGCATTGCCGAAAAATACTATAACGACGATCGTCAACAGCCCTCAGTCGAGATTAAAACAAGCAACCGACTCCCCACGATCGATATCAATGGCCAGCGCCTGCTAACCATCACCAATTTAGATGCCCAAGTCCGCAGCATTGATCCTGACACGTTGGCCACACAGCTCCAGACAACCCTCAAAGAAGCGATTTACCGTGCCAAACAGGAACGCCAAAAGCCGTTTTTGATACAGGCGAGCCAAATTAGTGCTGGCATCCTCGCCGCAACAGCGATTCTTAGTTGGGGGCTATCCTATCAACGCTATCGTCTCCGCAAAAAGTTCCAAACAACGATCAAACAATTAAAAGACTCACGTACCAAACCCCCTCGAAGCGACTATAAACAACAGATTCAGACCAAGCAGCAGATTCTGAAAATCACCCAAATCGCGGCCTGGTGCCTGGCGATCTACGGAATTTTTGAGCAGTTCCCCTACACTCGACGAATTAGCCGGTGGCTGCTTTACCAAGCACTCATTCCGATCCATCTAATTGTTATCGGCATTGTTACTTATTTTGCCGTTCGCCTCAGTTATGGCCTGATTGATCGCCTACAGTCAGACCATCGACTGCGGCAGCTACTTACCCCGATCGATCCTCAACGCCTCAATTTACGCATTACCACGATCGCACTCGTCACTAAAGGCATTACTGCCCTCGGGTTAATTTGCGGAGGGAGCATTGTCGCCCTAGTCATTTTAGGCGTTAACGTATTCACCCTCCTCACTGGGATTGGTCTCGTTGGTGTGGCCATTTCCCTCGCATCACAGAGTCTGATCAAGGATGCGATGAATGGGTTTCTGATTATTTTGGAAGATCAATTTGGCGTGGGGGACATGATCAAAATCAACGAAATTGCCGGCATTGTCGAACATATGACCCTCCGCATCACCCAAATTCGCAACGCCGAAGGGCAGCTGATCACGATTCCGAATAGTGAAATTAAAATGATTGCCAACTTATCCAGCGAGTGGGCCCGCGTCGACCTCAATATTCCAGTTGCCTACAGTACGGACCTCGAACCGGCCCTGCAGCTAATCAAAATCACAGCACTGGACATGAGCCACGATCGAGAATGGCAACATCAAATCCTCGAACCCCCACAGCTCATGGGAATTGACAACTTTGGTGAGATCGGCTTAATCGTGAAGCTATGGATCAAAACCCAGCCGCTACAACAATGGGCCGTCGCCCGTGAATATCGCCACCGTCTGAAACTGGCATTTGACGCAGCTGGCATCATTATTCCGTCGTTCCAGCAAGACCCCTGGCTGAGTCGCACCCCCCTCGCCAGCGAATCCCCCTAAACCTCATACAACTCCAACGTCGCCTCAATAAAACCCAGCCATACCGCATTCGGTTGCCAGACTGGTTCCACATAACGCCATGCGACTTCATGGGCTAAGTTTGCCCGCAACCGATTGTAAAGGTAGATCATCGCCGATACGCGCATATTCCTGGCACAATGAACCCACAGCTTGCGCTCCTGGTTGGCCTCCAGCACCGCACAAAATTGATCAAAATCCTCTAGCGTTGGATTCTCCCACAGCACCGGAATATGAAAGTAATCTAAACCCAGGTTCGCCAAAATCTCTGCTTCTTCCGGTAGCCAATTACTCGAAGTCGGCATCGCCAAATTCAGTACCACCTGATAACCCGCTGATTTGATCAACTCAAACTGTGTCTGAGTTGGTTGCCCAGAGGTCGCCAACTGCGGAGAAACGGGGACAAATGCTTCAATTTGGGATAATTGTTCAAATGACTGCTCAAACGCCATGACCGGATCTCAACCAAATTCATCCGCTAGATTAGAACTAGCTCAACTATTGTGACGTACTTTTGGACATCTCATAAACGATGAAATATCTTGCTGCACCAATGCTTGCTCTCATGCTGCTAGTGAGTCCGGCGGCGATCCAGGCGCAATCGCCCGAACCGACCGCAGAAAAAGTCACGCTCACCGCCGCTCAAACCACCAAGATTAACCAAATCCGCCAAGATACCCGGCGTCAGATCCAAGCACTGCTCACAACCGAGCAGCGTGAAACTTACACCAACCTCCGCCAACAGGGCGTCGTCGCACCTCAAGCGATCGAGATGGTCAACCTGACCCAAACCAAACGCGATCAACTGGGCCGCATCCTCGCAACCGCCCGCAACCAGATCATTCAAGTCCTGAGTCAGCCATAGGAACGGTTTCAGCCTGCCGAAATTAGTCGTTCAACCGCACTAAGACCCGATCTGGGAGACCAGATGAGCACGTAACGACAAATTTTACCGCTTCACAAGTAACCCCCTTTCCAGTATCATCTATTGTTTGGCAATCCCGTATTCCACCGGGACGCACAGACGTCGTAAGCCAGACGTAACTACTTTTTTGGAATCATGGCAAAACGGGTTCAAGTGGTCCTAACAGAGGACGTACGTAAATTAGGTAAGCTCGGTGACTTGGTAGAAGTCGCCCCCGGTTATGCTCGCAACTATCTGATGCCTAAAGGTATCGGTCTAGAAGTGACTCCCGGTGTACTGAAGCAAGTCGAGCGGCGCAAAGAGCTAGAACGTCAGCGGCTTGAAGAGCTGAAACAGGAAGCAGTCAAGCAGCAAGCCGCGATTGCAAAAGCTGGCAAACTGTCGATCGAGAAAAATGCGGGTGAAGATGATGCCATCTTCGGTACCGTCACCAACCAGGAAATCGCCGATGCGATCAAGTCGTTGGCCAGCGTTGAAGTTGATAAGCGCAACGTCACTGTACCCAGCGTCAGTAAGCTCGGCGATTACACCGCTCAGGTTGAACTCCATCCGGAGATTACAGTTGAAGTTGAGTTTGCAGTGGTTGCCGCCGAGTAATTGGCAATCAATGCGCTTTTACCAAAAGGGACATCATCAGGTGTCCCTTTTTTTCGTGAGTCATCGCAAATCGGCAATAGGGCGATCGAACTGACCCGATCAATACAAAGGCACTATAACAATAGGCCTGCTGAGACGGGGAGCTTGAGAACCAAAATCTCCGCTATAGTAATCAGCATCCAACCCTGCTAGTCCCGGATAGAATCGTATGGTGCAAGAAGCGAGCCGCAAAGAATTTCAAATCCTCAGCGATCGTCTCCCACCCCAAAATATTGATGCAGAGGAAGCGATTCTTGGTGGGGTTCTAATGGATCCAGAAGCAATCGGTCGGATCACCGAGCATCCTGCTACCTGAAGCATTTTATCTCAGTGCCCACCGTCAGATTTACGAAGCCGCACTGAGCAATTGCACGTTCAAGGTAAGCCCACCGACTTAATGAATGTGGCAACTTATCTCCAAGACAAAGACCTGCTAGAAAAAATTGGTGGCCAGGGCAAGCTCGCGGAACTGTTCGATCGACCCCCAGTGCAGTGAATATTGACCAGTACGCCACGCTGGTCATGGAGAAGCATTTACGGCGACGGCTGATTCGCACGGGACAAGAAATTTCTGGAAACTGGCATGATACCGGCCAAGACTTTGAAGAAGTGCTGAACAGTGCGGAGCAGAAAGTCTTTCAACATCACCGAAACCCGTCCACAAGACGGTTGTCTCTCTACAGCCAGCTGTGGTTTGACCCAGACATTTTCCGACCGAGAATCGATCGGTCGGCTTGTCTGTGCCGGGATTGGCCTGCGGGTCTATGATCTTGATGCCATCACCAGGGCTTTCAGCGTAGCGACTTAATTATCGCTCGCCGTCCGGCGATGGGCAAAACCAGTCTCGTCTTAAATATTGCGCGCAACATTGCCCTCGCCACGCATAAACTCCCGGTGGCGGTGTTCAGTTTAATGTCAAAAGAGCAACTCGTCCAGCGCTTGCTCTCTGCCGAAGTACCCATTGAAAGTAACCGGCTGCGGGCTGGTCGGATTACTGCCCAGGAATGGGAGCCATTGGGGCACTCAATCAGTACCCTATCGCAAATGCCAATTTTCATTGACGATACGCCTAATATCAGCGTTTCTGAAATGCGATTGCGTATCCGCCGCCTCCAAGCTCAGCAAGGCGGGAAACTGGGGACTTGTCCTATTTCTTGATGATCTTCAGCGACTGGAAGGAAGGGAAACCATAACCGGGTACAAGCGCTTTCAAATATCACGGGGGGCCGAAGGGTCTAGCACGTGAACTATCCGTAACTGGAATTGCCCGTCGCAGTTGAGTCCGCGGGCTGAGTCAAGAACCGA
>CAVPGX010000047.1:0-25500 GCA_963704065.1 uncultured cyanobacterium | reverse complement strand
GTTGTCTCTACTCGTTTCAGCGCTGGCCTATACTTATGGCCGGTGTCGCCATGCGAATGCCGGCGAGGAGAAATGGACCATGGTGGCGGGTCTCACCGCCATGGTGCTCATCAATGGCGGCATAGCAGCCCTCGGCATCGCGCTCATCGGCTGGATCGTCCGCTTTGCCCTGACCCGCGAGCGCGCCCTCTTGCCGGGCCGGCGGACCGGCGAGGACTGAACCGTCGGCTACTTGTTCAACCAGCGCCAGCACCCCGGCGCTCGCCCAGTCGGACTTGTCGATATCGGTGAGGATGACCTGAACGCTTTGCGGAGCACAGTTGGCGGTCGCGCACAGGGCATCGGTGAGAGCCTTGGCGATGGCCCGCTTCTGCTCAAGCGTGCGGCCCGTGTACATTTCGACCCTGATCATCGGCATGGCGGTGGTAGCTCCCTTGGCCAAGTGGAACCGGTTTGTGGCGGCTCTCGTCGAGCTTGCCAAGCCCGGGGCGCCTTGTCCATGGCGATCGCGGCGCGCAGAAACGAGCCCCGCGCCGTCGGGCGCCAGGCGGTACATGACCGATTTGCAGGACCCGGAAGTACACTAAGCTGGCCTGCATGGGCGCGGCGTCTTGATGCTCTGCGGCATGAGGACAACTCGTTGCCCTTTACATAACAAGGGAGGAAAATCCATGTGCGTTCAAGTTGCAATGAAACCCTCGCCGCCAGCTGGTCGCGGCGCGGCTTCTTCAAAGGCGTCGTAGCGGCGGCCATGGCGGCCGGTGCCACCCGCATCGTGGCGGCGACCGGCCCGGCCGCGGTGCCGAAATGAAGTTTTCCAGCGTGAAAGACCTCACCCACACGCTCTACCCCGACTTCCCCACCTATTTCGGCGCGCCCGGCCTCGAAATCGAGAGTGTCTACAAATTCGAAAAGGACGGCTTACAACCTCAACAAGTGGCATCTCAACGAGCACACCGGCACCCACCTGGATGCGCCGCTCCATTTCTCCAAGGACGGCCAGAATGCCGCCGCCATCGCCAGTCGAAAAGCTGGTGGTGCCGCTGGCCATCGTCAACATCGCGGCGCACGCCGAGGGCAATGCCGACGCCCAGGTCACACCGGACGATCTCAAGGCCTGGGAGGCCAAGAACGGCGCGCTGCCCGACGGCTGCTGCATCGCCATGTATTCGGCTGGGAACGGCACCTGGCCTCCGACAAGTTCCGCAATGCCGACGCGGCCGGCACCATGCATTTCCCCGGCTTCCATGCGGAGGCCCGGCCATGTGATGGAGCGCAACGTGGTCGGCATGGCGGTCGACACCCTGTCGCTCGACTACGGCGCCTCCAAGGACTTCAAGACCCACTACATGTGGCTGCCGTCCGGCCGCTGGGGCCTGAGAACGTCGCCAATCTCGGCGATCTGCCCGAAGTCGGCGCGACCCTGGTGGTGGGCGGCCCGAAGATCAAGGGCGCAACCGGCGGGCCGTCACGGGTGCTGGCGCTGGTGTGATCGAGCCGGCGCGGCTGGTCCATGCCCGTCGCGCGACCGATGCCGATGCCGACGCTACCGTGGATCGCCACGGCATTGCTTGTGGTGCTGGCCATGCTGACGGCACCGCTGGCCGCGGCCGGCGCCGAAACCGAGGTCGACCTCGAACTGGTACTGGCCGTCGATGTCTCGCTGTCCATGGATACAGGCGAGCAGAAGGTGCAGCGCGACGGCTATATCGCCGCCTTCCGCCACCCCGACGTCATCGCCGCCATCACCTCGGGGCTGCTGCGGACGCATCGCCGTCACCTACGTGGAATGGGCCGGCACCGTCTCGCAATTCGTGCGGGTGCCGTGGACCGTCATCGACGGGCCGCAAAGTGCCGAACGGTTTGCCGCATTTCTCGTTTCGGCGCCCTATCGAGCAGGTACTACCGCACCTCCATCTCGGCGGTGCTCGCCTTTGCCGCGGTGAACCTCGATGCCAATGACTTTGTGGCGCCGCGCCGGGTCATCGACGTTTCCGGCGACGGGGCCAACAATCAGGGCCTGCCGGTGACGGCGGTGCGCGACGCCGTGGTGGCCAGCGGCATCGTCATCAACGGCCTGCCGATCCTCACCAATCCCCTCAACTATGACGGCTTTTTCGACCTGCAGGAAATCGACATCTATTACGAGGACTGCGTCATCGGCGGGCCCCGGGGCCTTCATCGTGCCGGTGACCGACCCGGCCCAGTTCGCCACCGCCATCCGCCGCAAGCTGGTGCTGGAGATCGCCCAATGCCCGGTGCGCGCCCGGCCGGTGGCCGCGGTGACGGCCGAGCCGCGCATCGACTGCCTGGTGGGCGAGAAGATGTGGGACGCATGGCGCAACCGCCAGGATGAATGAGACTCAGGACTGCCGTTGTCGGGCTGAAGCGCAACACCAGATAGCCCACCAGCGCCGCAATCAGCGAGCCGGCGATCACCCCGATGCGCACGCCGGCCGAATGCTCGTCGGCCTCGAAAGCCAGCATGCCGATGAACAGGCTCATGGTGAAGCCGATGCCGGCAAGGGCTGACACCCCCAGAAGATGCATCCAGCTCATGCCCTCGGGCAGGCGCGCCAGTCCGCTGCGCACCGCCCCTAGCGCTGCCGCCATGATGCCCAGCGGCTTGCCGATGACCAGGCCGGCGGCAATGGCCAGCGGCAGCGGCGCCATGAAGCTGGAGACCGTGATGCCGGCCAGCGATACCCCGGCATTGGCAAAGGCGAACAGCGGCAGGATGCCCCAGATGACGTAAGGGTGCAGAGCATCCTCCAGCGCCTCGAGGATCTTTCGGCCGCTGCGGTCCTCCAGCGGGATGGCGAGACCAAGGGCGACACCGGCCAGCGTGGCATGCACGCCCGACTTGAGCACGAACACCCACAACGCGATGCCGACGACGATATAGGGCGCCAGTCGCGTCACCCCCAGCCGGTTCATCGCCGCCAGGGCGACGATGGCAACTCCCGCCAGCGTCAAGTGCCAACCAACGTTGGGTGCCCTTCATCGCCCTCATACCATTTTTGCTGATTACCTTTGGCTTAGCATGGGGAATCTTGGGGCTATTCATCCTACTGCCCGCGCCGATGGTCGCGATTTTTGGTGAATTGACCGGTCAGCATCCATTATTCTATTTAGCGGTCTGGGCATCTGCGATCGCAACTTTCATCATTGTCATATCTAGTAGTGGCTTGTGCGGCTTGCGCTCCTATCTTTCTCGTTGCCTGCTCTGGCGCTGCTCCCCTGCTTGGTATGCTTTCTTGCTGATCGGGATACCGCTGATTTTTTTCGGTGGGTCCGCATTAAAAGGAAATCTTTTCGCGGATCCCCTGCCAATTGCCTCATTTCAGTCACTGCTCGTAGCACTTCTACTAACTGCGATCAAAGGCCCAATCGAGGAATTGGGTTGGCGCGGGCTGTGCTTGCCGCTGCTACAACGTCGGTTTGCGCCTATCTGGGCCGGATTAATTTTGGGTGTGATCTGGGGAATTTGGCACCTACCTGCATTCCTACTGAGTGGAACACAGCAAAGCGACTGGTCATTTACCCCGTTTTTTGTGGGTACAATTGCCCTCAGCGTGATCGTGACCCCATTATTCAACGCTTCGCGCGGCAGTATTTTACTCCCTGCCTTGTTCCATTTTCAGTGCATCAATCCGCTCTGGCCGGACGCAGAACCTTACGATACAGTCCTGTTTGTGGCCGTTGCTGCGCTGGTTGTCTGGATCAACCGAAAATCCATGTTCAGGAAGGCGGGTGCTGTGACGGATATCATTGTCCCATCACGCCGCTGTACGAATAGCCACAGCGATTTGCAGACATCGTAGTGAATTGTGTGTTGACCAAGACACTGTCTGTACGATTCAAATGAAACATTGAGATAGATGAAGTTGGCTGGCAAAGTAAGGTCAACCATACGATGGAGCAGCGAATATCAGTTTATTGTTTCGTTGCAGCCACGTTTGTTGCCGCTCAAAGGTTGCCGAAATTTCGCCAGCGCCAGCAGTCAATCGCACCATCCTCGACTGAACCCCCAACCCTGAACCTCAGCGAATACGATCCTCTTCAACGCCGATCAGGCGATGGTGGCGGGGCTGAGTGCCTGGCTAGTGAAGGATTGCCGTTGCCTGTCAAACGGGTTTTCAGCGATCGAGCCCGTTGTCCTCAAGTCCTGGAAAAAATGATGCCACCAATCCGATCTTGATTCTCAGCGGTGATAAATTGGATAGTTGCAACCATGACAGATGGTATCGAAATTTTCCCCATAGCCACGTTGCCGATTTTACCAGTCGATCTCAACCCCCATCGCTAGAACCTGCTCTAATGCAAAAATTGACTAATGCCATCGTTAAAAAGCTCGAACAGCTGATGCTCAAAGATGCTTGGTTAGAGAATTTAACGGCGCAGTATTCCAAAGTTGGGGATACCGTGTTCTTTGAGCCAGCGCAATTTCCTTGGGCCGCTGATTTGGAAGCCAATTGGCAAGTGATTCGCCAGGAACTCGAACAGGTGATGCAATCGGTCGATCAGTTGCCGAACTACCAGGATATTTCCAAACGGCAGTATCGCATTGCCAATGACGATCTTTGGAAAACCTACTTCTTTTATGCCTTTGGTTTCAAAGCAACTAAGAACTGCGCGCGTTGCCCTCAGACGACTCAACTGCTAGAGGGCATTCCCGGTCTCAAGGTGGCATTTTTCTCAATTCTTGCCCCGGGTAAACATATTCCAAAACATCGCGGTAAGCATAAAGGGGTGATTCGCTATCATCTTGGGTTAATCGTGCCAGAAGCAAAAGACAATTGTTGGATTGAAATTGCGGATCAAACGGCGCACTGGGAAGCAGGGCAAAGTCTGATATTCGATGACACCTTCGATCATGAAGTCTGGAACAATACCGATGAATATCGGGCTGTGTTGTTTTTAGACATTGTGCGTCCACTACGCTTTCCCCTTTCCCTGGTGAATTGGCTGATTAACCAGCTAATTGCGGCATCGCCAATTATTCAAGAAGCGAAAGTTAATCATGAGCAATGGGAAAAGCAGCAAACTGGCGCTGTGGAATCTGCGGTAGACGGCTAAGACTCTGGCCAAATTTCATATTTATATGCGCGCGATCGGGAACTGTCGATTGGCACAGGCGGTCAAGCTACGATAGGATGGCCAGAGCCGCTATTCCTTTGTCTGGCGTTCGAACCGAGATCACAAGCAGGATAGCCAAGCAATTTGATTTCACTATGATTAACTCAGCCATAGATCTATGTGCTCGGACGTAGATAAGTAAAAAAAATAGATAAAAAACGTTAACATTAGGAGCAACTTCATTGTTCCAGTAAGATCTCCCGTCTGGAAGCGGTTTCTGGGCGTTTTCAGTCAACTGCGGAAGTGCCGCTTCAACGGTTTGGAGATGACTTTACGTTAAGCTAGCCATCTGTGCTATTGATTTAGGACCACTCTTTAGGAGATTTGCTATGAATGTGTTGCTCCTGTACCCACTCTTTCCCAAGAGTTTTTGGTCATTTGAGAAAACATTAGCTTTGCTCGATCGTAAAGCGATGCTTCCTCCCCTTGGGTTAGTCACTGTGGCAGCAATACTCCCGCAGGAGTGGCAATACCAGTTGGTCGATCGGAATATTCGGCAAGTCACTGAAGCCGAATGGGACAAAGCTGATTTGGTGATTTTGTCCGCCATGATTGTCCAGAAAGAAGATTTATTAGATCAGATTCAGGAAGCGAAGCGTCGCGGTAAACGGGTCGCTGTCGGTGGGCCGTATGCCACGGCCCTGCCGCACGAAGTTACTGATGTTGGTGCGGATTATTTAATTTTGGATGAGGGCGAAATCACCCTCCCCATGTTTGTCGAAGCGATCGAACGGGGTGAATTATCTGGTACCTTCCGCGCCCCCGTTGGTGAACGCCCTGACGTAACGACTACACCGATTCCGCGCTTTGACCTGCTGGAGTTTGACGCCTATGCCGAAATGTCGGTGCAGTTTTCGCGCGGCTGCCCCTTTCAATGTGAATTTTGCGACATTATTGTCCTCTATGGGCGCAAACCCCGCACCAAAGCCCCCGAGCAATTGCTCAAAGAACTCGATCGACTATATGAATTAGGTTGGCGGCGGAGTATTTTTATGGTCGATGACAATTTCATCGGCAATAAACGTAATGTCAAACTCTTGCTCAAAGAACTTTTGCCCTGGATGGTTGAGCATCAATATCCCTTCTCCTTTGCCACCGAAGCCTCCGTGGATCTGGCGCAAGATCAGGAATTAATGGACAGCATGGTGCAGTGCAACTTTGGGGCGGTGTTCCTAGGCATTGAAACGCCGGATGAAGCCAGCCTCAGCCTGACCCAAAAGCATCAAAATACCCGCGACTCTCTGAGTGACGCGGTGTTGAAAATTACCCGTAGTGGCTTGCGGGTGATGGCCGGCTTCATCATCGGTTTTGATGGCGAAAAAACGGGTGCGGGGCAGCGGATTGTGCAATTTGTTGAGCAAACAGCGATTCCAACGGCGCTGTTTAGTATGTTGCAAGCATTGCCAGACACGGCCCTGTGGCATCGCTTGGAAAAAGAAGGTCGGATGCGCGTGAAGTCTGCCAATATCAACCAAACGACCTTAATGAACTTTGTCCCAACCCGGCCGTTGGAAGACATTGCGCGGGAATATGTCGATGCTTTTTGGCAGTTGTATGAGCCGAAGCGGTTTCTTGATCGCGCATACCGCCACTACTTGCTTCTGGGTGAGGCCAACTATCCGAAAAAGGGTCGCGGGTCTGGCAAGAAGAATGTTAACTGGGTGATGGTACGGGCGCTGCTGACAATTTTCTGGCGTCAAGGCGTTAAACGCGATACACGCTGGCAGTTTTGGCAGAATCTCTGGGGGATTTATCAGCATAATCGTGGCGGAATTGGTCCCTATCTATCAGTCTGTGCACAAATCGAGCATTTCGTTGAGTATCGCCAGATTGTTCGCGATCAAATCGAGGCACAAGTTGCTGAGTTTCTCGCCAATGAGGCACAGCTTGAAGTAGAGGCAAAAACGGAGGCAGCAGCAGGCCCAGAAAAGGTGATGCAAGAGGTATAGATCGCATCTCAGTCAAAGAAAGCCTCAAAGCAAGCCTAAGTGAGGAAATGTGGTACTTCGCTTAGGCTTTAATCTATATCAACGCTGAATTTGCTTTAGCCGATAAGTAGACTTGGTGAATTAAATGTAAAATCCAACAAGCTGAACCCCTTGTCCCGCTTAAACCCGTCTTAAAATTTAATTAGGCGTACTTACTTAACGGAGCTGAGTAAGATACCAATAAACGCAATTGCACCTAAAAATGCCAGCACATAGGCAACGCTGAGCGTCGGCGAGTATCGCGATATGTACAGCAATTCATTGCGTTGAATGCGTCGCAGTTGGCGTTTGTGGTCAATGGCAGCAAACAGCAGTGCAACAGTGCCCAGAGCCACAAATGACAGACCTAAAATGCGCGTCAGTCGCACGGGGTTGACGGCATCACCGACTTCCTTGTGGATCGCCGAAACGATGCGATCAATTCCAAAACCAAAACCAATCAGTGATAGGGAAGTCCGAATCCAAGCCATTAGCGTTCGTTCTTGTGCAGCCCGATTGCGTTCCTTCGCCAATTCGGTCCCAGGGTTGGGGGCAGGTGGCGTTTGATCAGTCAAGCTCATAGTAGTATGTATCGTCGAATGAAAGGATGCCGCGATCGGCATATCGCTTGGCAGTAACTACATATTGCTGTAGCAACTATATCGATAGAATATCCTAGAAGCGATTAGTGCAACGGTTTAATTCTGATTAGTGCAACGGTTTAGTTCTATGGATTTGCAATTGTTTTATCACCAGCACTCATACATCCAGTATGAGATGGATGTATGAGTGCTGGCCAACCGCAAAAGTTGTTCGGGACAACTAATGAATTAGCCAAGGAGCGCAATCGAGCGGCGGCCGAACGCACACTCAATAGTTGGGTGGGGAGCTGCTTGGGCCTGATTGGTGCTGGTTTTGCCGTCGATGAAATTACCACCAGTCTAAGGCAGGACTTACCGGATGCCAATCCAGTTATGACGGAGCAGCTAGCGCACCTGATTGGCATGACGTTTATTGGCGTTGGGTTATTCTTGTTGACCCTCGCCTTAATCCAGCATCGGTTATCAATCACCACGATTAAACGCAAAGACTATGTACAGCTGTCCATCACAACCTTGAACCGCGTGGTTTTAGCAGCGATTTTGATCCTTGGATTTATCGGCTTATTTGTCATTGTTTTTTAACGCTAATGTATTTGCTACTCCTACGGCTAGCGGATTGCATATCGTAGACGGCACGATCGCATCTGTGCGTAGGGTTCATCCCAGTAATTTAAAAAGAATCCGAGTAAATAGCACGACTCCGACCATTAATAGCATGATGCTGGTGATCCCAGCGATCGACCAGCGCGGTGTGAAGTGATAGTCGTTGGCTTCCAGCCGTTTGAGTTCTTGCTGATAGTCGTAGATCGCCAAGAGCAACGAGACAAACCCCAAACTAATCAATATCAGGGTGAGGTTATGGGTGACTGTTTGAATGTTCGGACCGGACAGAGATAACGCCCGCACCACTCGATCAACACCAACTCCGATACTAATTAAGGTGAGACTGTTCCGGATAAAGGACAAGAGTGTGCGATCAGCGGCGATGCGATTGCGTTCACGTGCAAGTTCGGCTTGAACATCTGGTGGAGGATTGTGCATGAGTACAGCCGGATGATTATTGGCGGTAACGACTAGCCGACGAATCAGTCTGTCAGCGTGACATTCAACTAATAACGCAACACGTAATTAGCGCAACTCGGTTGTCGGTGTTTGCGGTGGCCGAAACTGTTTCTCAACGATTCGTACCAGCGTCGAACGGGGCAGGAAGCGTGGCAAGTTAACAATTACCTGATTCAGGCGATCACCGCTCACCACAGTGGGCTGGTTGGCCTCAAGTGCCTTGAGCGCATCTTGTACAACCGCTGCTGGATCGGCTAACTGCTGCGGTACCCCATTGGTCCAAGCGTCCGGAAACTGGGCGGCTTGGAAGAATGCTGTTTCGGTGGGGCCAGGGCACGATGCCACAACTTGAATATTGTACTGCTGGTTTTCGGCCCATAGCGCTTCACTGAAGCTCAGCACAAAGGCTTTGGTTGCGGCATATACTGCCATGTAAGGCAGCGCCTGAAAACCGGCGATCGAAGATAGATTAATAATGCTGCCAGACTGCCGCTGCTGCATGCTTGGCAAGAAGTGATAGGTCAAATCGACCAGCGCGGTGATGTTGAGCTGAATCATATTGAGCTGCCGATCCCGATCCCGATCGCTAAACACTCCATAGTCGCCTACCCCCGCATTATTGACCAGCATATCCACGGTCATATCCCATTGGGCGACGATTTCGGCAATCTGTGCGGCCGCATTCGGTAAGGTCAGGTCTTGAATGATCACATTCGCAGTGATATCAAACTGATGGTGTAGATCGGCAGCAAGGGCGTTGAGCTTGTCCTCAGAACGGGCTATGAGGATGAGGTTCATCCCACGACGTGCCAGTTCCTGGGCAAAGGCAAGGCCAATACCGGACGATGCGCCGGTAATAATTGCAGTTGGCATGTGGGTGATGGGTTGGTGGTCAATTGCACGCTCCCATTATGACAAGCAATCAGGCCACAGCCAAAAAGCTAAACTCTGGGAATCCGAATATACGAAACTGGCGTCCTAGGATTCAGTAATCTGGCGCACGACAGTTAAAGCTGAGTAACTAACACCGGCTGTCCCTTCCCCTGGATGGGTCGAGTCGCCCACCAGCCAAAGCTGATTGATCGGGGTACGATTCGCGAATCCGAAGGGGCCGAAGGTACTCAAGCGCATACCGACACCGCCAACAATGCCATCTTCACGCGCTGTGTAATGCGCAAAGGTCCGTGGGGTACCGGATGTCTGATAAACGATCGTGCCATCCAGGTTGAAATACTGCCCAAGTTTGGCGATCGCTTCATCAGTATATTGCTGCTTCATGCGTTGATAAGTTGTAGCATCAGTCCCACGCCAGGTCTGGGTGTCGACAAACGACGAGGCAATAATCGTCGCTTTTCCCGCCGGGGCACGCCCATCACCGGCATGGCTGACGGAAACAAATAGCGAGTTGTTCTCGCCGATCGGCCGATCGGCATCATAGAGAAACTGCAAATGCAATGGACAATCAGCCGGGATGGCGGCGGCCTCAACCCCAAGATATAGGACAAACGCCCCGGAGGCTTGGGGCAATTTGTTAACCCGACGTTGGTAACCGGGAGGCGCATGCTGGCCCAATAAACGCATCAAATCCTGCACAGTCACATTGGCCACGACATGGTCGGCCATTTTCGATCCAGGTTTGGTCATTTGTTTGATTGCGGACGGTCACACCCATGGCACGGTTGTTTGCGGTATGAATTGCTTCTATGGTGTGACGCATCATCAGCGAACCACCATCTCGACTGATCGATTCAACTAAACGATCGCTTAAAACCTGCATGCTGTCTTGGAGATGATACAGCCCACAGGGCTCTTGGGAAACGGCCATGGCGGTCGCCGCATAGAGCATTGCTGTTTCGTCCGCATCAACTTGGGAGTAAAGTTTGAGCTGCATGTCCAAGAAGGTGCGTAGCCGTTGATTGTTGTACAGGCCCAACGAGCGCAGCACATCCCCCACCGTAGAGAATGCGTAGGGAACCGTGATCAAGGTTTCCGGGCGGAGCGCCTGGATGAGTTGCCATAAGTCCCACGGATTGCGCGGCGGCAACACCGGATCGCGCGCCTGAAATGCCCAACTCACCTTAAACAAATCGGCCATTAGTTGCCAAAATGGCCCGCTGCCTGGAAATTGACGTTCACGCTCAGCTTGCCACTTGGCGGGGTCACGCCAAACGTTGATCGGTGCGGTCTCGCCCGGTAGGAATACGGCACAGGCAGGATCGCAAGGAATTGCCTTGGGTAGCTCGATCCCTAGTTCTGTAAAAATTCGGTGATGAATTCCGCCGGGCTCCAAGCCTGCAACTTGTGTCGCGCCGACATCAAAGGTAAAGCCTTGCCGCTTGAAGGTCGATGCACAGCCACCCGGGACGATCGCCTGGTCAAATACCTGGACTTGATAACCGCGATGGGCGAGCAGCGCCGCTGCCGTCAATCCTCCAATACCCGCACCTACAACGATCGCACGTTGTTGATGGGAAGGAGCTACAGCCGGAACAGCCGAGTACATAAGCTTAGTTTACATTCCGTAACAATTCCCTTAATTGTAAGGCTTCAGCGTCATTGTCTGCCAGTTTCGCGCGTCGGCTGACCGTGCTACTTGGCTATAGGTCTGACGTTTCGGGCTTTATAAAACATCTCAAGGCTATCGGAGTCACCGACATATCGCCAATGCCACGGTTCATAACTGACGCCTTGCTCATTACCTTTGGGGAATGATAGTTCAAAGCTATAGCGAGCAGCGTTCTGCTCCAGCCAACGAAAGGCGGGTGTATTTTCGAAGTCTTCGCTGAGGTTGACTGCCGGTACAGTGCCGTCGCCAATATCGATCGCATAACCCGTATGATGCTCACTATGTCCGGGTGGGGCGCTGACGTTGGCCCGTTCCTGGGGGCGCTGGTTGCGTTCGCGACTAACATTGAAAAATAAATCCTGCTGCACTTGAATACCGCGAAATCCGGATAGCGGCACTAGTACAATTCCATCCGCTTGCGCTGCCGCCGCCATCGATTGATAAGCGTCAGCGGCTTTATAATGCAGCTGAATGCGCTTGTCAGCCGTAATCGGAGCTAAATTTTCCGGATCGATTTCAGCGTAGGGATAGTGATTGAGCACACGCCCAGCGTCATCCGGTGATGTTTCTGCTGCTGTGGTTGGCATGACACTCGGATCGGTGCTTGCCGTTGTTGCGTTGGGAGTATTGCGCAGCTGACTTAGACCAACAATCCCCAAACCACTGATCAGGAGACCGCCGAACACTACTACACCTAGCCAAACAGCTCTGCCCAATGCTGGTTTCACCGGGGGATCAGCCGTTTCGCGCTGGGCTTCAGGAATATCGTCGAAGGATTCAGGCGGAAACTTCGTTGTGTTTGTCGGCAGGTCAGGCGTACTCAAGGTGTCGACTCCCTTGTGAGCAAATGAACAATTAATCGATTCAGAAACTACGCAGTTGGAACAGAAACTCAGCCAAATTGGATTGGAATCAAGCAACCGACTGGGATGAAATTGTACCTAAATCCGATCGGTTCGGACACGTTAAATTAGTTTGTTAGCGTTTCCCCGGTGTCCCCATGATATTAGCGAAACTTGTGCCAATTTATCTGCCGCTAATCGGTAGCATCGCACTTGGCTGGGCCATCAACCGTTGGATCGTCGATCGCTGGTTGCCGCTGCAGACGCCATTTTATCTGGGTAGAGGACTATTTTTCTTTGGTGTGCCCATTAGTGTATTTGTATTTTTGCGGCGTACAGACTTATCAGGTTCGATCTGGCTTGCTGGAGTGGCCGCCTGGTGTGCAATGTTGATGGGTTTGGGCGGTATGTTTTATGCACTACGGCGCCATCACTATTCTTGGCAACCAGCAACCCAAGGCACGGTTCTACTTGCCTCAATGCTCGGCAATACCGGTTACCTCGGCTTTCCCATTACATTGACACTGTTTGGCGATCAGGGCTTTGTGTGGGCGCTGTTTTATGATCTATTGGGGACGACGCTGGGTGCTTATGGTGCAGGGGCATTAATCGCCAGCCATTATGGCCAGAGGGAGATCGGCAGTTTAGCGGTAGTCCGACAGGCCCTGCAAAATCCCACAATTTGGTCTTTTAGCTTGGCCCTACTCTATCGTGATCCACTGCCACCAATTTTGGAGCACGGCTTATCAGTGATTGCTTGGGGATCCATTATTCTGGCATTGATCTTGATTGGCATGCGCCTCGGCCAGTTGACTACATTCCAACACCTACGGCGCGTATCCTTACCATTGGGCTTAAAAATGCTGCTGTTGCCTCTGATCATGTGGATGATTGTGGCGAACCTGCCAATTCCAACAATCGCCAAGCAAGTAATCGTCCTACAAACGGCAATGCCACCAGCCTTTGCCACAGTAGTCCTGACGGAAAACTATAAGCTGGATCCAGAAATTGCCGTGACAATGGTGGTCATTGGCACATTCGGCTTATTGCTCACCCTTCCGCTTTGGCTTTGGTTGACAGGTGTACGCTAGCCAACCCAATTCATATCGTCATCATCACTCGGTATCGATCCCAGGGGTTTACGATCGTTAATCTGGAATGAATCAGTAGGCGGCATGTGGTAGTTCGGTTTTGGCTGAGTTATTGCAATGGTTCTCGAACCATCAAGTGAGCGGGCTTGGGCGACCGTTTGCTGCGGGTGGTGCGGTTGACTGATGGATTGCCGCACCGTTTCAGGACCGGACCGCGTCATCCGTGGATCGCTACGGGTGACCATGGCTGCCTGTAAGACCGACTGGCGGGCGCGCTGCTGTTCTGGATCGACGATTTTTTCGATCAGATAATCGAGGGTTTGTTGTTTAATCCAACCACGGGTGACCAGAATATCGCCGAGGCGCATGTTATCCATAAATTCTTGGTCATTCAGTGCCACATCAATCTGGGCTGGGCTGACTAAACCGGCATCAATCAGGTAACTTCCTAATCGCTTGATTTCTAATTGGGACATGCGGCGATCACTCAATTATTGAATAACGCTATGAAGACAGTAAATATACATAGAAGCTAAACAATCTAATCGTATTTCTACGGTGGATCACAGTCTTTTCGACAATTTCTGCGTACCGGGATATTACTGACATGCTATCAAATTCTCACGGAGAATCACAGTCTGGTGGCAATTTCTGCGTACCGGGATATTACTGACATCCTATCAAATTTCATCTGGCTTCAGCTCATCATTGCTTCGCATATGTTCGTAACGTTCAAAGGGTTGATGAATCCAGGGATTGTCGGGTAAGTATTTGACGTAGTAATCGGGCTGGATAACGGAGCAAGTCTTATACCAAAGAACAGCCGTGCGCACTTCTTCGATGTAGAAGCCATATTTACGATCGAGCCAGGGCAAGGTTTTTTGCAGCGTCACGCCAGAATCGACCAGATCATCGACGAGTAGGATGTGGCTACCAAGGTGTTGGGTGGTTTTGGTTAGATCGTCGGCAAAGACTAAGGTGGATCGATCGTGACTGTTGCCTCGGTAGGAAGAGGTCGAGAGAATCGCTAGCGGCTGGTCAAAGATGCGTGAGAAGATGTCGCCGACCCGCAAGCCACCCCGAGCGAGGCAAACGATTTGATTAAATTGCCAGCCTGATTGCTGGACCTGCGCTGCGAGGGCTTCAATGTCGTTGTGATAGTCATCCCAGGACACAAACATTTCAGCCATAGATTTTGAGTCAAATTTGTGTGTTGTCATGAGTTTGAGGGAACGCGATCATCCATTCATTGTCGGTCATTTCATCATCGAAAAAACCAACTGACCAGCATGGCAAACGTCATGGCGACCTATCGTGTGAGTTGAGGTTAGTCGATGCCCTGCTACACTAAAGTGCAGGTTTGAACTATCCAACTGTGCCGATCGACAGACTGGTAAGGCAATGTTTCCCGAATTTATCCCCAGCCGTGCGGCCCAACTGACTGAAACGACTTCGATTGAGCTGATCCAATCGCTCCAACGCACAGCGATTGCCACTCCCCTATCCGCCAATCCGATCGCGACAGCATTTGCGGCAGTTACACCCGGAGTAGACCAGCCGAATGAAGATGCGCTCACTGATCAGCCGCCGATCGTCTTATTGCATGGATTTGATAGTTCAGTTTTAGAGTTCCGGCGACTTTTGCCGCAGCTTGGGGGAACGCACGCAGCTTGGGCGATTGATTTACTTGGATTTGGATTTACGGACCGGCCCGCTGATTTGGATTTTGCACCGGCAAGTATTAAGACCCATCTCTACTACACTTGGAAAACCTTGATCAAGCAGCCCATGGTGCTAATCGGCGCATCGATGGGTGGAGCCGCTGCAATTGATTTTGCCCTCACCTATCCTGATGCAGTGGCCAAGCTTGTACTGATCGACGGGGCCGGATTTGCGAAAGGCCCGGCCATTTCAAGTATTCTGACCCAGTTCCCTGCCTTGGGCCGTTGGGCAACGGATTTCCTCAGCCGACCCGCTGTCCGCCGTCAAGTCAGTCGTAAGGCGTACTATGACGATAAAACCTTTGTCACCGAAGATGCGGAACTATGTGCAACACTGCATTTAGAATTGCCCGGATGGAGCGAAGCATTAATTCGCTTTACTTGTAGTGGGGGCTATAACTTTTTGATCGACAAGATCGCGCAAGTGTCCCAGCCCACGCTCATCATCTGGGGCCGACAGGATAAGATTTTAGGGACGCGGGATGCGACCCGATTTACGCGTGTATTGCCCCAAAGTCAATTAATCTGGATCGAAGATTGTGGGCATGTCCCGCACCTAGAGCAGTCGCAGACGACGGCTAAGGCGATTTTGCAGTTTGTCGACTAATTGTGACAGCGCGCATGCGTCATCGATTCGGTTCCACCGCTCAGCGATGTTATTGCATGTAGACGTGTTTTGACAGAACAACTTTCACCCGATCCCCGCCTCAAGTATCGACAGTGGATGGCCGATGTGCAGCCATTGGTTCACTGTGGTCATTTGCCACAGTATGTTCCCGCGCTGACTCAAGTGAATCGGGAAGCCCTGGCATTAGCGTTGCAATTGCCCAATATTGAACCGATTTACCTGGGCGATATAGCGCAGCAGTTTACTTTGATGAGTTTGATGAAGCCTTTTTTATTGCTGTTTGCTTTGGAGGTGGCCGGATTTGATGCCGTGTTCGATCGGGTCGGCAGTCGGCCCTCCGACCAATCGTTCCATTCGCTCAAACAACTCGCCGCCGATCGTGGTCGGCCGCGTAATCCGATGATCAATAGCGGGGCGATTACCCTGGTGGATTTATTGCCCGGTCATGACGGGAATGAACGATGTGAAGCCTTTCGGCTGTGGCTCGAACAAAAAGCCGGGATTTCGCTCGAGCTTGATCAGTCAATGCTTGCATCGGTGCGTTCACTGCCGAATGATGCCAACCGGGCGATCGCACAAATGCTGAAAAACTCGGGTGTGATTGGCCAGATGGCAATTGCACTGGATACCTACAACCAAATCTGCTGTTTATCGGTGACAGTCACCACCCTAGTGCAGTTGGGTTTGTTGTTGGCCATGCCGAACCCGCTAGTGGAACGGCGTTCGCAACAAGTGGTGAACGCTCTCATGCTGACCTGTGGCATGTATGAAGCCTCTGGTGAATGGGCGCTCCGCATCGGGTTACCGACCAAATCCGGTGTGAGTGGTGGACTTTTAACGATCGTCCCACAGCAAGGTGCGATCGCCGTCTATTCACCGGCGATCGATGATATTGGCAATTCTGTCGCGGGCACTTGTTTGCTCGAGAAAATCGTTGATCATCTTGATCTCAGCTTGTTTTAAGCACAGAGCAACCGCATGACCCAGCCAGGCTGCAGTGAATATATTCAGGATTAGCGAGAATATATTAGGATTAGCGACCGATGTCACACTCAATTTCGGGCAGTACGCCCGAGTTGGGTAGGCTCAGTGGCTTGTAATGCAGCACCATTGTGGTTGTGCTGTTTGCTTCGAAGCCAATTTTTTCGTAGAAATGCTGCTGATTTGTCGTCATGAGATACACGCGTTCAACGCGCGCAACATGCGGGTGACTAAGGATTGTTTCCACGAGTTTGCGACCAATACCAGCACCTTGGTAATCCGGATGCACAACGACATCCCAGATCGTCGCTCGATACACCCCATCCGAAGTCGCACGGGCAAAGCCCATCATCAAATCACCATCCCAAGCCGTAATGACGGGATTGCTATTGGCGATCGCAATGGCTAAATCCTCGCGACGGCGGCCACGGGCCCAAAACGCTGCTTTCCTGTAGAGTGCTTGAAGCTGTTCAAGATCAATATTCTCCCGGCGATCGCAAAGGCAAACATTACGACAATCGTGATTCAACATTAACTCCCGGATTTCTATCCCGCTTGAGAGAACAAATATGCAGCCTATACGCACGAATGATTCGAACGGCGGCTGTAACTAGTCGGCTATTAGTCCTAAAATTGCCCCAAAATCGAGGTAAAAATATCAATAATTCAGCTCATGGACTGCTGTCGTCATAAAAGTGGCCGGTTCAGGCAGACTGACCCATACCTGAACAATAATTAGTATGGTTCACGGATTATATCGAACGCGGATGGAGGATTTAGTATATGCAGTACCATTTTGACCACAATTAAATGATATTTCCTGGCCGTTAATTGCGCCCCATCGTGTGAATCTTTCCCATTCCAGAAGGAATTACACTAGCTTACCGGCGATTCCCTGCCGAACCTGTCCAGTTGTGCACCATGAACCCATGTCCAAATTATTGCCCTATCGCTTCCGCCGTCGATCGCTCCTAACGATTATCCTACTGAGCATCTGTTTTTGCCTTGGTTGGGGGTTGGCACAGGGGATTCAGCCCAGCGCCGCAGAATCGGTGATTGAATCGCGCGAAATTGGTACCGTTGATCCCGTACTGGCTGGCTATCAAATGGGACAGAAACTCTATCTGGAAAACTGTGCCACTTGCCATATCGCCATTCCTCCAGCAGTTTTACCCAGCCAAACCTGGTTTGACCTACTACAAGACCCAAACCATTACGGCAAGCAACTGCCGACCATCAATGGTTTCGATTTGCGTTTGATGTGGAACTACCTCGGCACTTACTCACGCTCTCTGCGTGAGGATGAACAAGTCCCCTATCGCCTCACCCGTGCGCGCCATTTCTATGCGTTGCATCCCCAAGTCGACTTACCGCGGCCAGTAAAAGTCGAAAGCTGTATTACTTGTCACCCCAAAGCAAATGTCTTTAACTTCCGGGAATGGCAAGCCACAAACCTTCGGTCTTCCGCACCTGCATCGTCATTCTAGGGCCAGCTGAAGTGTTAGGATAAGTAGACTTTGACGGCTGGTTGCTCCTAGCTAACACCTCCGATTTTGGGGTAGTTGGACGACTACTCAACTCGATTTTTTTGGAACTCTGAAACCACTATGCTAAAAGCTCTTTTGGGTGATCCCAATGCACGCAAACTGAAAAAATTCAAGCCGATTGTTGCTGAGATAAACCTCTTTGAGGAGGATATCAGCCCATTGTCGGACGAGCAGCTAGTGGCAAAAACAGCAGCGTTCAGGGAGCAAGTCGCGCAGGCGCGCAATTATGACGAGGAGCAACAAATCCTAGAAGACATCTTGCCCGAGGCCTTTGCCGTTGTGCGGGAAGCCAGCAAACGGGTTCTGGGGTTGCGCCACTTCGATGTCCAGATGCAGGGTGGGATTGTTCTCAACAGTGGTCAAATTGCAGAAATGAAGACCGGTGAGGGTAAAACCCTGGTTTCTACTCTGCCAGCTTACCTCAATGCGCTATCAGGAAAAGGGGCGCATGTGGTTACGGTGAACGATTACTTGGCCCGACGTGATGCCGAGTCGATGGGTCAGATTCACCGTTTTTTGGGCCTCAGCGTCGGTCTGATTCAGCAGGATATGACACCCGATGAACGACGGCGCAACTACGCCTGCGACATTACCTATGCGACGAACAGTGAGTTGGGGTTTGACTATTTGCGTGGCAACATGGCGACTTCAATGGAAGAAGTCACCCAACGCCCGTTCAACTACTGTGTGATTGACGAGGTGGATTCAGTCCTGATTGACGAAGCCCGCACGCCATTGATTATTTCGGGTCAGGTTGAGCGGCCGACCGAGAAGTATGTGAAAGCCTATGAAGTGGCGCTGCGCTTAAAGGCGGATGAGCACTATGAAGTGGATGAAAAGCAGCGCAATATCTTGTTGACCGATGAGGGGTTTATCGAGGCGGAGCAACTGCTTGGCATGACCGATCTGTTCGATCGTGATGATCCCTGGGCCCACTATGTGTTTAATGCAGTCAAGGCCAAAGAACTGTTTATTAAAGACCGGAGCTACATCGTTCAAGGTGGCGAGGTGGTCATTGTCGATGAATTTACCGGACGTGTCATGCCGGGGCGGCGCTGGAGTGATGGATTACATCAGGCGATCGAGGCGAAAGAAGGCGTCGATATCCAAAACGAAACCCAAACCCTGGCGACTATCACCTATCAGAACTTCTTCCTGCTCTATCCAAAGTTATCGGGGATGACCGGTACGGCTAAAACTGAAGAAGCAGAATTTGAGAAAATCTACAATCTTGAAGTTACCCAAATCCCGACCAACCGCCCAAATGCTCGCCAGGACTTAGCCGATTTAGTCTATAAGACCGAGCTGGCGAAATGGCAAGCCGCAGCGCAAGAATGTGCCGAAATGCATGAACTCGGTCGGCCAGTGCTCGTCGGTACAACGAGTGTGGAGAAATCGGAGTTGCTTTCTTCACTGTTGGCGGAACTGGATGTACCACACCAGCTGCTGAATGCGAAGCCCGAAAATGTCGAGCGCGAATCGGAGATTGTGGCACAGGCAGGTCGTAAAGGTCGGGTGACGATCTCGACCAACATGGCCGGGCGCGGTACGGATATTATCCTCGGTGGTAACTCCGACTATATGGCGCGCTTGAAGATGCGCGAGTATTTAATGCCGCGGATCGTCACGCCCGAAGATGATATGAATTTTAGTGGCACCGGATTTGCGACGGATACGCCGGAAGGCGGGCAGGGATTTGGCACCGGGCGTAAGGTGAAAACCTGGAAGGCCAGTCCCGATATTTTCCCGGTTCAGCTGTCGAGTGAAACGGAGCATTTACTCAAGGATGCGGTGGACTTAGCTGTTAAGACCTATGGTGAGCAAAGTTTATCGGAACTAGAGGCAGAAGATAAAATCGCCACCGCCGCGGAAAAGATGCCCACCCAAGATGCGGTCATCCTCAAGCTGCGTGAAGTCTATCGATTAATCCGCAAAGAATATGACAAGCTCACAGATGCCGAGCACAATGAAGTGGTCGAACTCGGTGGTCTGCATGTCATGGGTACAGAACGTCATGAGTCGCGCCGGATTGATAACCAGTTGCGCGGTCGTGCCGGACGGCAGGGTGACCCAGGTTCAACCAAGTTTTTCTTGAGTTTGGAAGATAATTTGCTCCGGATTTTTGGCGGTGAGCGCGTTGCCGCCATGATGAATATGTTCCGCGTCGAAGAAGACATGCCGATCGAATCGGGGATGCTGACCAAGTCTCTAGAAGGGGCGCAGAAGAAGGTGGAAACCTACTACTACGACATTCGGAAACAAGTCTTTGAATATGATGAGGTGATGAACAAACAGCGCCGCGCGATTTATGCTGAGCGCCAGCGGGTACTGGAAGGTCAGGATTTACGGGAACAAGTTCTGGAGTATGGTGAACGGACAATGGATGAAATTGTCGATGCCTACATTGAGCCGGAATTGCCGCCAGAGGAGTGGAACCTCGACAAACTTGTATCGAAGGTGCAGGAGTTTGTTTACTTGCTGCAAGATCTCAAACCAGAGCAGCTTGATGATATGAATGTCGCGGAGATTAAGCAATTTCTGCGCGAGCAACTGCGGATTGCCTACGACATCAAAGAAGCGGAAATTGAGCAAGTGAGCGATGGCTTGATGCGCCAAGCGGAGCGTTTCTTTATCCTGAATCGGATTGATACACTCTGGCGTGAGCACCTCCAGTCGATGGATGGCTTACGTGAATCGGTCGGACTACGTGGGTATGGTCAGAAAGATCCACTGGTGGAGTATAAAACCGAGGGCTTCGAGATGTTCTTGGAAATGATGATCAACATCCGGCGTGATGTAATTTATTCCGTCTTCCAATTCCAGCCGCAGCCACAGCCGGCAGCCTAGAGGTTGATGGGCGCAAAGCCAGCTGACAATCCCCATAACACAGTCGATCACCTGCCTCATTGATTACTCAATGAGGCAGGTTTTTAATGAGTAACCTCGACTAACGTCCAGTCGATAAAGCCATGATGAATCAACCAACCGGCTCCCACCTGAAGCCCGATGCGCCACAGTACGACTGGCTCCTGTGACGCGTCGAACTGCTTTGCGATGTCTAAAACCGTGTTTTCCGGCGATAGTTGGCTACTGATTCAACAATTCCGATCGCCAAACAGTTCATTAGTAGCGCCGATCGCCCATAGCTGAGAAAGGGAAGCGGAATTCCGGTCACGGGCGAAAGGCCGATCGTCATCCCAATATTGATCACCGTCTGGAATAGGATCATGGTGAACACACCGATCGCAATCAACGAACCAAAGTCATCCTTCGCGTTTTGCGCAATCACTAACAGTCGGAAACAGATGACGAGAAAAAGCAACAGCACCAAAGCTGCACCCACAAAACCCAACTCTTCACCGACGGCAGCAAAAATAAAGTCTGTATGCTGCTCTGGAACAAAACTATTTTGCGTCTGTGTACCTTGGTGCAACCCCCGGCCAAAGAGCTTACCAGCGCCGATCGCAATGCGCGATTGAATCAAGTGATAACCGCCGCCAGCCGGATCTTGCTCGGGATTAAGAAACATCGTCAGCCGCTGCTTTTGATAGTCCCGCAGCACATTGTTCCAGAGAAAGCCACCTAAACCGGAAGCTGCCCCATTGATCCCCATGGCGATTAAACTTGCCCATGGCTTCCACGGTAGAGTACGCCAGGCAATGATGCCCAACACCAAAATCCAGATACCCCAAATCGCTATGTAGGTTACCCCAATACTCGAAAGCACATTGAAGGCGATCGCCGAAACAATCGGGGATAAAATCAGCAGTAGCCAGCCGGGATTTGCGTTGCCCCAATACAGCATTCCTAGAGTGACAGCACCAAAGACCAAAGATGTTCCTAGGTTTGGTTCTAAGAAAATTAAGATCCAGGGAAAGGCGACAACTGCGATGGCGCGAAACATCGCAAGTAGTGAGGTTGCGGGACGTTCATGTAGCAGTCCGGCCAACATGATAATCACCCCCAGCTTGGCAAATTCTGATGGCTGGACGTGGAAGCCGAGAATATTGATCCAGCGCTGGGCTCCCAGTTCCTCTGTACCAAAAAACATGACCGCGAGCAACCCGACATTGGTAATGCCGTAAATCACCCATTTCCACTGCATCAGGAGTTCATAGCGGAATCGTGCGAGACAAGCCGCCAGAAATATGCCAATACTGCCGGTTAGCCAATGCTGCCAACCGTAGCCGCTCAGCCACTGCTGCATCCAACCCGGTTTTTCCAACAAGGTTTGGATTTCTGTACTGCGAATCATCAGCCCCGCTAACGTGACCATACTGATAACTGCCGCCGCTAGCCACCAATCGACCTGTTCCCAGGGTCGCAGCCATAGTTTGAGGTTAAATTTTGGCCAGGTTTTTGGGTAGAGCATGGAGATTGTCGGTGAGAGATCAGGGGTTGCCTTGCCTTAGGAGGCTAAAGCGGCGATCGAAACCTTCGCTGCCATTTGTTGGGCAATGGCGGTTAAGGCCTGAGCTGCTGGTGCAGCAGGATTGGCAACGACGATCGGTAAGCCTTGATCCCCACCTTCACGTACCGGCATTTCTAACGGGACACAGCCGAGTAAAGGTAAACCGAGTTCCTTAGCTGTCGTCTCACCACCCTTGGAGCCAAAAATGTCATACTGCCGATCGGGCATATCCGGCGGAATGAAATAACTCATATTTTCGACAATCCCTAATACCTTAATGCCCAATTGCTGGAACATTTTGAGGCCACGACGGGCATCGGATAGTGCCACACTCTGTGGGGTTGTGACAATCACCACACCAGCCATGGGTACAGCTTGGGCCAAAGTCAACTGTGCATCACCTGTCCCCGGTGGCATATCGACAATCAAGTAGTCTAATTCGCCCCAATTCACTTGATAGAGAAACTGCCGAATCACACCGTTCAGCATTGGACCCCGCCAGATCACCGGCTGATCTTTATCGATCAAGAAACCCATCGAAACCAATTTCACACCGTGGTTAAATGCCGGTTCGAGCACTTCTCCTTGCGCCCCTTGCTCAACCTTCACCTGAGTTCCTTCTAAACCCAACATCATCGGTGCATTGGGGCCATAAACATCGGCGTCGATCAATCCGACTTTTGCACCAGCCTGAGCCAAGGCCACGGCCAAATTCACAGCGACAGTACTCTTGCCCACGCCCCCTTTACCGCTAGAAACGGCAATAATATTTTTTACCCCAGGAACACCTTGACGATCGGGTAACGTGTTTTTCTGCTGCGGGGTTTCGGCAGTCACCTCAACATCTACTTGCTCAACGCCAGGGAGTTGTTTGACGGCCTTCTCACAATCCTCCACAATGAATTCGCGCAAAGGACAGGCGGGCGTTGTCAGTACCAGCGTGAAGCTAACTGTGCCACCATCAATCGTCACATTACGGATCATATTCAAATCCACCAAACTCTTCTGCAGTTCGGGGTCTTGAACTGGCTTGAGGACTTCAAGCACGCTGTCGGAGCTGAGGATCACAGGCATAACCGGATTTCTTAAGCAAATATTTACGATCGATCAATTCTAGCTTGTTCCGGTCTTGGTTCGGACTGTCGACAAAATTGCGACGGTCTCATGACGTGATGCAGGACCGCATCACCGTGATCGTGGAGCACACCTGTAGCAGAATTTAACAAAACTGAAAACGTTTTCTGGATAAGCCTTTGAGGTAACTTTTAGCAGGATTTTCCCTGGACTGAGTGCAGTCGCGGATTGGTTGCACTGTCAATTCACGGTAGGTTTATTAGAGCAATAATTTTCAGTGGAGCGTCGCTCCTAATTGCCAGTGATTAGAGTGGTTTCAGTCCTATTGCTCTGTCGATTTGGCATCTTTTTCTAACCAACACCCGCTTAACGATCACCTCTAAAGACGCCGTTTATCGAAATATGACCGCATTCCCGACATTTTCTGCTCCAGAAAAAACACCACAATCGAATCAGTCGCTACCGCCAAGTGACTCCCGTGAGCGGGTCAGCGCTTGGTTACAGTCGTTTCAAGACAACGTTTGTCAGGGGCTAGCGGCAGCCGATGGTGTGGCTCAGTTCAAAGAAGATAGCTGGGAGCGTCCGGAAGGTGGCGGTGGCCGATCGCGCGTCATTCGCGATGGCGGCGTATTCGAACAAGGTGGGGTGAATTTTTCCGAAGTTTGGGGCGATAAACTGCCGCCGTCAATCTTAAAGCAACGGCCGGAAGCAGCTGGACATCGTTTCTATGCGACGGGCACTTCAATGGTGCTCCACCCGCGCAATCCCTATATCCCAACGGTGCACCTCAATTATCGCTACTTTGAAGCTGGTCCCGTTTGGTGGTTTGGCGGTGGTATCGACCTCACACCGTACTATCCCTTTGAAGAGGATGTAGTGCAATTCCACAAGACGTTAAAAGCTGCTTGTGACAAGCATCACAGTGAGTACTACAACGCCTTTAAACTCTGGTGTGACGAGTACTTTTACTTGCAGCACCGGGGCGAGACGCGGGGCGTTGGGGGAATTTTCTTTGACTACCAAGATACAACCGGTGTGCTGTATCCGATGATGTATCCGGGTTCACCCGTCGACACGCCCGCCGCCAAATATTCGGAGCAAGTTGGCCCGGTCGAGAATCGTTCTTGGGAAGATTTATTTGCCTTTGTGCAGTCCTGCGGTGACGCGTTTCTTACGGCGTACCTGCCGATCGTGGAGAAACGTCGGAATACTGAGTACGGCGATCGGGAGCGGGACTTCCAACTTTATCGTCGTGGCCGCTATGTTGAATTCAACCTTGTCTACGATCGGGGAACGATCTTTGGGCTACAGACAAATGGCCGCACTGAGTCGATCTTGATGTCATTACCGCCGCTGGTGCGTTGGGAATACAGCTACAGTCCAGAACCCGGTACACCCGAGGCAAAACTCTATGATGTTTTTCTTACACCGCAGGATTGGGTAAACTGGCAAGGCGCATGAGGTTGGTTCTCGTTCGAGAATTTTAGTTTATATTTTTTGAGCAGCATCCGCGTTGTACAACGCGGATGCTGTTTGGTGCTATGTCAGTGATCGCGATCACCTGCAGACTGTGTTTCGTTCCGACTTTTTGGGCTAACTAAATATAAGCAAAGCATTTTTCTAAATATAAGCAAAGCATTTTTAGTCGATTCTGTCGTGAGCAAAACTGTGGTTGACGTGGGACGAGAGGCAAACTTTATGGAGCAAATCATACAGAAGGAATATACCAACAGCAGCGGTGACTGTGTGATCGTATTAACGCCAACGGGCCGTTTGGATATTGCTAATGCTTGGCAGTTTCGCCTGAAATTGCAAGAATGTCTTGCAAAATATAGTCGTCACCTAGTGGTGAATTTGGGACAGGTTGTG
>CAVPGX010000046.1:0-106130 GCA_963704065.1 uncultured cyanobacterium | reverse complement strand
TGTTCACAACGGTTATAACAATACCACAAAGACCCACTACCTTTGCAAGCATTTCGCGCAATATTTTTTTGGCTGTTTGTTCGCCTCAAGCAAACCCTGCAGCGTGACGCATTGCCTTGATTTATTGTTCGAGGATTTAGTGCTCGAAAAGATTGTGATATTGCATGATGTCTAAGTTGGCGAAGGTTGGTAGGCACTGGAAACATTGCTCTGCTAGGTCAAGACGTTCTTCGCGCTGTAGCATTTCAATTAGTCTTTGTTGGGCGGGGATGAGATAGCGTACATCATTCGCGGCGTATCGTAGCTGATCTGCCGATAAATTGGCCGCATTGCCCCAATCGGAACACTGAGCAGTTTTGTCGAGTTCAACGCCGACGGTTTCTTGAATCAAATCCTTGAGGCCATGACGAGGACCGTAGGTACGCACAAGTTTGCTGGCAATTTTGGTGCAAAAAATTGGCTGGACATAAATGCCGAGGTAGTGCTGTAAGGCCGTAACGTCAAAACGCGCGAAGTGGAAGATCTTGGTGATATTTGGCGCTTCAAATAACTGCTTCAGGTTTGGGGCTTCTGTCTGCCCCTTGGCAATGCGCACAACGCTGACGCGATCGTCCCCATCGCAAATCTGGACCAGACACAGTCGATCACGCAGGGTCACGAGTCCCATGGTCTCGGTATCGACAGCAAGCGCCCGAGCCGATTGATAAGTCGTCAGGCGATCGGTGCTGATGTCACCATCGAAAATTTGAAAATCTTGGCTATCCATGGTGAAATACCGTTTCAGTTTATAGTTTGGCCGGATCAGGCGGCATCTAGGTGGGCTGGATGTTGGAGGACTGATCACGAATGATTTGGCTCATACAAAATGATACGGTTCCCATTGGGGTCATATACATAGATTTCTGCACCATGACGACTCTGCTGGATCCCTGCAGGCGCATCATAATCGATGGTTTTAAGTTGGGCGAGGACTGCACTGATCGATTTGACCTGCAGACAGAGGCTCATGCTGGGATAGGCGGAGTTGTTCCGTTGGTTGGGGTGCTTCTTCTGGTCGGGCGACATAAAGCGCGATCGTGCAACTTGGGGGGGCGAACTCCGCATAGCGATCAGGCTGTAATACCTTTGGGGCAAGCTGCAGTAAGCATTGATAAAATTTGAGCGATTGCTGCCAATCAGCAACGGCAATGGTGACGAACGATCGAACAATCGAGGAATTCATTTTGTTGCGCTGGGACTGGATTGGTCAATAAACTTGGTGGATTTTCTTGGGCCATGCATCGATCAATTCTAGAAAAGATTTCGGGACGCAGATAAACTGCTATCAAACGGTCATCCAGTATTGATCGGGAATTCTTTCATGTGGTTTGTGCTGGAAGTGATTTGAGTGAACAGTTTTCGCGGCTCTGAGTTTGGTATTCTGTATAACCATCAGCAAATCGCCTGATGAATCATACTGCGGCGCAACGAGGTTGGTAATCGAATATGAAACTGGCGGCAAGGCTTCAGCAAGTTCCACCTTCGCTGACGTTAGCGGTAAGTGCTAAAGCAAAAGCAATGCAGCGGCAAGGCTTGGACGTTTGTAGCTTCAGCACGGGTGAGCCGGATTTTGATACGCCAGAGCATATTCAAGCGGCGGCGATCAATGCGATCAAGGCTGGAAAAACGCGTTATGGACCAGCGGCAGGGGAACCCCGACTGCGGGATGCGATCGCGCGCAAGCTCGTCACCGAGAATCGCCTGCCCTACAAGGCAGAGAATGTGCTGGTGACTAATGGTGGTAAGCATTCGCTTTATAACCTGATGATGGCGCTGCTTAACCCCGGTGATGAGGTGATTATCCCGGCTCCCTATTGGGTCAGCTATCCCGAGATGGTGAAGTTAGCGGATGCGTTGCCGGTAATTATTCAGACGACGGCTGATGCCGGTTATAAAATTACCCCAGAGCAACTAAAACAGGCGATTACGCCGAAAACGCGCTTGTTCGTCTTGAATTCACCTTCGAACCCGACGGGTATGGTCTATACCCCGGATGAAATTCGCGCGATCGCGCAAGTAGCGATTGAGCATGATCTGCTGGTTGTGTCCGATGAAATTTACGAAAAACTGCTGTATGACGGAGCGGAGCATCTGAGCATTGGTGCGGTTAGTCCAGAGATGTTTGCCCGGACGATCGTGAGTAATGGTTTTGCGAAGGGTTATGCCATGACGGGCTGGCGGGTCGGCTACTTGGCCGCGCCCTTAGATCTGATTGAGGCGGCTAATCGACTCCAAGGTCACAGTACGTCGAATGTTTGTACCTTTGCGCAATATGGAGCGATCGCGGCTCTGGATGGACCGCAGGATTGTGTAGAAACAATGCGGCAGGCGTTTGCCAAGCGGCGGACGGCAATCTTGCAATTGATCGAACAGATTCCGGGATTATCTTGTCCTGTACCGCAAGGGGCGTTTTACGTGCTGGTGGACATCAGTCCGACGGGGATGGGGTCGCTGGCATTTTGCGAGGCGCTGCTGGACGAAAAATACGTGGCGGCGATACCCGGGGTGGCGTTTGGGGCGGACAATAGTATTCGGTTGTCCTATGCGACGGATATGGCGACGATCGAGAAAGGATTAGCGCGGCTGGCGGAGTTTATGCAAGAGCGGCTTAGTTAACATGACACCTAATCACTAACCAGGAGTCAACGATGGCAGACCTACCAGAATTAAACGCTGCGACCTTGTGGGGAATCGTTCGTGGTGAGATTGATGATGCGACGGCCAATCGTTTGGTCTGGCATTATTTGAGCTATCGGCAGGATGAGACGGGTGCTTGGCATGCGGATGGGGTGGCACCGGAGTGGCGGGAGAAGTATCCGGAGCCACCAGATTTTATTGAAAATCGGCCGCCAACGGTGCAGTTGACCCGATCGATCGCCAAGGAAAATAAACAACTACTCAAAGAGCAGCTTGGGTTTGAAGGCTATAAGCTGGATGAACTGATTCCGCGTAAGACCCGTCGAGCGACGATGGCGAATTGGCTGTTGAGTTACATGAAGGATAACGGGATTGCGCTGTAGCTTTGGGTTATGGGAGCCAATCTCCGTGATTTCGAGGACTAATTTTGCCAAAGTCCCGGTGGTTGCGGGTGAGCAGGATTGCTTTTTGGGTGATGACGATCGCGGCAATCTTGATATCCATTTTGCCCAGTCTGGGATAGCTTTTGCGAAGTTTTTGGTAGGTCTTTAGCGCCGCTGTATCGAAGGGAAGAATGTTAATTTTTTGATAATTCAGTGTGTGCTGATGGAGCATTTGGTAAGCGCGGGCTTGGGCTTCAAGTTTGGTGGAACGTGCAACTCAGTCAAGCCAGCCGCGCATTTGCTCTTCATAGGTGATGACGGTTGTGATGATTGGGCAGTTTTCGGCGATGAGTCTCTGGAAAATAGTTTTGCCTGGGTCAGTCCCCCGCTGGATAAGGCTTAGGTAATCTGTATCAAGGACATACATGATTTTTACTCAATGTCCGAGGCTTGATTTTGCGCTGTACGCCAAGACTGACCAAATGCTTCCATTTCGTCGAATTCGGGGCAGTCGGCAAATGAGCCGAATACGCTAGCCCATGATGGTTGTAGTGGTTGGATGAGTTGCTTGATTTGGATGAGTTCAGATTCCAGCGTGGCGATCCGATTTTCCAGTGGGCGGGTGATTTCTTCAATCTGCTGAGTAGTCATGGGTGTGATTTGAGCGCGTTACTGTCATTATAGCTGGGGCGGTTTGTCCGGTGCCCAGGGGCCGATGACGGGTGCTTTGGCTTTTTCTTTGGTGGCGAGTTCGAGGTTGAGCGCCAGGAGTTTTTCGAGCAGGTCGTCGCTTTCCTTGAAGCCATAGGCTTGGAGGACGAGCTTATCCAACTGCGCGTGGAGTTTGGCGAGTTGGGAGGCGGGTTCGTGGAAGTATTCGTTGTAGAGTTTGGTGATGCCCCAGCCTTTTTTCTCCATTTGTTGGCTGCGGTATTCGTGCAGGTCGATGGCAGTTTGGCGGATCGCGTCGATTTGCTTTTGGGTCGGAGTTTGGGGGAAGGGGAAGGTACGAAAACAAGTTGTGGAAGTGTATCGAGTTCGATCTTCAAGAGTTGAACTTTGTGCTTTGACCCACTGTCGATGCATATCCGATGTAATCAGACCTAGTACATAAAAGTCATCAGACGTGATTGTCGTTGTAGCATCACTTGGAATCCAGCAAGTTGAAACAGGGATGAAAATAAACCACTTTGAGACTCTAGAGACTCGGAAGCACTGATTCAGCACTTTTATCTTTCGACGTAGTTTGGGGGCGTTTTCACCAAATCTCCACCAGTTAATTCTTCTAGTCTCACGACGAGTACGGTCGCGCGCTGGTTTAACGCGGACTTTAATGTGTTCAAATGGCAAAACGTATTCGCTCGCTTCCTCTATAGTGAGATCATCAAAATCGATGATCCAACTCTCTGGTCTCCCACTTGGATTTCGAGTTAAATCAGAACCTGTTGAGAACAGTTTCAGAACTTCTCGATTGCGTTCATCCGAAGCTATCCAATGATTAACTTCTTTTTCAGAGATTAGAAATCCTTTCCCTGTTGTTTTTACCCCCTCGAAGGCCCAATCCTGATTTACTCTTAGCCTGGAGACTTTCGATAAATCTGTGCTGGATGTGAGTGAAGAGTTAATAATTTTGACTAATTGCCCATTGAGATAGGCTTTCTGAGCTGGTTCATAGTTCCAGTTGACAAGGCTCACATGGACGAAAGCCTCACCTGACCAAGGTTGACTAGAAATAGCATCATGGATAATGCCCTGATTATCTGTAATATAGCCAAGACTAGCCCGACGAGTTTTGATTTGACTAATTGTATTAGTTCCAACTAGCCCTGCTCTACCTTTGCCTCCAAGATTATCGTGCGCAAGACGAAACCAGTAGCTACAAAGATCTACTTGATCAATAACATCCGAAAATCTCTGGAAAATCCTCTCAGCATATTCATCCCCCAACTCTGACCGAATTCGATACCCACCCAAAAACGGTGGATTCCCAATAATCGCATCCGCCTTCGGCCACTCCGCAAACAACGCATCCGCACAAACTCCTCCAGCCGCACCACATCCACCGGCGTATCCACCTGGATATTGAAGTCGTAGATCCAAAACTCCGCAAAATTGCACAGCACCACATACTTCGGCTTCGGTGCAATATTCATCCAATAATTCCGCGCCTGGGTGAAATGCTTCGAGAGATCCTCCCCCCGCGTCTTCATCTCGATCAGTACACCTGGCAAATCTCCCGGTGGCCACAGCAAATCCGCAAACCCCGTCTTACCCTTTTTGCTGCCCTTTTTGACCTTTTCCTCAAACGTCGCCCCTGCCGCGATCGCATCCTCATAGCCAAATGCCTGGAAAAATCGATTCAGGAAGGTCTGAGCCTCGCTCTTTTCACTGTCAAATTCTAGACAAGAAGAAACAAACCTTTGTAGACTTTCAGACGTGGCGGCAGGCATAGGGGCAATACGGATCAATGTCGGATAGTAACGTCCTCCGTTATACCGCCAAAGTCATTACCTCGTCGGATAATCCGCCAAAATCTTAAGCACTGACTGAATCAGTGCCTTCACCGATCGATTACAGACAAACGTGATGCTGAATGCATTGTCGAGCCTTGTACTGACTGGTCGATCGGAGGATTCGTCACGGTGTTCCCATCCTTAAAACTGCTGTACTGCTCGTCACCGATGCCTGATTCGTGATCAAATTGTGGAATAGATAAGCCGGACTGCCGCCCACAAAGCAATTATTTCCTAGAACGCATCTTCGTCGATATGGCGCGTTGTATGTGGTCAGATGTAATGTGCAGTTCCTGCATCGTATCGTCCTGTTCAGCCAATGCTAATAATGCCGCTGTGCGGGCCGCCTGGACAATTTCCCCACCGGTCAGCGACGGCTGGGCAATCGCTGACCAATCAATCCCATCATTCAAGTTCACTTGCGGCGGAAAAGCAATTTGCCAAATGGCGGCGCGATCGTTGGCATCCGGCTTGGGAAATGTTAGTGTCTCGGTCATCCGCTGCCGCCACGCTTGAGCTAATACGACCGATCGCGACATCGTAAACAATGTTACGCAACCCGATCGCTGTCGCAGCTGGAAGAATTGGGTTAGCCACTTGTGGCTGACAGCGGCCCGCCGACTCAGCCAATGGTCAGCGTTTTGCACCAGTAAAATTGGCACCCTATGCCTTTGTAATTGCTGACAAAGCTGCATCAGGTCAATATCTTGTACGAGGTCAATCTCCATGAGTGGCACTCCCGCATACTGTGCGATTGCTCTTGCCCCAGATGTTTTACCAGTACCAGTGGGACCCACCAACAGTGCGCATTGCCCCGGAGACGATTGGCCTTGCCATGCACCAAACCCCCATTCCGTATCAATTTTTGCTCCCAGTTTGAGTTCCTGGGCAATGCGCTGGAGGGATGTCCGCAAATTTTCTGGTAAGACCAATTGGTTGGCAAAGCCACTGCCAGCAAAATCTTGCAATGCTATCGGTACCTCCGTCCAGAGGCATGTGTCTACCGGCGCGCTCGCTGCGGCTAAAGCCGATGGCAATTCGGCGGCGATCGCTGTTTCTGGGCCGACTTCGGCGGGTGTCATAAGTGTGGCGATCACAGCATCAGCCCGATCAGTGCCCTCAAGTAAGTGATCCAAATCTTCCGGCAATGTTTGCTCCGCCAGCAGATAATTCACCAAATCGGCACTCAAGCGAATGGCATGCTGGAGAAATGGCTGGTTATCAGTGGCGAGGATTTCAATCAGCTGATGCTTGAGCAAGGGCGCATCGGGTTTTAACTGAGTGCGGGCCAAACGCCATTCCTGATCATTCCGACAAAGCATTCGCAGCGACAAATCCACGGTCAACAGATGACTGCTATTGCCATTGAGATATTCGTATAGCTTGGTATAGCGCCGATGGAGCTCTGGCGCGATTCCCAACAGAATCAGATTTTTCTCATACATTTTTAGCTTTAGGTGATCGCACAAAGCGGGTAAGGCCAAGATTCGCCCCGCTTGCTTGGTCGCCTGAATTCGGTTAGCCAACTGCTGCTGATAGGTTAATACTTGTTCTGATCGCTTGGGTGGTGGGCTATCGTAGCCGATGCTCCCTTCCAAACTGATTAAACCCTGGAGCCAGTGCTGTGCCGATCGATCAGCGGTATTTTTCAATAGCCGATCAGCGGCTTTCTGATCTTGCTTTTGTTTTGCAACGGCGGTCAGCAAAAGCCGCTCGAGGCTATTTAACTCCACTTTGAGATAGGTCCAATTATTCGCAAATGCTTCTGCCGACATAAAACCGATCCCAGGAGTAACGTCTAAGTCTCAATCAACTGACGCATGCAGTCGCAGCTAATTACCAATCTATGCCGGTAACGCTCAGTATGCCGGTAATGCTCAAGTCACTAATTTATAAAGCTAGGAGCGATTGAGTTGGCGCAAAAATTCGAGCGGCATACCATCGCGATCGGCAATAAATGTTACTTCATAGACATGCGGACCAATCATCTGCTGTGTCGGCGCGAGCAGCACATTAAGTTGACCATTCAGTCTCAATTGAAGCGCGGCTAGCCAATCTGACAAATCGTCGATCTGGTCAGTCAAATCAAATGATAAGTGGTAGTATCCCACATAGTGCTCATCACCAAAGGGATCCGGTGGAGTTTGTGGTTCCGGCACTTGCAGTAGTTCAAGCCGCCCGCCTAGACCGACCATCCAACAGGCTAAGGTATAGCCGGCCGTAAACCTTTCTTCCATCACAAACCCCAGATGCTCATAAAAGGCGATCGCGCGGTGAATATCTGCCGTCCGAATCGAAGCGTGATGCATGGGCAATTGCAATGGAGGATGTTGCAGTAGTCAGGGGGGGTTATTCCAATAGCCGAAAGTATGGATAGCGTACGGGTGCACCTGGTTCTTTCTGCAGATCAAAATTAATCACATCCCAGCGTGGATCCGTAGAGGCGTCGGGACTAAACTCGACTGGTAAACCATAAAGCCGGGGTTTCTGGTGGTCAGTCTGACCGCGCCAAGGTGTGCTGCGCTCTAAGTAGGTGCTAATTATGCTGCGATAGCGCTGGGCAATGACGACACGTGTCGCGCGAAATCCCTGCGTGTAGAGTCGATCCAGAGCTTCATGAATCTCGAACCGAATCCCGTCGGGGTGGGTATGCTGGCGATACCATTCATCATCCCATTGCCGCCAGTGTCGCCCGGACTGCAGGTGCACTAAGGTATTGGTCTTCGGATCAGCTTCAAAGGCTCCATGTCGCGGGCATAGATAGGTATCCGTCAGGGTCAGCGCCGCGATCGATTGCCGACAATGGGGGCAGTGAATCTCGGGTCCGAAAATGGGATATTGCAAACTGGGACTCAACATATCCTGCGCAAAAACAGACGGATCATGAGTGGGGTGATTTGGTAAATTCACGGTACGTTTCGGCTGGGTGATCGCTACTAATTATTCTCCCTGACAGGTGAATTCGTTGGGGCGTTTTTCAAGAATGATTAATGTTTGCGTCAATCTTTCATTAACACAGTTGAATCATCGACTACGACCATTACATTACTGACCAGTATGACGCAAACAGCTGATATGTGACCGCCTTTGTATCTTTAGTTGCCACAATTGATTGAGCGAGTTGTAAGTATGACTGAATCAACTGCCCCGCTGCCACCGTTGTGGCCACCTGTAGACACTGCCCCGGCAGCATTTATTGCGCCGACTGCTACAGTCATGGGCAACGTGACGATCGCGTCTGGCGTGAGTGTTTGGTATGGCGCTGTTGTGCGGGCCGATGTCGAAGCGATTCAGCTCGGTCATACGACTAATCTTCAAGATGGTGTAGTGCTCCATGGCGATCCAGGTAAGCCCACGATTCTCGAAGACTACGTCACTGTTGGTCACCGTGCCGTAGTCCATAGCGCCTATATCGAACGGGGATGTCTGATTGGAATTGGGGCGATCGTCCTTGATGGGGTCAGGGTTGGGGCCGGTAGCATCATTGGTGCTGGGGCGGTTGTCACTAAAGATGTGCCACCACGATCGCTGGTCATGGGTGTGCCCGCCAAACTAATCCGACACCTGGAGCCAGCGGCAGTAGATGAGCTGATCGTTCATGCTAAGAACTATGAGAAACTTGCCCTCGTTCATGCGGGAAAAGGCACCGATCTGGGGTTCGGCTGAGCATTGCGAATTCCGAGCCGATGCTGGAATGATGCACATTTTAGAATCGCAAATTGTAAGGTTTCGTTAAGGTTTGCGCGGTCGATTTGAGCAATTCGCTTCTAAAACGATCCCAAATCGGATACAAATGGTTAATAGGAATTCGTTTGAAGAGAGAACGGCTTTATGGATATCGATTTTCGGGTCGCGCTAGTCTTAGCGCCTTTGGCGATCGCCGCAGGATGGGCAGGGTTTAACATCTTCCGTGCTGCTTTACAGCAGGTTCAGAATTTCATGGGCAAGGGAAGCTAGGAACTTACTAGCTTAGATTGAATATCTTGTGGGAGGTTGTAGCGTCCATCAACGTTATCAACCTCTATAATTTTCAATGAATAGTTCATCTGAGTGGTTTTGATGGAGGCTTTCATCTGGTCTATGCTGAAAGTGCTCGAATCGTTATTCTCAATAATCCGCCTTGTGCCAAATCGCTGCTGACTATGCCAAGAACTCAAAAGAACGATAATTTCATCGACAAAAGTTTTACGGTGATGGCGGACATCATCTTGAAGGTGTTTCCGGCGAGCCGTAAGGAAAAGGAAGCCTTTGCATACTATCGAGACGGCATGTCCGCCCAGGCTGATGGGGAATATGCGGAGGCGCTCGATAACTACTATGAGGCGCTTCGGCTTGAGGAAGATCCGAACGACAAGAGCTACATTCTCTACAACATTGGCTTAATCAAAGCCAGTAACGGTGATCATGATGAAGCGCTAGAACTCTATCATGAAGCGCTAGAAACGAATTCCCGTATGCCACAGGCGCTAAATAACATTGCCGTAATTTACCACTTCAAAGGTGAGCAAGCGAAAGACGCAGGCAATGAGGAAGAAGGCGAAAATTGGTTTGATAAAGCGGCCGAATATTGGAAACGCGCCATCATGCTCGCGCCAAATAACTATATTGAAGCGCAGAACTGGATGAAAAATACGGGCCGCTCAAATATTGACGTGTTCTTCTAGGCGGCTCTGCCTAGGATAATTGCGCCGTTCTGTCCGCCAAACCCAAATCCATTGCATAGTGCGTAGTTCACTGTGGTGAGTGTGGCTGTTTGAGCGGTGCGAATGGGAAATTCAAGGTTTTTCAGTCCGATACAGCTCGGCACAATCTGGGTTTTCAAACTCATGAGGCAAAACGCCGCACCGAGTGCCCCCGATCCGCCTAAAGTGTGTCCAGTTGCGCCTTTCGTTGAGCTGACCCACGGACGATCGCCAAAAATTTCTCGAATTACGCTGGCTTCAGTTGCGTCATTCAGCTGGGTCGCTGTTCCGTGGGCATGGATATAGTTAATTGCCCGTGGCATTAACTGGCCGTGTTTAAGGGCTTGTTCGATCGCCGCTTTTGCCCCAGTACCCAGTGGATCGGGGGCGCTGATGTGATAGGCATCCGCGCTCAGTCCAAAGCCCACAACACGACCATAGACTCTAGCACCGCGATCACGGGCCAACGCCCCGGATTCCAACACCAAAAATGCGCCGCCTTCGCCCAGGACAAAGCCCTCGCGATCGACGTCAAACGGATAGGCCCCAGTTTTCGCTAGCGCGCCCATCTGGGCAAACCCCGCGAGTGTGAGCCGCGTTACGGGCGTCTCCACTGCGCCCGCGATTACGCGATGACATTCCCCTGCCGCGATCAGTTCTGCACCGCGGGCAATCGCACTAATTCCTGTAGCACAAGCCGCCATCGGCGCGAGGACGATCGCCTGAGTGCGTAACATGTGTGCTGTCGTCACGGCCGCGATATTGGGTAGTGCTGCCAACCATTCTGATAAGCTGTGTTCACCGCGCAAATACTGCTCCAACAGGGTTTGATTGCCGCGACTAGAGCCAACTACCACCCCACAAGTGGGCTGGGGCAATGCTAATCCTGCATCGGCAATCGCGTCCATTAACACCGCTTCAGTCAGCGTGCGCAGATCACTCATCGGCGTTGTGGCGAATAACCCCAAAGGCATCGCCGGATGCTGTGGAAAGGGTCGTATCATCTGAATTCCCGATTGTCCCAGCAACAGTTGCTGCCAGGTTTGGGACAGATTTCCTAAAGCCGATTGCAGACCAATTCCAGTAATTACAACATCCATTTTTGCCCCAAAAAGTGAAGGACTTAGCTCAAGCTAAGTCCCGACTGAATCTCGTCATCAGTTTCGCAAGGTAGACCTAAGACGGGTCAGCACTCTCAGTTTTCTCAGCATCACCTGCCTGAAATGCATCTTCGTCTAACTGCACAACCCGAATTGATTCAATCCGATCGCCTTGCTGAATCTTATCAACCACATCCATTCCCTCAGTCACATAGCCAAAGACGGCATATTCGCCATCGAGGAAACCTTGGTCAGCCAAGGTAATGTAAAACTGTGAGGAGGCTGAATTCGGATTCATCGATCGTGCCATGGCCACCGCCCCACGCTTATGCTTCAGCTTTGGAACTTTCCCAGAAAACCCTGGGTTCATCGCGAAGGTTGCGCCATAAAGCGGCTGATCGTCACTTGATTTAATTTCCAGTGGGATGCGGCGCTCTTGATTAGTGGCGGGATCAATGTAACCACCTGTACCCAGCTTTGCGACGGGCACATTCGGATCTTTGCCCGCTGGATCACCGCCTTGAACCACAAAGGGCTCAGGTTCGCGCACAACGCGGTGGAAGACCAAGCCGTCGTAGAACTGCTTCTGGACTAGATCGACAAAGTTGCCGGCACTGATCGGCGCATTCTCCCCATCCACGGCGATCGTCACCGGTTTCCCTTTAACGGTTAGCTGCAAAGTTGCTTTGCCGGATAGGGTCGGTAAACCGGGATATTGTTTGCGTAATGCTTCGATTGTGACATCACCTGATGGTGTGGCGCTCACTGTCGGATCGGCCGCATCACTGGCTGGAGATACTTCAGGTGATGCGGCTGTGCCAGACTCACCACTGCATCCCGTTGTCGTTGTCAGCACGACAATCGCTAACGTTATTACCAACCAACTACGCCAAGCTCGCCGCATATGATTTCTATCCTTAAACGTTTTTAAGTGCCTTAGATGTAGTGAGTGGGGTTTGCTTACAAAAATTCTTTTCCGACCAGTACCAAGTATGTGCCACATGATTCGGTGCAGTATTTTTTTAAGTCGCCACTGCATCTGCAGAATCTATGTTAGCGATAGTTAATCCATCTGAGTGATGAGATTTCAACAGTCGCTGCGGCGTATTCTGATTAGAGGCCTTCGAGCGGCACGCCTAAAAATCGCACGAGCGCTGCTGCTTGATCCTCGAGCTGCGCCAAAGAAATCGGCTGACCAACCCGCGTCAATGGAATATCACGCATTCCTTTCACCCGGACATAAAGCGATCGCTTGGGATTGATGCCCTCCTGCAGTACCACCTTCACCGCCTGAACATCTTTCAAGTCGGCTTCGAGCGACACTTCCCGGTTCTTCCCTGGAAACCCCCAGCGAAAGATCTTGAACTTGTCAGTTTTTTGGTTGAATTCGTTATAACCACCACCGAGGTCCCAGAGGATTGTGAGCCACAGATAGGTCGCCAACAAAATTCCAGCGCTACCATATAAACCCATAACCAAGCCATTGGGTTGGAACAGGATTTTGGTACCGTCCGAAATTGGGCCAAGAAAATTGGTCTGGGTATAGCTCGAAAGGCTCGCGAGAAAGAAACCCACAGCACCAATCGTCACTACAGAAGCCCAGAGATAGTTGCTGGCTCGCCGGGCACCCACAATCATCTGACGATAGATCTGATCATCATTATTCTCGGCTGATTGACCCTTTGCCTGCACTTGCGCTGTCATATTGCGATTCCCAATGGAGTTAATAAAAATCGTTAACAATGTTACGGTCAAAATAACGTTCTAAAAGTAATTACGACCGAACCTAGCATAAAACCTCAAAACACAACTCCAGTATATTACGCAGCACCCCCACCCAACGACTTCACCATTGAATATTCCACTGGATATTAGAGGGATGTGTCGGTTTGTAAAAAAACTGAAATCCCGTATCATAGAACTCATACCAGTATGTTCTCGCTTGGTAGCACGTCCTTTTTTAGCAACGCTAGAGGGTATTATCCATGACCATCGCAATGGGGCGCGCGTCAGCACAGAGAGGATGGTTTGACATTCTCGATGACTGGCTTAAGCGCGATCGCTTTGTTTTTGTGGGCTGGTCGGGTATCCTGCTGTTCCCCTGTGCCTTCATGGCCTTGGGTGGTTGGCTCACCGGTACCACTTTTGTCAGTTCTTGGTACACCCATGGACTGGCCTCTTCCTACCTGGAAGGCTGTAACTTTTTAACCGCTGCGGTTTCTACACCAGCCGATAGCATGGGTCACTCCTTGCTACTGCTCTGGGGACCGGAAGCGCAGGGGAACTTGACCCGCTGGTTCCAAATCGGCGGTCTCTGGGCCTTTGTCGCCCTGCACGGTGCGTTCGGCTTGATTGGCTTCTGCCTGCGTCAGCTGGAAATCGCCCGCCTAGTCGGCATTCGGCCATACAACGCCATTGCCTTCACCGGTCCGATTGCCGTATTTGTGTCGGTATTTTTGCTGTATCCCTTGGGCCAGTCTTCCTGGTTCTTCGCACCGAGTTTGGGTGTGGCGGGGATCTTCCGATTCATTCTATTCGTTCAAGGTTTCCATAACTTCACCTTGAATCCGTTCCACATGATGGGTGTCGCCGGGATCCTCGGTGGGGCACTACTCTGTGCGATTCACGGGGCGACGGTGGAAAACACCTTGTTTGAAGATGGTGAAAATGCCAATACGTTCCGGGCCTTCAATCCGACTCAGAGTGAGGAAACTTACTCGATGGTGACGGCCAACCGGTTTTGGTCCCAGATTTTTGGGATTGCCTTTTCCAACAAGCGTTGGTTGCACTTCTTCATGCTGTTTGTGCCGGTCACCGGTCTGTGGATGGCGTCGATTGGCATCATCGGTATTGCGCTCAACCTGCGGGCCTATGACTTTGTGTCACAGGAACTACGGGCGGCGGAAGACCCCGAATTTGAAACCTTCTACACCAAGAATATCTTGTTGAATGAAGGGATTCGGGCTTGGATGGCGGTCCAAGACCAGCCCCATGAAAAATTTGTATTCCCTGAGGAGGTTCTACCGCGTGGTAACGCTCTCTAATGACTTCGTTGCGGGTAACCGGGATCAACAATCCTCTGGATATGCTTGGTGGTCTGGTAATGCCCGTCTAATTAATCTCTCCGGTAAGCTGCTAGGGGCACATGTCTCTCACGCTGGCTTGATCGTTTTCTGGGCGGGGGCAATGACCCTGTTTGAAGTGGCTCACTTCATTCCTGAAAAGCCCATGTACGAGCAAGGTGCAATTTTGCTGCCTCACCTCGCAACCCTTGGCTACGGCGTGGGTCCTGGTGGTGAAGTAATTGACACCTTCCCGTATTTTGTCATTGGTGTCCTGCACCTAATTTCTTCGGCCGTACTGGGCTTCGGTGGCATTTACCATGCTTTGCGTGGTCCTGACACGCTTGAAGAGTACTCTGAGTTCTTTGGCTACAGCTGGTCTGATAAGAACCAGATGACCAATATCATTGGCTATCATCTGTGCCTATTGGGTGGTGGTGCATTCCTGCTAGTGGCGAAAGCCATGTTTTTCGGCGGTGTGTATGATACCTGGGCACCGGGTGGCGGTGACGTTCGTATCATTACTAATCCAACTTTGAATCCAGCTGTTATCTTCGGCTATCTGACCCGCGCGCCATTTGGTGGTGAGGGTTGGATCATCAGTGTTAACAACATGGAAGATATCATCGGCGGCCATATTTGGATCGGTTTGATCTGTATCGGCGGCGGTATCTGGCATATCCTGACCAAGCCATTTGGTTGGGCGCGTCGTGCACTGATCTGGTCCGGTGAGGCTTATCTTTCCTATAGCTTAGGTGCACTTTCCTTGATGGGCTTTATTGCTTCCGTCATGGTTTGGTACAACAACACGGCTTACCCGAGTGAGTTCTTCGGTCCGACTGGTCCTGAGGCTTCTCAGGCACAGGCGATGACCTTCTTGGTCCGTGACCAAAAGCTGGGCGCAAACGTCGGTTCGGCACAAGGGCCAACCGGTTTGGGTAAGTACCTGATGCGATCGCCTTCTGGGGAAATCATCTTCGGTGGTGAAACCATGCGTTTCTGGGACTTCCAAGGTCCTTGGTTGGAGCCGCTCCGGGGTCCGAATGGTCTGGACTTGAATAAGATCAAGAACGACATTCAGCCTTGGCAAATTCGCCGTGCCGCTGAGTATATGACTCACGCGCCGCTCGGTTCGATCAACTCAGTGGGTGGTGTAGCAACGGAGCTTAACTCCTTTAACTACGTTAACCCCCGTGCTTGGTTGGCTTCCTTCCACTTCATCGTGGGCTTCTTCTTCTTGATTGGTCACCTTTGGCATGCGGGTCGCGCTCGTGCGGCCGTTGGAGGCTTCGAAAAAGGCATCAATCGTGAGACTGAGCCGACTCTGTCAATGCCTAACCTCGACTAGTTTATTTAGTCTGAAGTTATGCTTTTTACAGTCAAATGTCCTCTGACATTGTCAGAGGACATTTTTTATGAGTGTTTGGGCCGGATTCGTTGTGCCCAGCGGCAATTAATCGGTAGAATTAATACGCCTGAACTTAAATCGCTCACTGCTTATGCCCCTGAAGCCGTCGCAAATTATCAACTCGCTACAGCAAAAGCGTGATGACTTTAGTCGCTTTGATGCTGAAAATTTCAAGATTTTGGAGCTATATCGCAGCGCCCTGCAGGATGCGATGTGTCAAACGAGTGAGCAAATCAATCAAGCACTGCGATCGGTGAGAGACTGTGGTGCTTTACCGCTTGAGTCACCTCGATGCTAAATCCAGCTGGATCTTGCCATTTGAGCAACGATGGAACAGTCGTGAAGAAAGTCTTGCCTGGGTCCGCAGTCAGCTTCTGGGCATCTCTACCTTTGCTGTTGATGGATCACAAATTTATCCAGGGCGAGATTTATCGATTCCGATCGCCCTGGTACAGATCGGCTGGTTTGAGAATTTGCATGTTCCCGATGGCGAGTATGTCAAAGATATTGCCTCCGATGTGATGACCCCGGCTGAACTTAAGTCAGAACGCAGCGACATGGCTGACCTTAAAGTCAACCTCCGCCGGTTTGAGATGGAAACAGCACGGATTATTCAATACTTTGAGGACAATCGTGATTCAGAAACTGCGTTGGCTTTTTTTGATGGATCATTAGTTGCCAGCTTTGCCGAGGCCTTTGATGAAAAAACGCGCCAAATATACGTTAATTCTGTTTGTAAGGTGCTGGAAGCCAGTCAGTATTTTCGGGTGCCGGTTGTTGCCTATATCGACACCACTTCGGCGCGCGATCTGACAATGATGCTCCGACATCTCTATGATCTTCCAGAGCCTGGCGCGATTCAGGATACGCAATTGTTGAACCGCATCGATCGACAGGAAATGGCTTGGGGCGAACGAACACCGCTATTTCTGTGCCGTCGATCGGGCATCCTCAGCCAGTACAGTGACGCCAGTGGCCCCGTCGCCTTTGCTTATATCAAGACCAACCGCGATAGTCTACCAGCGCGAATTGAGATGCCGCTATGGATGTACGAAGCTGGGATCATAGATCGGATCATCAACTGGGTCAGGGGTGAAGTGATTATTGGTAGCGGCTATCCTTACGTTCTAGAGACGGCTGATCAAGTTGCTGTCGTCAAAGGTGAAGAACGTCAGGCGTTCTATAAGTTATTCCAAAAGTGGGCCGATGAAGAACAACTACAGCTCCGGCTATCGCGCAAGATGATCAGTAAGATGCGCCGCCGGTGAACGCATTGATGATTTTGATCAAGATGGCCACTATTCATCTCCCTTACATGGTGTGACCTTGTCGCGGCAACAAGGGAAGCAGCTCAACCGCCATGAAGGAATATGTCTCTCGATGGATGCCGCATCAAAGATACACCCTACGACAGACAGACGTTAGTTTGCGGATTCGGTAAGTTATAGATAACTCATTTGAGTATGTGTTGGTGTGTTGCCATGTCTCGGCGAGGTGTGGCAATTTTTGTATTTATGGGCGTGTCGAAACATCCTAAAGATCAAGCCATCTATGCAGGAACGATGACCTGATCTTGACCCGCTAGTTCAAATGCTGCATGTACTGCTCTTAAAGCATTCACCCCTTCCGCTTCACTCACCACGCAGCTGACTTTAATTTCAGACGTTGCGATCATCTGGATATTAACTCCCTGCTGGTAGAGTGCATTGAACATTTGTCCGGCGACGCCTGGCTGTCCGACCATACCGGAGCCGACAATACTTACTTTGGCGATCGCCTGATCAAGCACAATCTCGCCAAACTGCAATTCGGCGCGGGCCGCTTCGATCACCGCTTTTGCCGTCTCGGCATCCATCTGTGCAACGGTGAAGGCAATATCACGGGTCATGACACCATTCACGACGCGGCAGCGCTGGGACTGAATAATCATATCCACGCTGATATTGTGCTCTGCTAAGGATTGGAAAATTCGCGCGGCCATTCCTGGCAGGTCAGGTACATAGCGAATTGCTAGACGGGCCTGCTTCATGTCTAACGCCACCCCGCGGACGATCGGCGCGATTGTTGCTGGGCCCACAGCTTCATTTACAGTTGAGCTTTCAATATCAAAAGTCTGGCAAAGTGTGGCAATTGCCCGATCGCAGTCATCAAGGTCAATTACACAACTCACCTTCACCTCAGAAGTAGAGATCATCCGAATATTGATTCCGGCCTTGGAAAGGGCGGTAAACATTTCTGCAGCGACCCCTGGCCGGCCAATCATGCCCGCCCCGGCAATACTGACCTTGGCAATTTGCTGTTCTACGAGCACATCCGCTGCGGCTGCGACTGGTTCCGGTGTTTGCATCAATGCTGGCAAAATTGCCTGAGCGACTGATTCTGCCTGCTTCAGCGAACCGGTCGCAACGGTAAACGCAATATCGTTATTGTTGCCTTCGTGGATGGACTGAATAATTAAGTCGACATCGAGGCTGTGCTGACTAATTTCCTTGAACAGCTTCGCCGCGACGCCTGGTTGGTCCGGCACCCGTAACAGGGCGACCTTTGCCTGATCCGTATCAAATTCCACACCATCGATCGGCCGCGCAATTTCTAACCCTTCGAGCGATCGCGGCGCAGTCTGAGGTGAACGCACCCAAGTACCTGGCTCATCAGACCAACTCGACCGTACGACCAACGGCATACCATAGTTGCGAGCAATTTCCACGGCGCGTGGATGCAACACCTTCGCTCCCAGACTGGCTAATTCCAGCATTTCGTCGCTGGTAATTTCGGCCATCAACTGCGCTTCTGGGACTAGGCGGGGATCCGTTGTGAGGATCCCCGGTACATCCGTATAGATTTCACAAAAGTCGGCTTTGAGCGCTGCTGCCAGAGCGACAGCTGAAGTATCGGAGCCGCCGCGTCCGAGGGTGGTGATTTCCAAATCGGTCGTCGAACTCACACCTTGGAAACCGGCAACCACAATGACTTTATGTTCGTCTAAATGCCGTTGAATCCGATCGGTATCAATTTTTAAAATACGCGCCCGCGAATGATGTGGTTCAGTCAGAATGCCGACCTGGGCGCCGGTCAGGGAAATTGCTGGTTGGGCAATTTCTTGTAATGCAATGCTGAGCAGTGCGATCGTCACCTGTTCACCGGTGGCCAGGAGCATATCCATTTCGCGCCGACTGGGGTTATCCGACAATTCGCTGGCTAACTTGACCAAACCATCGGTCGTTTTACCCATTGCCGAAACAACGACAACCACTGAATTTCCCGCCGCTGTCGTGCGCTTGATTCGCTGCGCCACTGCCTGAATCCGTTCGACAGAGCCAACGGAAGTCCCACCATACTTTTGAACAATCAGCGCCATAACACCCGCTCACCCACAACAAAAAAGCAATGACAACCTAGATTTAGATTCTGACTCAATTCTACGAAATGCTGAGGCAGAGTTTATTGGAATTAACGTAATCTTTCAATGGTGCACGGATATAGCCAAGTAATCTTGATGAATTGATGTGCTCGCTCACCGCGTGCGTCAAGTCACTGTGCAACTCCAGCATTGATCGTTAGTGATCGCGTCTAGATCTGGAAAAACCACCCTAGTCACTGTTATGGTGTGTTTCCCCCCTCTGATTTCAATCCCGGGCAAACTGCTGATTACGCTGCTGAATTTTGGCCTGCAGTTGGGTTTTCTGCACCGACCACTGCTGAATCGATTCTTGCAATTGTAATTGGTCATTGACCGCTTCGGCATGCTTCCGCACTAGATCGGCCTGTAGCTGTTGCAGTGACGCCATATCCTATTGTAAGTCACCGTTATAAGGCACCACCTAAGCGTTGCGACTCGGCCACGGCTTGCTGAATATCGCCTTCTTGCTGGGTAATACTGCGTTGAAGCCTGGCAAATTGCTGCTGTGCTTGAAACAATGTTTCTTGCGCCAGTGCGCCTTCATTCACAAAGTATTCAAACTGCGAAAGCCGATCCTACCGGCGCGATCGCGGCGACAGCAGACGTAAAGGGTAACGACTCAATTCGGATAGACATATCAACATCCTGACACTAAAGGTCTGACGTCTACGAATTGGTAGCGCACCCCAAAAAACTCTCTCGGGCTAAAGTTACATAAAACCCTAAGGCAATTAATTTGAGTCGATTGCAGGATTCAGAAATCAGTTTCTAATCCCTCTTTGAAGCGCTACCTGACTTAAGGCGCAATTGAGTAGTTAATATTTCTCGGTAATCCGAAATAGCTTCTATAAACTAGGACACTCCGCCGATAGGATTCATCTGTGTTTGAGCGGCCAACTTGGCCGATTTTATCTGAAGAAATGTGTAGTTTTAAGCGTTGCTAATTCTGTTTCTCAGTCTGCACATTTTGTTGGTCAGACTAAATGTTTAGCTGTTGCTGGGCTAATTGAGCATATAGCCCAGATTTGGCCATTAGCTGTGCATGGGTGCCCTGCTCGACAATCACACCCCGATCGAGGACTAAGATGCAACTGGCATTGCGCACGGTGGAGAGGCGATGGGCGATGATGAATGTGGTGCGATCGCGGCTGATATGCTGTAAGTTTTTCTGAAAGCGTCGTTCCGACTCGGTATCGAGGGAGCTAGTAGCCTCGTCCAAAATCAGAATGCGCGGGTCACTGATTAAGGCCCGGGCGATCGCAATCCGCTGACGTTGCCCACCGGAGAGCATGGTGCCACGTTCTCCCACTTTGGTGTTGTACCCTAATGTGAGATTTTGAATAAAGCCATGCGCTTCTGCTAGCTTCGCGACTTCGGTTACTTCTGCGAGGCTGTATTCCGGTCGATAGAGCGTGATGTTATCTAAAATCGTGCCAGAAAACAGGTAGCACTCCTGCGGCACAACCCCCATTTGGGACCGGAGTGAATGGGGTGAGACATGGCGCAGGTCATTGTCATCGATCGTCACGCGACCACTGGTCGGATGGTACAACCCCTGCAATAAGTTGACTAACGTCGTTTTACCGGAGCCGCTGCGGCCGACGATCGCCATGGTTTCACCAGGTTTTATTTGGAACGTAATATTTTGCAAAATGTTGCGATCGTCGTCGGCGTCATAGCGAAACGAAACATTTTCAAAGGCGACTTCACCACGAATGTTGGGCAGCATCAGTAATGGCTGATCGGCACTTTCTTCCGGCTTGGTACTGAAAATATCATCCAGTCGTTCCACCGACACCCGCACTTCCTGCAACTCGTCCCATAGCCCCACCAAGGCAAGCACCGGCCCCAGCACCTTGCCAATCATCATATTGAAGGCGACGAATTGGCCAATTGTCAGTTGGTCTTGGATCACCAGGGTTGCACCGTACCATAGCAAGGCAGTGCTGCCCATAGTATTGATCGCGGTACTCACCACACCGAGGCCATTCGCTAGTTTCTGGCCGCGCCACATAGCATTCACCATCCCGGTTAATTGCTCTTCCCATTGCCAGCGCAGATCACGTTCGGCGGCGGTTGCCTTAACTGTCGCGATGCCCGTTAGCATCTCCACTAGCGTGGAGTTTTGCTTGGCTGATTCATAGAAGATTTGGCGGGATACGCGCCGCAAAAATGGACTGGCGACGACCGTCAAAATAATAATTGGCGGTAATAAGGCGAGCACTAACAGTGTTAACTGCCAGTTGTAGTACAGCATTAGCCCGATGTAGACCACGGCCATGATCGCGTCTAACCAGGCCGAGACTGCCTGACGAGTCAGGAATTGCTGGATCTTTTGATTTTCCTGCACCCGCGTGATGATGTCGCCGACGTGGCGCGTGGCAAAAAATGGGAGGGGCAGATTGAGTGCATGACTGACAAATCCACTCACTAAGGTCAGATCAATCTGGTTGGAAAAGTAGTCCAGCATATATTGCCGGATACCGCTCAAGCCAATACTCCAGAAGCCAAACATTAATAGCCCGATCGAAAATACCTGTAAGCTGATCAAACTTTTGTTGACGATGACGCGGTCTAAAATAATTTGGGTAAACAGCGGCGTGATCAAGCCAAAAACCTGTAGCAACAACGAGGCCAGCAAAATCGGCCAGAGCATCGATCGATAGGGCCAGAAGGCACTCCAGAATCGCCCCAGCGTCGGTTTAGAACTGGGAATTGTTTTTAGCAGTTCCGTCGGGCTGAGCAGCAAGGCATACCCGGTCCAATTTGCCTGAAACTCCGTAACGCTGATGGAACGCCGACCGAGCGCCGGATCAGACATGATGACCCGTTTGCCCTTGACGCGATACACCACAACATAGTGGTCCCCCTGCCAATGGGCAATCCAGGGGAGCGGTTGCTCCGCCAAGCGATTAAAACTGGAACGAACGGGGCGCGACTGAAAGCCTAAGCGTTCGGCGGCGTTGGCTAGACCCTTGAGCGATGCCCCCGATCGGCCTACCCCAGCCAAATTGCGCAACATATTCAGGTTTAGGCGTTTGCCCCAATATTGGGCGACCATGGCCAGACAGGCAGCGCCGCAATCGGCAGTGCTTTGCTGTGGGATAAAGGGGTAGTTTGGTCCAAACCAGCGACGGCGGTATTGACCGCGTGCTGGATGTGCAAAATCAATGCTGGCTGGCTCTGGTTGCAGTGCTAGCTGTGGCTGATGAGTTGCTTGACCGGGTGCTGCGGCTGATTTAGTCGGACTAAGCTGGGTTGCGTCGCGCGTGAATAGCTGGCGGTGCAATGCTTTACGATGGACTTGATGACTGGCTGGCCCGCCGCTGGCTGCTGACTGCGTCTCCTCGATGCCAACCAACAGTGGTTGCAGCAGTTCCCAATCGGCGAGGCTCAATCCATAAACTTGCAAGTCACTCGTTGCGACCCAATCAAGTGGCACTGGCTCAGGATATCCCCAGCTATCCCCAACGTTTGGCAGGCCGTCAGCGCCATTTGATTGGCTGTGAATCTGGCCTTGATATAACCAGTATCGGCCAGCTGGGGTCGCCTCAGCGAGAGTCGTACCAGCGGGAATACTGATGTTGTTGATTTTCGGTAAGAGGCGTTTGATCACATGGCTTGATTGCGATCGCAACTCCGTGGCTAGTTTGAAGAAGATTAGTCGCTGCCGCGACTGCGTTATGTTCTGCAAATATGCCTTGAGGGCCGGTACCTGTTGGAGCCAGGTTTGCAGCTGTTCGAACGCCAGTGTGGCAACAATCCCCGGACTGGAGACGACAGCCTTGTACGATCGTGGCTGAGCATTGAGCAGCTGATCAACACCCCAAATTTCGCCAGCTTCTAGAGAGGCCACGGGTGTTTCTTGCTGATGGTCATTGATCCCGATCAGCCGGATACGACCCAGGCAGAGAATGTATAACTTGCCTGATGTAGGTTGCCCGCGATCGGCAGCATCGTGCTCAAGCCCATCAGCAAGTTCGTCCCCCAATTCTATTTGATGCAGTTCAAAGGCCTGACTGAAGCGTAAAATCCAATCATTATCGGTAGAAAATATCTGTCCCAGCAGTTCTACCAATAACTGATGGCCATCAATGTTTGGATCGGGAGTGCTTTTATTCTGAAAATTGATCGTTTCTTTCATAGGGCAATGAAGCGTTCTCCGCAGGTTGAAGAGTTGCCATAATAATTAACTGATATGACGAAGTGGAACGAGCAGTTTGCCGAGCTGTCTTAGTGTAGAAATACAACCGTAAAATAGAAATTACGTTAATTGGTAGATAAACGCGTCCCTGAATATAAGGCAGCCAAAAACAAAACGCTATTTGAATTTTATCAGAGCATTTTTGGACCACACTGATACGATAAAAAACTTACATTATTCATGCAGCATTGCTGATCGGTAGTAATTATCGTATTTGATGAAATGGCAAACTGATCGCGATCTAACTAATCGTGAAAAAATACTTCTTGATTATTTGGGTATCCTCGGAGTGAAGCGATAACGCATCAAATGAATCGTACGGATTTCCGATAATCGATCGTGAATCAAATTAGACAACTCTTGGAAGGATAGGCGTAATGACACCACGACAGCAGTTACTGGCCGTCCTGCTGGGTATGAGCGTCATAACGAGTCAGGCTGTGCCGGCGATGATCGCCCCCGCCATGGCCCAAACGTCAGACTTCAGCATTGAGCAACAATTGGCGGCGGCCGAACGCTACACCGATCAGCAAGCGTATCAACCGGCGATCGCACTGTATCAAGAAGTCCTAGAGCAGATCAAAAACAGTCAAAACCTAAAACTTAAACGCCGGGTTTTGCATCTGTTGGGCAATAACTATCGTTATGCTGGGGCCAATACTGAAGCGATTTCCTATCTTAAACAAGCCTTAGTGCTTGGGCGACAACTGCCAAACCCATTACTCGAGGGTCTGACATTACGCTCGATCGGGTTGAGCTATCGCAATCAACAGGAGTACGATGCCGCTTTAGATTATTTTGAGCAAGCCCGGATTGCCTTTGCGCAACAGAACGATCGCTACTGGCAGATGAATAGTTTATATGATCTGGGCAATGTGCACCGCCTCCGGGGTGCATATCAGCAAGCACTCGCTGCCCATCAACAGGCCCTACCGATCGCGCGCGCAATTCAGCGTCGTCGGAGTGAAGCGATGTTGTTGTATCGCATCGCCCAGTCACAACAGGATCTCAAGCAATATCAACTGGCACTTAAACATTATCAAGCGAGTATTCCATTACTCCGCCAAGTGAATTACCAAACTGATGCAATTAATGCCTATATTCAATTGGGACAAGTCTACGGCACCCTCGGTCAGCCGGAAGCAGCGATCGCCAGCTTTACTAGCGGTCTTGACCTGGCCCGGTCAAAAAATCACCCAGTGCAAGAACTACGAGCGCTGTTTAATTTTGGCCGGTTCTACAACCGTTTAAGGTTGCCAAATCAAGCTCAGTCTTATTTAGAGCAAGCATTAACCCGCGCCCGGGCGATGCAGAATCAATACTATGAGCAAATCACGCTGGGAGAATTGGGCTCGGTGGCATTAGCTGCGGGGCGGTATGCTGAGGCGATCGCCGGCTTGCAGCAATCGCTGAAACTCGCTCAGGAGAAGCAAAATGCCGTTGCGATCCAGAACAATACGGCTAACTTGGGGAATGCCTACTATGCTATTGGCGATTATCGTCAAGCAGCGAAATACTACACGCAGGCACTGCGTCTTGCGCGGTCAACCAACGATCGTGCCGGCGAAGGGCGAGCTCTCGGTAACATCGCAATTCTGTATCGTGCTACAGGCAACTATGACCAAGCCTTGCAGTACAGTCAAGCGAGTCTCGAAGTTGCTCAGGAACTCAATGACCCGCGTGAACTGGCAACCGTATTCCTCAACTTGGGTTTGCTCCATAGCAGCATGGGGCAGCTTGATCGCGCGATCGTCTCATACAACCGGGCGTTAGAGTTGGCGCAGCAGAACCAAGATCGTGCCATGACAGGCAAGCTCTATGGCAATTTGGGGGCGCTATACGAACGCCAAGGCAACCATATAAAAGCGGCGGAACTGATGCGATTGAGCATTGCCATTGCCGAGAAGCGGGGTGACTTACGGGAACGGGGTGTGGGATTGTCCAATCTCGGGACAATTTTAATTGGCTTGCAGCAGTATGATGCCGCCGAGAAACACCTACGCGCCAGTATTGCCATTTGGGATCAGCAGCGTGCCGAGCTGAATCGCAATCAACAGTACCAAACCGCCGATCGCCAAAAAATCAACCTCTTCGAACGGCAGGCGAAAAGCTACCAACATTTACAATTGGCTTTGGTCGCTCAAGATCAACCCGAAGCCGCCCTCGAAGTTGCCGAACAAGCCAGAACCCGAGCCCTAGTCGAACTGATGGCGCGTAAAAAAACGGGTGCCAATTTGCGCGATTTTGAACTGGCACCAATCGATATCGCGCAAATCAAGCAGATTGCCCGTGATCAACAGGCCACGATCGTTGAATATTCGATTTTGCGCAATTGGGTTGAGTCACAGAGTCCACAGAGTCCCCATCGAATCCTGCGCGAGACAGATTTGTTGATTTGGGTAATTCAGCCCGGTGGACAAGTCGATTTGCGCAAAGTTGACCTTCGCCCTTTTCAGCATGCACCTCAAGGGGCAATCACGGCACTGATTCGCAGCAGTCGTGAGGCGATCGGGGTGCGGAGTCGTAGTGATCGAACTCGATCGAATCAGGCGACGGATGAAACCGCTAATCTAGAGCAACCAAAAACATCAACAGCCGAACTGTCAAAAATCTTGATTGATCCGATTGAAGATCTTTTACCGCGCGATGCCTCTCAGCACGTTATCTTTATCCCCCAAGATTTCCTATTCACTGTGCCGTTTTATGCCCTACAGGATAAGCAGGGCCGTCATCTGCTCGAAAAACACACGATCCGCATCGCTCCCTCGATTCAGGTGTTGGGACTGACCCAGCCCAACCGTAACCCCAATCGCAATCAAGCACTGTTTAATAATGCGTTGATTGTTGGTAATCCGACAATGCCGACGATCGTTGATGAGGGAGGCAAATTCACGGAAACGCTACTGCCGTTACCTAACGCTGAGGTCGAAGCCCGGCAAGTTGCCCAGCTAGCTAACACGCATGCCCTGATTGGCCCCCAAGCGACTAAAGCCACCGTTTTAACTCAGATGCGCGATGCCAAATTAATCCACCTTGCCACACATGGTTTGCTGGATGACTTCAAAGATCTGGGCATCCCAGGCGCGATCGCCTTGGCTCCAGACGATACGGGCAAACCCAACGATGGCATCCTCACAACCGATGAATTGACCGATGAATGGCTGAAACTCCAGGCGGAACTCGTTGTCCTCAGTGCTTGTAATACGGGCCGTGGTGCAATTAAAGGCGATGGCGTGATTGGGCTTTCCCGAGCCTTCCTAGCGGCTGGGGTTCCCAGCTTAGTGGTTTCACTGTGGGCCGTGGATGATGCATCGACCGCGCTGCTGATGGCGGAGTTTTATCGTCATCTAAAAATTAATCCCGATCGTTCGGCAGCGCTCCGCCAAGCCATGCTTAGAACCCGTGAACAATATCCCGAAGTCTATCACTGGGCGGCATTTAGCCTAGTTGGTCAAGGGTGATTAGTCCGGTTGCACATTTGCGGTGATTGCTAGTGCTTAATCGTAACTGTGCAACCGGTGCGAATCGTGCGTCTAACGCATTATTTCTGGCGACGCAATGCTTTTGCTAGAAAGAACTTCTACAGATTTGGCCGAGGTTGAATTTGACTGTGTTGACTTCTCTGGATTGGCTTTTTCAGTGGGGTGATTGACTGCCGGTTTCACTTTTGGGGTTTGCGTGGATGCGGCCTCAACCCGTGGTTGATAAACACCTAAATCTGGCAAATTTGTCTGCGGTGCAGTTTGGTTGGATACCCAATATATGCCGCTTGCGAGAATCGCTGCATAGGTCATGTATAGGTGAGTCGGGTTGATATCCAAGCCCCCAAAACCGCGATGACCACCTTTTGCACCATGCCCTCCCCAGCAAGGTAGGACGGATACGGGGGGATTGTGATTGTTCCACAATTGATCATTCAGGCTGCCGCTAGCTAAGCCAAAGGCTTTTTCAATCCGACTGAAGAAACCGCGCAAATAGACATCTTCCGGCAACTGGTCAATGCTGCCATGCTCTAATGCCTGTAGATGGTACATCGGGATAAATGTCTGCGCATGCAACTGCGCAATACTTAAGCCTCTTTGCTCTCGTTCCAGTTGGATTTGGGCACCAATTTTGACTAGTATTTCTTCCCGCGTGTCGGCTTTTACTTCCTCAACGGCAATTTGCCGTTTTGCTTTATAACGTTTGAACGGATGTGCGAGGGGATTTGGGAATGATTTTGGTTGATTTCCAATCACATTATCGATTGCAGCGAACAGCTGATCGTCTGCCGCTTCATCGATTTCGAGCTCAGTCATACCGAGGTCAACAGGGCTTGTCTCGGTGATCGGCGGGACGGACGCACGGGGTGCTTTGAACAGTCTCAAGTGTGATTCGAATTGCTTCTAGACTGACTGCCTTTAATAAAATTTGACCATCCAAACCTTGTTCGGCAGTCAATCGCTGCAAGCTATTTACGGCACGACAATAGACTTCACTTTGGCTTAATTGTGCGACGATCGCAGAAATCATCTGCATTGCCGTTTGATCGCCATTAACTTGGTGATCGTCAACGGTTAATGGACTTCCGTGAGCCGACTCCGAAGTGGCAACATCGCTACACACCACAAACTCCTCAACAAACATTATCCCAATCCTCACAAAATCGACGAACGCCACCTAGCTAATCGCAGCCCATAGGCGATGAAGGCGCGCAAAGCAATTGCTGCGGTATGCTTCTGTTATTTTCTTCGCCGAACTCCAGTAAAATTCCGGAGAAAAATATTAAATTTGCGGGATTACGCAGTTGACCGATGAGCCTGCTTGTGACTAAGCGTTACTAAGTCGCAAGTTTATTTGCTTGTGCTGCCCAATCAAGGTCTTTTTGCGTAATCCCCCCGGCATCATGGCTCGTTAGATCAACGGTGACTTTGTTGTACACATTGAACCATTCAGGATGATGTCCCATTGACTCAGAGACCAAGGCCATACTTGCCATGAAGCCAAATGCTGTGACGAAATCAGAAAACTGAAACTGGCGATTTAGCTTGCCATCTTTGACTGCCCAACCAGGAAGCTGGTTGAGATGTTGTTGGATTTCAGCTGCAGAAAGAACAGTTGCGCTCATATTTTTGACCTTCACTTCTAAGATAACGAATTTGGGGTAAGATGACGCTTAAATTTTATTACTCCAGCGTCAATGTTGTGTTTCTATGACCAGCTGCGAAATTCCGAGTAATTTCCTTAGCTGACGGGCAATTTCAGTGGGATTTCTAAGCGATTGCCTGGCTGCGGATCAATTACCTGGGTGGCTAGGCCTGCTTCAGTCAGCTGACCTTGCACGAATGCTGGACTGCCCGAGGCTTTTAATAGCTTAATCAGTACACCGGAGAAATCAATATCCCCCCCGGCAGCCGTTGGCAGCATTACCTGTGGTTTAACCCACTGGGCGAGGTTGATGGCTGACTTGCTGCCTTTGATGATCGGTAAACCCGGTGTAATGGACAGGTCAATCATCGGGGCCAATACGACATCGATCGGTGCTTGTTGCTTTAATGCTTCAGGATGATAACCGTGGGGTTCGTAGTAAAGTGTGGTTCCTTGCCGGATGTCTTTGAGTAAATAGCCGTTTTCCTTGCTGGTGGGACCGACGGGCGATCCCTCAGTTGCTTGGATCTCGAGCCGATCGGCAACGATTGATGTGGCGTTATGTTCTAAGGGGGTAACGGTTTGAAACCCCAGTGTTTTTGCAACTTGGGCTGCTGCTGGCGAACCAATAACCGGAATTGACTTGTCTAGGGCTTTCAGCGTCGGGGGACGTGCGTGGTCTTCCAATCCCTGGGAAAGCAGGATCAAGTCAATGTTTTCGGGGATTTGGCGATCGTGCTGGCGATAACCCCGAAAAAACCACTTTGCGTTGCCAAAGGCCAAATCATCAACTAACCAGGGATCAAGCAAAATCCGTAAGTCAGCCATTTCGATCAGCCAAGAATTACTGTCGAGCCAAGTTAAATACATAGGGAATTATTAAGTAATTTAGTCGACCCGCCGGGGTCTGTGATCACGACTGATAGAAGGTGCGACTCGGGGCTATTTGTATTAGTAATTGTAACGAGGGGTTTGAGGAATTGCGAGTTGGCACATGTAACAGCATTGTCTAGAGCGTCCCGTTTTGTTTGGAGAGGCGATCAGCAAGACGAGTGGTTTCTGGGAGACGATATTTGGTAGTGCACTGACGCACAAAGTAAATGGCACTTTCAAGGCTGATACGATGTCCCGATGAGACATATACCGGCCTGATATTAGTGCGATTCCGCACGATCGCGCCAATGATTTCACCTTTATGCGTGATTGGTTGCCAATCCCCCGCAGTTTCACCGACGGGATCATGTTTGCCGAGGAAATGGCTTTTGGCAATACCGATCGTTGGTTGATCAAGCAAGATGCCCAGATGGGAAGCGATCCCCAGGCGACGCGGGTGAATGTAACCGTTGCCATCGCACAGTAATAGGTCAGGCGTTGTTGTTAATTTTTCGACCGCATCCAGTAAAACTGGAAGTTCCCGAAACGATAGCAGTCCGGGAATATAAGGAAAAGTGGTGGGACGGCGGGCGATCGCTGATTCCACGACGGTGAGTTCCGGAAATTGGAGTACGACAACAGCCGCTCTAGCGGTTGCGCCCTGGTCTTCAAAGCCGACATCCACACCGGCTACGAGCTGCACATCACCAAAAGTATCCTGTCGGATGACCCGTTGACGCAGTTCTTCTTGCAGCGCAATCGCCGCTTGGGGATTCTCCGGTTGAATGTATTCGAAAACCGGACGCAACATACGACTGCCTCAACCTATGCCGGCTCAAATCGCATTGAGACACCATTCATGCAATAGCGCAATCCGGTTGGCTGGGGACCATCGTTAAAAACATGTCCCAAGTGCCCACCGCAGTTGCTGCAATGCACTTCCACCCGCGTCATAAATAGAGATTTATCCGTTGAGGTTTCGATCGCTCCGTCGATTGGCTGATAGAAGCTCGGCCAACCAGTCCCACTATCGAACTTGGTCTCGGATGTAAATAGTGCTTGTTCACATCCGGCGCAGTAATAGGTGCCAGGGTCGTATTGCTTGTCGAGGGGGCTGGTTCCGGCCCGCTCAGTGCCATGCTTGCGGAGCACTCGATACTGTTCTGGGGTGAGTTCGGCTTGCCATTCGGTATCCGTCTTAGACACCGGGAATGTTTGCTCTGCTTTATTCGTTGCCATATTATCAGCGTTCTCCTCGCTTGTTGTTGTCATATTGTCCACAAAGCCACGCTGATCAAGTACGATTTTGATGATCCAAGCGCTACCGGCTAGTCCAATCCCAAGCTGCAGTAGTTGTCTTCTGTCCATGATGTTTTCTGCCGTCATCGCGATGATTCAGGTGATTCGATCGTAACGTGACCGAGGATAATTTCCAAATCAAGTTTTGATTTTGCGTCGCGATCGGCAGCGATGCCGATGCTGGGCGATTCCAGTCAAAAAACGCCAGGTCGATTGCGACCTGACGTTGTGCTCTGAAGATTATGTCCGTGCGCAATTGCGCACAGCTATAAGTCGCGATCGCGACTATAGCTTTGCCCCACACTCAGAGCAGAACTTGTGCATCTGCTCATTTTCAGCGCCACAGCTTGAGCAAGAACTGGTTTCCATCGCCCGTTCTAACTGTTTGTGTTGAGGTAGACCGATCATCTCCGAATTCGCCTTACCCGGTGCCACCATCGGATAACAGTTTTCATCCTTGCGGACATGCACATCAAGTAGAACTGGGCCATCGTAGGCTAACATTGCGGCGATTGCGCTCTGCAAGTCTTCTTTGTTGGTAACAACCATGCCTTTAACGCCATAGGCTTCGGCCAACTTGACGAAATCAGGCATCGAGGGAGCCATGTGCGAAGACGAATAGCGTTCACCATAGAAAGATTGCTGCCACTGGCGCACCATACCCTGCCAACCATTATTGATAATCACGGTTTTTGCAGCGATCCCGTACTGACTCAGTGTGCCGAGCTCCTGAATATTCATCTGAATACTCGCATCGCCACTAATACAAATCACCTGCTCGTCGCCAACCGCTACTTTGGCACCCATTGCAGCGGGCATGCCGAAGCCCATTGTCCCGAGACCGGCACTGGACAGCCAACGGCGCGGACCATTTTTCAGCAGTTGGGCCGACCACATTTGATGTTGCCCGACATCAGTCGCATAGAAAGCATCCGGTGCTTGTCGACCCACTTCTGCAATCACTTCCTGGGGTGACAGCATATCCTCGTAGGTCGGTATTTCCAGCGGATAGTCTTGCTTCCAGCGCTGGATACGATTGCGCCATTCCTGGGTCTGTACGCCGATGTCATCGCCGACATTCGTGCTACGTGATAGCAAATCGATGAGGACTTCTTGCACATCGCCAACGATCGGCACATCGGGTTGACGCACCTTGGCGACCTCGGCGGGATCGATGTCAATGTGAATCACCTTGGCCCGGGCAGCAAAGTCCGCTAGCTTGCCCACAACCCGATCGTCAAACCTGGCCCCTACTGCAATCAGGAGGTCGCACTCGGTGACGGCAAAGTTGGCATAGGCAGTTCCATGCATCCCGAGCATGCCGACGGACAGCGGATTATGTTCATCGAATGCCCCGATACCCATAAGCGTCGTCGTCACCGGAATCTGAAAACGCTCGGCTAATTCACGCACTTGCGCGTGGGCATTGGCCGATATGGCACCACCACCGACATATAGCAGCGGCTTTTTGGCCGACTGAATCAGTTTGATCGCCTGGATAATCTTGCGCGGATTACCTTTCACGGTTGGACGGTAACCGGGGAGCTTTACAGTACCGGGTTCGACGGGTGTGTAGTCAATTTCTTCGAGGCCAACATCCTTCGGAATATCGATCAATACGGGACCGGGACGGCCTGTACTGGCAATATAAAATGCCTCAGCGACAATGCGCGGAATTTCCTCTGGATCGCGCACCACATAGGAATGCTTCACCAGCGGTAATGTAATTCCCCAAATATCAGTTTCCTGAAAGCCATCGGTCCCAATCATGGCGCGAGGAACTTGTCCCGTTACCACAACCAATGGAATCGAGTCCATATGTGCGGTCGCAATTCCCGTGACAAGATTGGTCGCACCTGGACCGGACGTGCCAAAGCAGACGCCAACTTGGCCGGTGGCTCGTGCATAACCATCCGCCGCATGGACTGCCCCCTGTTCGTGCCGCACTAAGAAATGCTGCAACTCGCCCCTTTCTTCAAACTTATAAAGTTCGTCGTAGATCGGCAGGATCGCGCCACCGGGATAACCAAAGATATGCTTTACTCCATGACGCTTGAGGCTATCAAGCAGGGCGTAAGCGCCAGAAACGCGTTGCTGATGAACTGCCGGTGGCTGTTGCTGAAGTTGCACGCTTGATAACCTCTCAGATCCTACTAAGTGAAATAAATTTTGTATCCGTGAATGCAATATATATAAAAAACCAGTCTACGTCGGATTTTAGTCCCTGTCGAGATGATGCCCGGAGAAGTACAGGAAATTCTTACAAATCGACGAAATTCTATGCCACCAGCATTGGCTATAATGCCGCCGTATAACAAGGGTGGAGCACCCGGCTACTCAATTTTTGCCGCGTTTTGTGAGTGACGGGGGCTCCACTGGGAAAAGCCATAGCTGATAGCGTTAATGATTGTGGCCCGTTACAGATGATTAGGTGAGTTTTGTCTGATTGGGTAAATTTTGTCGCATCGAGCGAATAATAAACTAGCCCTCCTCAGGAGGGCTAGTTTTGCCGAGAATGTCACGTAATTATTAGCAATCGGGACTGTACTAGTTCGATGTTGCTAGTTTCGGTGCTGCCAAACTTACTAACTTTGGTGCTGTAACTGATGCAGCAGCTGGCGACGCTGGCGGAGTATCCGAATTCACCGCGACGACCTGAAGCATGGGCGTTTTTTCCACCGCTGCATTCGACAGACTAAACAACGGATTGGACAGAATGCCGAATACCGAAGTCGCGACGAGGGAGATCACCAAGCCCACTTGCAATGGTCGCATACCTGGCAGGTGCCAGTCGATCACTGGATAATTCAACACTGCTTCGGACATTTCCTGGGGCTCTTTGACTACCATCATTTTGACGACGCGGATGTAGTAGTAGATGGAAATCACACTTGTGACTAAGCCCAGTAGCACTAAGCCATAGGCCCCGGCTTGCCAACCAGCCCAGAACAGATAAAGTTTCCCAAAGAAGCCGACCAGTGGGGGAATACCACCCAGGGACAGCAGGCAAATCGATAGGGCTAAAGTCAATAGCGGATCTTTCTGATACAAACCGGAGTATTCACTGATTTGGTCTGTGCCCGTTCTGAGCGAGAACAAAATCACACAGGTAAATGCGCCCAGGTTCATCATCAGGTATGCAATCAGATAGAACATCATGCTGGAATAACCGGCATTGGTGCCCACTACCAAACCAATCATGATGAAACCGGCTTGCCCGATCGATGAGTAGGCTAGGAGTCGCTTCATACTTGTTTGGGCTAAGGCAACGACATTCCCCAGAATCATGCTGAGAATTGCTAAGGCCGTCATCACAAATCGCCATTCCTCAACCACCATCGGGAACGCAGTTGTGAGCAAACGAATGGCCAAAGCAAACCCGGCGGCCTTGGAGCCAACTGAGAGGAATGCCACGATGGGCGTTGGTGATCCCTCATAGACATCCGGTGTCCACTGGTGGAATGGCACGGCGCCCATCTTGAAAGCAACTCCTGCAATTGCGAAGACTAGGGCGATTACCAATCCGATCGATTGATCCAAACCTGCCTGGGAGATCTGCGTTGCGATCGCGCTCAGACGGGTCTCACCACCCGACAGACCATACAACAAGGAAGAACCGTAGAGAAAAATTGCTGAACTCGAAGCCCCAATCAGTAAATACTTCAGGGCTGCCTCATTCGATCGGGGATCACGCTTTGTGTAGCCGGTCAGAAGATATGAGGAAATACTCAAAGTCTCCAAGGCAACGAAGATCATTACCAGTTCGTCGGCACCACTGAGGAGCATCCCGCCGAGCGTCGCCGTCAACAGAATCGTAGTGAATTCGGCCACGGGTGTACCGGACTGATCAACATAGCGGATGGCCATCAGGACGGTACCGGCTGCCGATAGCGCGATGATCGATCGGAATACGATACTCATGGCATCCGCATTGAATGCCCCGAGGAAGCCGATCGGATCGGCTGCATCCCACTGCATTACCAGCGCGACCACAGCTACAAGCAAACCCCCAATTGCGATGTAGGGAGTAATCTGGGTTGAGCGTGATCGCCCAATAATTAAATCGCTGATGACAACCGCCATGATCGTCACAATAACGATTCCTTCCGGTAAAATCGTGCCCGCATTTAATTGCGAAGCGAGTGTTGCAAAATCCATACGTCAGCGGCTTGTGTGCTTGTGAAAAAATCAAAACAAAGATTGCTTTACGGATTTTAGCGCGCTTCCGTCGGCCTAAGCATTTTCCACTGGGTTGAGTTTTGCCGTTTGTCTAGCCATTTTGCTTAATTGCGGTGGTACCAACTACCAAGAAGCGTTTGCATTGATTGCTATTGCCTGCAGCCAATACAGTTGGGTGAACCAGTGAACGCAGTTGTACGCCCTAACCGTAGCGGCGCTACTGGATCAGTCACGGGACGCCAACAGATGTTACGCTCGATTGACCCATGGGGCATGATGATGTTTGTATAGTTCTGTGCGGCATGTCATAAAGGATCCAGTTAAAACGCTTCATAAAATTTTCCGGGTGGCTTTACTGAGATACATATAAGTAAGTTTAGATAAACTCAAATTTGATCAACCCCATAAGTTTGGGGTTGATTCATTGCTCCTAACTTGGAACTTTAGAGAACGCAGCAGTCATGTCCACTCTGGTTATTGTCGAATCCCCAACTAAAGCCAAGACGATTCGCAACTATTTGCCCAAAGGCTATCGGGTCGAAGCCTCAATGGGGCACGTACGCGACTTGCCGCAATCAACCAGTGATGTGCCGAAGGACATTACCGACAAGCGGGTGCGCGAGCTAGGCGTTGATGTTAAGGCTGACTTTGACCCGATATATTTGATTCCTAGCGACAAGAAGAAAATCGTCAAAACTTTGAAGGACGCTTTGAAGGACGCAGATGAGCTGCTCCTAGCAACTGACGAAGATCGCGAAGGGGAAAGCATTTCGTGGCACTTGCTGCAGATTCTGAAGCCGAAGGTGCCGGTGAAGCGAATGGTATTCCATGAGATCACTCAAGAAGCGATCCAAGCAGCGATCGCCGATTGCCGTGCGGTCGATGAGAAGTTGGTCCGGGCCCAGGAAACGCGCCGAATTCTCGATCGGCTAGTGGGCTATACGCTGTCGCCATTGCTATGGAAAAAGATTAAGTATGGTTTGTCAGCGGGTCGCGTTCAGTCGGTGGCGGTGCGACTGTTAGTCCGGCGGGAGCGCGAGCGGCGGGCTTTTAAACAAGGTTCTTACTGGGACCTGAAGGCGTTGCTGACACCAGCAACCGATCAACAGAAACAGTTTGAAGCCAAACTGATCAGCTTGGGTGGCACGAAGCTGGCGACTGGTTCTGACTTTGATGAGAATACAGGGCAAATCACTGCCGGTAAGCAAGTGGTATTGCTGAATCAGCAGCAAGCTGAAAATTTGCAGGCGCGCTTAGCGCAGCAGTCCTGGACTGTCACGAAGCTTGAAGAGAAACCGGTTACGCGCAAGCCTTCGCCGCCATTCATCACATCCACTTTGCAGCAGGAGGCAAACCGCAAATTGGGACTGTCGGCACGGGAAACGATGCGGACGGCTCAGAATCTCTACGAAAACGGCTATATCACCTACATGCGGACAGACTCGGTGAACCTTTCGAAACAGGCGATCGTCGCGGCTCGATCGGGCGTGGAATCGATGTATGGCAAGGAATACCTGAGCCCCAGCCCGCGGCAATACACCACAAAAGCTAAGGGTGCCCAGGAGGCCCATGAAGCGATTCGTCCTGCGGGGAGTAGCTTTCGCACACCCCAGGAAACCGGTCTGAGTGGTCGCGAGTTTAAGCTTTATGATTTGATCTGGAAGCGGACAATGGCGACCCAGATGGCGGATGCGCGTCAGACTCAAATTACGATGCACATTGGCGTCGAAGATGCCATTTTCCGTGCATCGGGCAAGCGGATTGATTTTCCCGGCTTCTTCCGTGCCTATGTTGAAGGTTCCGACGATCCGGATGCGGCGATCGAGGACCAAGAGGTGATCCTGCCGAACTTGAAGCAGGGGGATCATCCGAACTGTCAGAACTTAGAAGCAATCGGGCATGAAACACAGCCGCCGGCGCGTTATACCGAAGCATCGCTGGTCAAAATGCTCGAGGGTGAAGGGATTGGACGTCCGAGTACTTACGCCAGCATTATTGGGACCATTATCGATCGGGGTTATGTGCAGCCAGCCGGCAACTCATTGGTGCCGACGTTTACGGCGTTTGCCGTGACTGGGCTACTTGAGGCGTATTTCCCAGATTTAGTCGATACCAGCTTTACTGCTCGTATGGAGCGGACATTAGATGATATTTCCACCGGTGAAGCAGAATGGTTGCCTTATCTCAAGGAGTTTTATCTGGGACCGGTTGGCCTCGAAACTCAAGTCCAGGAGCAAGAAAGCGAAATCGATCCGACTGATGCTAAGACAATTAGCCTGGCGAATATCGATGCTAAGGTGCGTATCGGTAAATATGGTGCTTATCTTGAGTTAGATCAGGATGGTGATGTCGTTAAAGCCAATATTCCGAATGGTTTAACGCCCGCTGATCTCGATCCCCATCAGGTCGAGGTACTGATTAAGCAAAAACTGGATGGTCCAGAAAAATTAGGCTTGCATCCAGAAACGGGTGAACCGATATACGTTTTAATCGGTTCTTATGGTCCTTATGTGCAGTTGGGCGACGTCGAGGAAGGCAGTAAAACTAAGCCCAAACGGATGTCATTGCCGAAGGGGACGACGCCAGAAACCGTTACCCTTGAGCAGGCGATCGGCTTACTCAGTTTGCCGCGCACGCTCGGTCTGCACCCGGACACTGGTCGTAAAGTTCAGTCCAGTCTGGGGCGATTTGGACCGTATGTTGTACATGATTTGGGCAAAGGCGAAGATGGCAAGCCGAAGAAGGATTACCGATCGCTCAAGGGTGATGATGATCCAGTTACGATCACGTTTGAGCGTACATTAGAGCTATTGGCGCAGCCAAAGGCAACGCGTGGTCGGCGATCAGCGACACCACTACGGGAGCTGGGGCCACATCCGGAGGATGCAGAACCCGTGAATATTTATGATGGGCCCTATGGTCATTATGTAAAACACGGCAAAGTCAACGCCTCCTTGCCAGAAGGTCAGACGATCGAGTCGATGACATTGGAACTAGCGGTTGAAGCCTTAGCGGCAAAAGCGGCAACCTCCAAGACGAAGAAAAAGACAACTGCGAAGAAAAGCACGACGAAAAAGACGACTGCAAAGAAAAAGCCTGCGGAAAAGAAAACCACGACAAAAAAGACCGCCACCCAAAAGACCGCAGCGAAGAAAACCGCAACGACAACGAAGGCCACTAAGTCGAAAGCGGCTAAGTCGTCGAAAGCCACTAAGTCAAAAGCCAAGTCAGCGGCCAAGGATAGCGCGGCTGAGTGAATTCCGTGCCGGTTTGATGAAGTGCCGCGATCGCTCAGACGTAAGCAGAAGTGATGTGTTGAAAAATCACTCAGACAGTTTGGTTGTGAGCCTGTAACCAAATTTGTCTGATCCCTTCGGCCTGACCCCTTCGGCCTAAATTGTCGATTGTGACTAACTTGTCTGCAAACTTTTGTAATTCCGGTCAATCGCTGCTGCAAAACTCGCTAAGTTTAAAAATGAAGTCGCGCCGTGCATTAATGCTCCATGACAACCTATACCCCAGCAAATCGTGAATGGTGGGTACAGCGCTGGATTGAAGTACTGGAGTCCTTTGGCTGGGCCAAACGCATGGAACGGGCGCGGATTTATGCGCGGGAAGGGAACGTGCTAAGTCTGGAATTTCGGGATGCGAAGGTATTTGCGCGGGTGCAAGGCTCTGTCCCCGAACCCTACGAAGTTAGTTTGAATCTGGACCCTTTTGATGATGAGCAATGGGGATATGTCGTCGAATCAATGGCGGAGCAAGCAATTTATTCAGCCAAACTTTTGGCGGGGGAAATGCCGACAACGATCGAAGATGTGTTTACGAGTAATGGTCTGAGCCTCTTTCCGTTTACCAAATTTGATATTCATAGCCGTTGCAATTGCCCTGATCCAGTCAATCCCTGCAAGCATATTGGGGCGGTTTACTATCTGCTGGGCGATCGCTTTAGCCAAGATCCGTTTGTGCTATTCCAGCTGCGCGGCCGAACGAAAGCGCAAATTCTGACGGCGCTGCGTGCCCAGCGGCAGCTCCACCAACCATCCGATGCGGTGTTGCCCGCACCGCCACCCGCCGCCCCCTTATCGAGTGATCGCTTCTGGCAGTACGATGTGCCACTTGATCCATCCTTAGTCGTGATTGTGCCGCCTGCCGCGTCGGAAACGGTGCTTGATATCCTCGGCAATATTCCGGGTGAGGCGGATGAGGCCGCGCTGCAAGCCCTGAAATCAATCTATGCCACTGCGAGTATCACAGCAGTTGGTCAAGCGATGAATGTGGGAGAAACAGACGCATAGCCGCCATAACTGCGATCGACTTTCACAAAATCCGGTATTGATTGTCCCACAAGGGCCTAAACTATAGGATGGCAAATTGATGTCATGTATAGATAAATATTTAGATACCCGTGCGAAAAATCATCCTTGCAGGCAACTGGAAAATGCACAAAACCCAGGCGGATACCCTGGCGTTTGTTGAGAAATTCAAGCCGGAAATTGATGACGCGCCCGACGATCGAGAAGTTGTTTTGTGCGTGCCTTTCACCGACTTGTCGATTCTCTCTAAAACCCTGCACGGTAGCGCAATTCAGTTAGGCGCTCAGAACGTTCACTGGGAAGAATCCGGCGCCTACACGGGTGAGATTGCGGCACCGATGCTAAATGAAATTGGTGTGCGATACGTGATCATCGGGCATAGCGAACGTCGCCAGCATTTTGGTGAAACGGACGAAACCGTCAACTTTCGGCTGCGAGCCGCGCAGAAAGCGGGTTTAATTCCCATTCTTTGTGTGGGGGAGACGAAGCAACAGCGCGATGCAGGTGAGACGGAAGCGATTATTTTTAAGCAGTTGGAAAAGGGCTTGGTGGGTGTCGATCAAACGAATTTAGTGATCGCCTATGAGCCGATCTGGGCGATCGGGACAGGTGATACTTGTGCGTCCGATGAGGCCAACCGTGTCATTGGGGCAATTCGTAGCAAGCTCTTAAATCATGATGTGACCATCCAGTACGGTGGCTCGGTTAAATCTGATAATATTGACGAAATTATGGCCCAGCCAGAAATTGATGGTGCCCTCGTTGGTGGCGCCAGTCTTGAACCGACTAGCTTCGCTCGGATTGTCTGCTATCAGTAAATCAATCTCGTAGCTAACCAGCTGAGCCGCTAAACTCAACCACTATTCGGAACATAACAATATTGCCACCGGGAAGTATTTTAGAATTTGGCCCACCGCAATTACATCACCGGTCGCCACCGATCGACCGGTGATGCCTTCTTGCCATTTTGTTCCGACGCCAGCGGGTAGGGTGATGACGGTGTCCGCCCAGACGGTTTCGCCTAAGGGATATTCTCCCGGCTGAATTAATGTTGTGAGAAATCGTGGCACGACAACGATCAATGTCTGCTGTTCGAATTGGCGCGCAAACGCGATGATATGTTTTTCGTAGGGGCCAAGCACCGCAATGGGTTGATAGTTACCTTGTTCGAAGACTTCACGGTACTGATGGCGAATGCTCAAGGCACGCATGGTTAAAAATTGCTTAATCTGCCCATCTTGCCGCTGTTCGAGCAGCTTCGTGGCCAATCCCACAATATCACCTTGTTTGATACTGGTTTGGAGCACCTCAAGCGACTGAATGCGGTGTTCAAAGTCAACTGGCCGGCGATTATCCGGATCAACCAGGCTAAAGTCCCAGAATTCTGTGCCCTGATAAACATCCGGAACGCCAGGAGCCGTCATTTTGATCAGGGTTTGGGACAGTGAGTTATAGATGCCATAGTCGGCGATCGTTGTCCAAAAGCTGACAAACCGCTTGAAAAATTTGTTGCGCGAATTTGGCTTGAGAATCTTATCAACAAAGTCGATAAAGCCTTCCTCATAGGCATTATCGGGTTGCAGCCAGGCCGTATAAACTTTCGCCTCGCGGACGGCTTTAATCACATATTGTTTAACCCGTTCGGTAAATTCTGGAATTTCGTCGGAGTCGAAGGGGAAAGCGCCGACTAATGTTTGATAGAGAAAATATTCATCATTCGGATCAGGCACCCAATGATTACCGGATTTTTGTTTGTGTTTCTGGTTTAGCTCCTGCCAAGCGTGGACTTCCGTTTCCCAGCGATCGGGCAACTCCGATAAGACATTGAGGCGGGCTCTGACATCTTCGCTGCGCTTGGTGTCATGGGTGGAAGTGGTATTGAGGTTGTGGGGCCAGTGTTCAACTTGGCTTTGCTGATGTTGATGGAATGTTTTGAGGTCAATGCCGAAGTGATTGGGCGCCCCACCCACTTCGTTGAGGGAAATGAAGCGATTGTAGACATAAAACAGCGTATCCTCAACGCCTTTAGCCATTAATGGGCCCGTAAACTGCTGTAGCCGCATGACAAAATGCAACCATTGGGCCCGTTCTTCCTCTGGCAGTGAGTCTTCATATTCCAGCAGGAGAAACTTTTCGATTAAGTTTAATTCATTCACTAGCTGCGGAATTTGGCTTCTGGCGACTTCGATCGCGGCTTGAATGTAGTTGAGATCATGCTTTTCAATCCCTTCTTGGTTAATGTAGGTACAGTAGACAGGAAAGGCAACCAGAACTTCTAAAATTGCCCGCTTCAGGCCATTGAGGGTGAGGTCACGGCCATAGCGATATTGGCTAGAAATCCGCTTTAAAAATCGGGCTAAGTTATCCACATCGCCCGCTAAATTCTTATCGGCAATCAGCCGTTTCTTTTCTAGAACAAGCTGTGCGTAGGGGATCGTGAATTGTGCAAATTGGGTATAAATTCGATCGAATTGTGCTTCGTTCTCCTGCTGGCAAAAGATGCCATTCAGATAATTAAGGAAGTCATAGCCTGTGGTCCCTTGAATCGGCCAACGCCGGGGTAATCTTTCCCGCAATTCCAGAATTTTCTCAATTACGATATAAATGTCACCAACTTTTTGACGTAAGGCGACAAGATATTGATTGGGATCATATAAACCATCAATATGATCAACACGCAAGCCAGTTATTTTCTGCTCGCTCACTAATTGACTAATCAACTCGTGCAGTTCATGGAATACGCGGTTATCATCGATCCGCGTGCAAATGAGTTCATTGACCGTAAAGAACCGACGATAATTCAGTTCCTCCGCCCCAACTTTCCAAAATGATAGGCGATAGTACTGTTCGCACAAAAGCTCATCCAACAGGTCAAAGCTATCGGCTTGGCCCGGCGTGCCATTAATCGTGGTTAAATTCTGATTGATAAATGCCTCAATCTCGGCATTATTGCTATAAAGTTCCCACAGCAAGTTTTTGACAAAGGCTACCTGATCGCGGCGTTGCTGCCCGGCGATATCCGATCGAATATCTTTGACTAAATATAAAATGCCTAGCAATTTAATATAGTCCGGATCTTGTCGGCCTAATTGCTGTGCTAAACGGCCCAAATCGTGGGTAATCAGCTTTGCGTAGGATTCAATGCGGACTGGGAAGCTGAGACTGTAGTAGCAAGCATGTAGACCAACTGCATCGTAGCTTAGTTGAATTTCCCCGCGCTCCAGGCAACGATCGTAGAAGTCCCCTAAGAGCGGTGCTAGGACGCGACTTTTCCCCTTGACCTCTTCATAGGAGTACTCCCATTCAATATCGAAATAGTCAAGATATTCGGACGCCGGACCATGCTCCAGGACGTCCATTAGATATAGATTCTGACTGTCGTAGGCCATATGGTTGGGCACAATGTCTTGCAGCCAGCCCATATGCTGTTGTTGCAGTGTTTCGATCAGGTCATCAAAATCGACCTCTGTCCCAAGTTCGGGATTGAGGCGATTCGGATCAACGATATCGTAGCCGTGAAGACTGCCTTGTCGGGCTTTGAAGATGGGAGAGGCGTAAAGATCGGAAATTCCCAGTGCTTCTAGATAATTGATCACTTGAGTTGCCGATCGAAACCCAAATTGAGGGTTGAACTGAATCCGATAAGTTGCAACAGGGATGCGCATGGCTGCAGTACTTCACAAATAGTTGAGTGGTAACTACGAGGACAACCGGCAATCGGCCAGAAGCCGATTTTCTGAGATTATCGAGTTTGCCATGCGTCTACAAGTCATGGCCTGAATGTCATTAGCCCTTTTGATACAGCAGGTATTGGTAGGCGGCTAATGTGATGGTGGTGTCATCAGTCAACTTTGATGGCGCGGTTGACCCGGTTTCTTCCCATGTTGGGGCCGCAGAGTCAAGTTGATTTTGCCAAGGATACTGATCTAAGGCTATTTGGATCTTAGCTGGACGATCGCTGAAGTTCATCAGACTTAGTAAAGTCCCACTGGCCGTCTGCAGTTGAACCTGTAAAACTTGTTGCTTGTCATCAAAAATCACGCAGCGTGGCTGACGGCTGTCAGAACTTGGCTCATGGCTCGCCGTCGCAATCCCTAACTGCTTACGCAGTTGAATTAACAGCTGATAAAACCGCAGTAGTGTTTGGTGGGGATAGGACGAGGAGGATGCGCCGGACGGCTCAGTTCGCAATTCCCAATTTAGCTGCGATCGCTCAAACGTTTCAAGACTCGCGGCATCCGGGGGCTCTCCCTGGGCATGGAAGGCGGTAAATTCGGCTTTGCGGCCTTGGCGAACCGCTTCAGTGAGGTGCGGATCGCCATGACTGACGAAATACTGAAACGGTGTAGTTTCCCCGTATTCTTCGCCCATGAAGAGCATGGGAATATAAGGTGATAGCAGTACGGCTGCTGCCGCGAGTTTCAATGCCTCAAAGGGCACCAGTTGCGATAGTCGCTCCCCCAGCATCCGGTTGCCAGTTTGGTCATGGTTTTGGATGCAGACGACAAATTGCTCTCCGGGCCGATCGCTCGCATCGTTACCATGGTAGCGCCGTCGATGTTTGGAGTACTTCCAGTTATAGACAAAGCGGTTTGCGTAGGCAGTGGCAAAATCTTGGGGATCGGTAAAATCTTCATAGTAACCGTTGCCTTCGCCGGTCAGTGTTGTATGGAGGGCATGATGAAAATCGTCGCACCATTGGGCGTCAATGCCATATCCACCTTGCGGCTGCGGCTGAATCACACGCACATCATTCAAATCGCTTTCAGCAATCAAATAGCACGGGCGGTTAAGCTTCTGCGATAGGGCTTTGACTGCGGTTGCCAGCTCCGCGAGAATATGTTTCGCACCACAGTCGTAAATTGCATGAATTGCATCGAGGCGCAGCGCATCAATGTGATAATCCTCAAACCAACTTAGGGCGTTTTGGATGAAAAAGTGGCGCACCCCACCGCTATCGGGGCCGTCAAAGTTAATGGCGCTGCCCCAGGGCGTTTTGTACTGATCGGTGACGTAGGGGCCAAAACAGCCCGTATAGTTACCTTCTGGGCCAAAGTGGTTGTAAACCACATCCATAATCACCGCAATATTCTGCTGATGGCAAGCATCGACTAACCGTTTCAAACCGGCTGGCCCGCCATAGGAATTTTGCACCGCAAAGAGATATACCCCGTCATAGCCCCAGTTACGCGCGCCTGGAAATTGGGCCACTGGCATAATTTCGATCGCGGTAATCCCCAAATCTTTGAGATCCGCGAGACGGGGAATGATCGCGTCAAATGTGCCTGCGGGTGTGAATGTGCCTACATGCAATTCATAGATGATGTAGTCGCTGAGCGGCAGACCCGACCAATCTGAGTCTTCCCAGATATAGGCAGCATGGTCAACCACAGCCGAAGCGGCATGCACCCCATCAGGCTGATAGCGAGAAGCCGGATCAGGATAGCTTTGGGTCCCATTCAGGCGATACTGATAGCGATCGTCAGGATTAATTCCGCTAGCAGTAATGTGCCAATAACCCTGGTGATCTTGGGTCATGGGCAAAATTTTGGTCGATGGCGACAGCAGTTGCAATTCTACTTGTTCAATATGTGGTGCCCAAACGATAAATTCGCATTGATGATTGCCCAGATAAGTTGGCCCTAATCGCATAATTCTTGATTTTGTGTCAGCTTATTTATGTTTCAGCGTGGATCATGGCGGCACTAGAGAGTGCCTGATCAAGATACCAAGCCGCACTGATCAATGATAAATGAGTAAAGGCTTGAGGGAAGTTGCCTAATGCCTCTCCACTTGGCCCAGTTTCCTCTGCATAGAGGCCCAAGTGGTTGGCATAGCCCAGCATCGCTTCAAACATCAAGCGCGCTTCCTCAAGCTTTTCCGGATATGCCTTACCAGCGCGGGTTAGGGCTTCGACTAACCAGAAAGTACAAAGATTAAATGTACCTTCTTTACCCATTAAGCCATCGCCGGACTCCTCTGGGTTATAGCGATACACCAGGCTATTAGAGAGTAATCCGCCTTTGCCGGGCGGGCGCATGGTGGCATCCAATGTCTTGAGAAAGCGGGGATCAGTGGGTGAGAGAAACGAGACGAGTGGGAAAATCAAATTGCTGGCATCAAGGAACTCGCCACCGTAATACTGGACAAAGGTTTCTTGCGTGCTATCCCAACCGCGTTGCATAATGTCCTCGTAGATTTGGTCGCGCACGTCCAGCCATTGCTGCTGATTGCAGGGGAAGGAGCGGCGGGTTGATAGCTTCAGGGCGCGATCGAGGGCGACCCAGCACATGAGCTTCGAGTAGACAAAATGTTGCTTTCCACTACGAACCTCCCAAATACCTTCGTCTTTGCGTTCCCAGTTATGACAAACCCAGTCGATTAACTGCCGTAGATGGGTCCAAAAGTCGTAGGAAATCGGCAGACCTGCCTGATCGTATAGGTAAACGGCATCCATCAATTCGCCGTAGATGTCTAGCTGTAGCTGATTGCTGGCGGCATTGCCGACGCGCACCGGGGATGATTGCCGATAGCCTTCTAGATGCTCTAAATTAAATTCTGGTAACTGATGGCGGCCATCAATGCCATACATAATTTGCAGTGAGCCGTCGGGGTTCAATTCACGACAGCGGCATTCAATCCAGTACATAAAATTCGCTGCTTCTTCGGTAAAACCAATCCTTAGCAGGGCATTGAGGGTAAAGGCGGCATCCCGAATCCAGGTGTAGCGATAGTCCCAATTGCGCTCGCCACCAATTTCTTCGGGCAGGCTACAGGTGGGGGCAGCGACGATCGCGCCCGTCGGTTCAAAGGTGAGGAGCTTCAGGGTGAGGGCCGATCGTTCAACCATCTCGCGCCAACGACCGCGATAATTTGATTGGGCTAGCCAGCGGCGCCAGTATCGCACCGTGTGTTTAAATAGGTCGGTTGCTGTTGCGGGAGAAATCGGTAGACCACAGCCAGCACCGGATTCAATTCCTTGCAAGACAAAGACCGCATTCTCTTCTTCGTGCAGCGTAAATTCAGCTGATACCCCTGTGCCTTGCTCAACTAGGGGGATGTCCGTAGCTAAGCCGAGGCTTAATTGTTCTGAATAGAAACAAACGCCTTTGGGTGTAATCGTGGCCTTGTGCTCGTCCTTTGCGTAGTTAAAAGCGGGATAACATTCCACGTGAAAGTGCATGGCCCCACGGACCACACGCACTTGGCGGATGAGCGAGTGATAGCCAATGTCATCGCCGCTCAGTCCGACAGGCATAAAGTCAATGATTTCACCCACACCTTCCGGGGTAAAGAAGCGGGTAATTAAAACATTGGTAGCTGGCCAATAGAGTTGTTTGCGCTTAATTATTGTACTGACACCGTTGGCATCGGCTAATGCGGGTGCGATCTTAAAATGGCCACCTTTTTGCACATCCAAAACGGCCGCGAAAATACTGGGCGAATCATGGTTGGGAAAGCAGAACCAATCGATCGAGCCATTGAGCCCGACCAGGGCGGTTGTGTACATATTGCCAATGATGCCATAGTGCTCGATCGGCTGGTAAGACATCCTCAGCCTCCCTGAAGTCTAGCTACATCCAAGCTACTGTATTTTTGAGCAATGCTCTGGCAAAGAGTTACAGAAATTGATAACTGTTTGAATAACTTCTGAGTCGGTTTTCTTGTTGACTTTCGTGCATCAGGGATGAGCCAAGTAACTGTTGCGTTGTCTTTGGCTATAGCGTGAAGTTTGGCAGGTCGATCGTTAAAATTGCTGTCCATATCGATGATATTGGCGTAGATGGCTTTGGAAGTCATCTGGCTGTTGGATGAGGTAATGCTCGAAGGAACATTTAATGCAACTGTACAGGAAATGATGAGCACTTTTTAGGATGCCGATCGACTGTCGCTATAAGCTGGTTTGGCGTGAGTAAGTCATGCTGACCGATCGGTGTTGGTCACCCGATCGTCACTTGACTCATTCAACGACGATCGACCATATAGCATCGATCGCTCTTCCAATCGGCGCATTATCAGGTTGTTGTTTAATCCATTGCATAAGTGCTGGTGCCACGGTCTGACTGGAATTGCCAAACCGCCCTAAGGTATCTGCTACAAAATAAGAGATATTTGAGTCGTCATCCTTGAGTAAGTAGAGCAATACATCCACCACGGCCTGACTGGAATTGCCTAATTTGACTAAAGCATCTGCCGCAAAATAAAGCACATTTGGGTCGTCATCGTTGAGTAAGTTGAGTAATGCTGTCATCACGACTTCACTGGTATTGCCTAACTGTCCCAAGGCATCTGCCGCACCAGAACGCAGCTGCCAGTTGTCATCGTTGAGTAAGTCGAGCAATCCATTCACCACGGTCTGACTGGAATTGCCTAATCTGACTAAAGCATCTGCCGCGGAATAAAGCACATTTGAGTCGTCATCGTTGAGTAAGTTGAGTAATGCTGTCATCACGGCTTCACTGGTATTGCCTAACTGCCCCAAGGCAGATGCCGCACCAGAACGCATATCTGGGTCGTCATCGTTGAGTAAGTTGAGTAAGTTGAGTAATGCTGTCATCACGGCTTCACTGGTATTGCCTAATGTGATTAAGGCATTTGCGGCGAAATACAACACCACATTGGCGTCGTCGTCCTTGAGTAAGGCAAGTAATCCCGCTATCGCAGCTTCACTGGTATTGCCTAACTGTCCCAAGGCATCTGCTGCGAAAAAACGTACCCGCCGGTTGTTATCGTTGAGTAAGTTGAGTAAGGCCGTCATCACGGCTTCACTGGTATTGCCTAACCACCCCAAGGCATCTGCCGCACCAGAACGTATATCTGGGTCGTCATCCTTGAGTAATGCGAGTAACGTATCGATTGCTGACCCCTCTTGCCCCAAAAACACTTGGAACTCCAGTAGGCGGAATTTGTCAATTTCGGCTGATTGGTCTTGCAAGCATTCCCAAGCAGCAGCTTCAATCTCAGTCTCTCCCAACCGGTGCAGAATTTTTGCGGCTTCTGAGCATACCTTACTCCCTAGCTGATCTGAGTCACCGACTTCTAACTCGACCAATCCCGCTAAAATCTCACCGACCAACTCACGATCAACCTGTTTCACCCCCTGCGGGTCTTCCGCCAAACACCATCCTGCAAACAATAAGTCACGCCGCAAATATTGCTCATACTCACTTCCCGCTGCATAAATCTGCCGAATGGCCTCTCGCCGCTCGCTTCTTCCTCAGCTTTGACACCAGCAGGAGCAGCACCTCCCGCCAATGCTGATCGTGTAAATGGGCGTCGATATGCTCCAGAATGACCTCATCGTCTCCGTCCTCAAACTGCTCGTAGATTTCCTCTGCCGTCAGATACTCCTGGAACGTCTTATGCACAAAGGCATAGCGCTCATAGCCCTGCTCATTTAGCAGTCCCGTCCGCTTCTGGATAAAATCGACAAACCGGTCCGCTTCCGCCTTTGCTTCATGGGACTTCACACTGTTTTAGCGCCTTGATCTCTTGGCGCAACTGCCGCAACAGCTCATCTTTATCGATTAGGGTTCCACCTTCCGCATCCTGTGCACTCCCTTGACTGTGAATCCAATAAGCCAGCTTCTTCAGCACATACAGCAAATCATCCGGCCTGAGATATTCCAGCACCTCATACAGGCGTAAATCCCGCGCACTATCCCAGCTTATCAGCAGCGTTTCCACGGCCTTTTCGTAGAGCTTGTAGCGCTGACGTGGCAGCTCTGCCTGATAGCGATGAATCAAGGTAATAATTGTCAGCAAAAGCGGATTCTTCGCCAGTAGCCTCACCCGATCATTATCGTCCAGTGCCTTATGGAGATTGTCCTTTTTCCGATTCGCCTTCTCTGGGTCCGGTTCCCGACTGTCATACCAGTAGTCAATAAACGTCGCTATTTGCTTGTCATCAAATGGCTCCAGCGTGTAATGCGGAAACACTGCCAGATCAAAAAAGTCCCATCGATACCCCGCTGGACGGGATGTGATAATCGCTGGATTATTTTTATGCTGAGTTAGAAACGCTTCAATCCGCTCCACCACCTTGCGCCGCTGCGCTTCTCCCACTGCCTCATCCAGCCCATCCAGCAAGATTAATGCTCGCCCTTGGTCTAGCCAATGCTCAAAAAAGTCAGACGGCAGCGGCTTCACACTCAAATTCTTCTCCGCATCCCACCGTAAATAATCCAACATACCCAGATCCGGCTTCAGCATCCAATCCCGAATCCGAATCACCACCGGTAGCCAATCCTTCCTGCCCCAAAGCCAATCTGCGCCGGGTCACTCTGTTCTTGCTCACACAGCATCAACGCAAAATAACTCGCCAGCGTTGTCTTCCCCGATCCTGGGTCACCCAGCAACACTACTTTATTCTTCTGCCCACTCAGCACCTTCTGTGCTGACATCACCTGCCAAGCACGATCGCGCTTAGCCCATCGCCGTTGCTCTACCAGTAGCTTCTTCTGGCGAGTTCCTTGTTCCTCCATCATTTCCGTGTCATCGGGCAGATGCTCCACTGATTTGCCCCGCTGCTCCTCCCGCACATTCGGCATCACAAAGATTTGGACCAGCTGTTCCTGCTTCTCAACTTCCTCCCCCGGTACCGCAATCCCGACAAACTTCACATCATCCACCCGACAAGCCAACGCATCCAAATACCGCTGCTTCGCCACCTGAAATGCGATCGTCGCTGCAGTTTTGGCAAAGTACGTATCGACAAAGCAATTCAACCAACGATCGAGACTCTCCTCCACCAATTTCAATTGCCGTTCCTGCCCAACCTGGCTCAATAGCGCTACTAAAACCGCAACATCCGGCTTGCCAGCGTCTTCTAGTGGTTTACGTAGTTCCTTCAGCAGCGCTGGATTTTCCATAACTTGCCGCAAGAAATCCGACTGCTGTTTGTCATCACAGTGCAGAAATACATGCTGCTCCAGCGGCAATTGCTGATCTTCGCTGTGAGCTGCCTGCAAGCCTGCCGCGATTGCCCGCTCTAATTCACCCGGAAATAGCTTTGTCTTGGCCTGACTAAGGATGGCTCCAGCACCTTTCCCGACAGCCGTTCCCAACATTGCCTTACCGGCAATTCCCGCGATCGTCGCCCAATCCAGCATGGCAATTTTTTATACATCCACCACCCCAAATTTACCGCATCCACCAGAAAATGCTCACATAATGACCGACCTTGACGTAGATCAGACAGCCATCCTTGGTAAACGGCGTATGACTCTCCCACTTGAATTGCGTAGCCAAGTACCCGGTGGATATGCCAAACTCATCCTCCAACACCCCTCCAGCAACAAAATCTCCTCGCCCCCATAGTGCGTATGTCGCTGAAATTGCGTTCCCAGTGCCCACCTAACCAGCGCCACTTGCTCGGTGCCATAACTATGCAGCGGCATCACCTTCAGCCCATCGATCAAGTCGGGTGAACAGGACGTTTGCCGCGTGTCAACCACCACCCGTTGCTGATCATCGATCATCTGGATGCATCTGCCACAACTTGACCAAAATCGTACAGCCCCCTCGCTGGCCGGTCGATGCTTCGAACCGACAGGATTGCGCACATAGGTCCCGGCTGGATAGTCGCCATTTTTATCCGAAAACGTCCCCTCCAACACCAAAACTCCTCACCCCCACCGTGGGTATGCTCAGAGAAGTGACTCCCCGGTGCATACTGCACGATCGAAGTCGCACGCCCCACTTCCTCCCCATCGCGCTCCAGCATCCGCCGTTGTACCTCCGGCATCAGTGAATCTAGCCAAGGCCGCGTTTCACTCTCTACCACTACCCCTTGACTGCGATCGGCATGCAATTTAATGATGCGCTCCTATTGTGTAAATGATGATTTAGTTCTGATCAACGGGGGATAAGTGCGTTTGAATTTCGAGTTCAGACGTCACTAGCTTGTGCACAGGACAGCGATCGGCGATCTGGCGTAGTCGATCGCGCTGCTCATCAGTCAACGGGCCGGTGAGATGTAGTTGGGCGGTAATCCATTGACGATTCCCATCTTTTTGCTGCTTGATATCAATACTGACTTGTTCTAAAGGCCACTCCTTGCGTTGGGCATACATTTTCACAGTCATGGTTTTGCATGCACCGAGACTAGCTAGGAGCAACTCAACCGGTGTGGGACCGGCATTATCCCCACCGGCTGTTGTCGGTTCATCAGCGATTAGCTGAAAGTCGCGGATCGTGATGTCTTGACCGAGGTGGGATTGATTGGAAGCAACGTGGACCGATGTCATAATGAGACCTCCTGCGTTATCGAGTCTGCTGCACTAAGTTGAGGTGTTGTCTGGCTCACGCAGTTGCTGCTCTAACTCAGCGATCCGATCGTGTAACGGCGCGATCATATTTTCTACTTCCGTTTCCGAATAGCGAATTGGAATATGCTGCGGACAGTTTTCGCTCGTGGCTTCAACATGAAATAGAATCGCCCGTTCGACTTGAGCGGGATAATCCGGATCGCGCAACTGCGTTAGTAAGGCCGACTCTCCTTCAATATATTCGGCCCTACCCCAGATCTTAATCCGTTTGCGATGGCGATAATCCATCAAAAATAGAAACGCTTTGTCATTGCCAGATAAATTGCCAACGGTAATGTATTGTACATTGCCAGAGAAATCAGCCAAACCCAAGGTTTTTTCATCTAGCACCTTCAGGAAACCCGGTGGACCACCGCGAAACTGAATATAGGGATAGCCATTCGAGTTGACAGTGCCGAAATATAGCCCATCGAGCGCCGCAATGAACTCGGCTATTTTCGGTGTAATCGTATCGTTGGCTGGTCCCTTGGCAATGTATTTCTTGTAGGTTTCGCGGGAGCCGCGATCGGCTTGGGCCGCTTTGACTTCAGGGGTGAAGGCAATTTCGCCAAATTTATGTGCCATAATGTGCGCCTCTACTGAGCTGCTAGTTCGGCAATGTCAGCCATATCCACGAAGCCAGGAAGTTGTTTGATCCGATCGATCCAGCTAGGGATATGGGGATAGGGTTGTAAGTCAATTTTACAGGCTACGTGGGGGAAAACGGCAATATCGGCGATTGTGAGACTTAAGTGTGGGGAAGTGTTGGCAAAGTCTTTGAAATCATTTTCCTAGGGCGGTTCCACGGTCAGCGACTGATTTGCTTGTCGTTCACAGATGAGCACTGTGCCTTTTTCCCCTTTTGTAATCCTGAGTTCATCGTCAAGATACAGTAATTGCAAATTTCCCTTAGGCGATCGCTGCATTGCGTAAGTGACAATCCCCGTTGCTGTATCCATTGGCCTTGGCCCCACTAACCCAAACATGAGCCGCAGGAATCCATTCATGAGTTTCTGCTTTAGTGGTTTTGGCCGTACGGATGGGGCTTCAGTCGGTTGGTCGCCAAATATCGCTTTCCAGTCATCGAGATTGGTTGTCGCTTGGGGTTCTAAAGTGCCGCCGGTAAACTGAACCCGCAACGTATCATTGCTATTCGGTTCACAGACGCCGAGATTTTTCACGATGCCGGATAGGGGCGGCATATCGGCATTGACGATCGTAAACTCGGCAATGATGTCGTGGGTATATTGGGTTGTGTTAGCGATCGGCAAAATCGGTTGGCGAACGCGATCGATCTGCACTAGTAAGTCCTGCGGCTGAAACATACCAAACGACATGCGCCCCAGGCTGTAAACCATCGAGCCATCCGCTTGACGCTGACCACCAGGAAATGATGGGGCATTAATCATCAGCCAGTCACCATTGCGCAGTTCGCCATTATACGCGGGTGCGTTTGTGGGATTAAGTTTGACTAATTCATCGATCGCGTTGATCACGGCTGCATGCTGAGTATTTCCTTGAAGCTTTTTTAATACCGCCTTCAAATTTGCTTTAGCGATGTTAATTTCATTCATAGTTGTATTTTCAATTTAGCAACTGTGTCGTGCTGATGCTCTAGTCGATGTTGGGCGATCGTGTATCCAAACTTTAACGCTCCTGATAGCACTGTATCAGACCCCACTTCAGCGACTATCCTAATAGAGGTTCTTTTGCGTGAGTATCTCATGACCCGCCTTCTGGATAATCGTTATCGAATCCTGCACAGTCTTGCGGAAGGCGGATTTGGCACGACTTTTCTGGCTGAAGATACGCGCACCCCCAGTCAGCGCCGTTGTGTCGTGAAACAGCTAAAACCCTTAGCGGCTGATTCGGGTTTGCAAGATGTGGTCAAGCAACGCTTCACCCGCGAAGCGGCAGTCTTAGAAGAACTCGGTCACGAGCATCGGCAAATTCCGCTGCTCTATGCCTATTTTGAGGAGAATAACGAATATTACCTGGTGCAGGAATACATCCAAGGTGAAACGCTGGCCCAATGTGTCGATCGGCATGGTCGATGGTCCGAAGCGGATGTGCGGCAATTGCTCAATCAACTATTGCCAGTACTGGCCTATATCCACGATCGGGGCATCATTCACCGTGATATTAAACCGGAAAACATTATCTTGCGGCAGAGTGATGGACTGCCTGCGTTGATCGATTTTGGGGCAGTCAAAGAAGCGATGAATACGGCGGCAGCAAAAGCCCCTGGCCAGGCACCATTGTCGATCGTGATTGGCACAGCTGGATTTATGGCCCCAGAACAATCGGTGGGGCGGCCGATGTTTAGCAGTGATCTGTATGCTTTGGGCTTGACCGTGATTTATTGTCTGACGGGTAAGCTGCCGCATGTGCTAGACAGTGATCCAGCGACGGGGGCAATCGATTGGCAGCCATCGGCGTCTGATGTCAGTGCGACCCTCGTAAATGTGGTGACCAAAGCGATTTCCCCGACTGCTTATGAACGTTTTTCAACTGCTCAGGCGATGATGCAGGCGTTAGGAGCAGGTGTGTCCGTTGCATTGCCCGACACATTATCAATGCCAGCTGTGAGTCCGGCAGATAATGCTCAAATCAGGAGCGCTGTGCCACAGACGATCGCGCCAGTGACGCCAGCGGGGACAGCCGTGGCACCAGTAATGCCACCGGTGCAAGCTAAAAGCACTCCCTGGTTGATTATTTTGGGTTGGCTAGCGGCGGCGGCCGCGACCAGCGGTGTTGTGTTGATGGTGATGACGCAATCACGTTTACCAGTCTTTCCGAAGCAAATCGGTGGACAAACCAAACAAACCGATGGGCAAACTAAACCCGATGGTGGCCAAACTCAGCCAGAATTGACTGCTGCAGTGGCGCGATCGACGGTCGATGAGTTTTATCAGTATCTATCGAATCAATCTTGGGATCAGGCAAAAGCCTTGTCAGCGGAGACTCTAGCGGACCAATTTGATCCAAATTTCTTCCAGCAGTTTCAGCGGATTTCCGCTGAAAATTTGCAGGTGATGCGGCAGACGCGCGATCGGGTCGAGTTGATCGGCCAAAATACTTATTTCTATGACGATGGTACAACCCAGCTAGAGGACCGCACTTACATGGTGGAACTGGTCGGTGGGCAACCGCGCATCGTTGATTCGAAATTTGTGCGGGTGGTGAAGCCGCGTCGCTAATTGGCATTTTGCAGTAGTTGCAATTGCTCGATCGCCATGCTGGTGTATTGATTTAACTCAGTCAGATAGCGTGCGGCCAGACCGCCACCGATCAGCCCAAATAAATGCCCTTGCCACGATCGTCCGCGTTTAATCGGGAGGACACCCCAGAGTGAGCCGCCGTAGAGCACCCCAGCAAAGACGGCTAAGCCGATCGCGACTGGACTCCGCTCAAAATAACCTTGCATCAGCAGAAACCCCAGGTAGCCAAAGACGATGCCACTCGCACCGATGTGGTTTGTGCGGGGGCCACCGAAGAGCCAAGTGCCAATTCCACTTGTGAGCCAGACAACGGCAGTGACGATCGCAAAGGTCTGCTGACTGCGAAACAAAATGAAGCTACCCAAAATGACCAGCGGTAATGTATTCGCCGCTAGGTGCTGCAGATCGCCGTGCAGCAGCGGTGATAGGAAAATGCCCTTAATCCCTTGTGATCGACGCGGGCGAATGCCGAATCGGTTCAGCGCACCATTCAGCACCAAGGTATCGATCAATTCCAAGCTCCACAAAACAACGACCATGCCGCCCAGAATCTGGACATTGAGCATGATCGTGGGATCAATGGTGGGTGAGATCGGCTCCGTGGCAGGCTGGAGCAGCGGGCTAGTCATGCAAAGCAGCGTAGACGACGCTGTATTGTAGCGAATAAATCAGCTTATTTTTCTTTGGCAATGATCCAGACGGCGTGCACAATGCCCGGAATATAGCCGAGGAACGTCAAGATTAAGTTAATCCAAAATGGTCCCCGCAGACCAACTTGGAGAAAAACGCCCAATGGCGGTAGAAAAACGGCGCAGATAATGCGAATTAGATCCATGCTCACATCCTTGATTTGCTAGTTGAGCCTCTATGTATTTGCTGCGATATTGCTTATCCTAGCCTTGATGGGTGATGATTTTCCGAGATTTTCAATTGTCTTCTGAATGTTGTGTTGGGTATGAGGTTGTAGAAATTACGGATTGGCGCATAGGGGATATGCTACAAAAGATGAGTTCGGTTTCTACGGTATGAGCGTTAACAGTTCGACGGAGTTTACCCTAGGGGTATTGTGCGAATGCAGTGCTGCATAAGTTCTGTTCTGCATTGCAATTTTTATCGCTCATCTGATTGTCAAACTATTGGTGCTAAGAATGTCTCTTCAGGTTGAATTGTTGGAGCAAAGTTTTGGGCAGGTGAAGCCAGATGCGGCGGCGTTTGCCGCCAGTTTTTATGACATATTATTTACTGATGCCCCAGCGGCGAAGCCGTTATTTGCCCATGTGGCAATGGCTGATCAGCAGGATAAGCTGTTGCAGTCTTTAGTCTATGTGGTTGAGAATTTGCGTAATCCAGAAGCGCTGGTAGCGGCATTGGAAGGGCTTGGGGCGCGTCATGTGAAGTATGGTGCACTGCCAGAACACTATCCGATCGTTGGTGCGGCGCTACTCAAAACATTCCAGACATATCTCGGTGACGATTGGACACCGGAAGTGAAGCAAGCATGGGTTGAGGCTTATGGTTTGATTACAGAAGTGATGCTAAAAGGGGCTGATTACGATCAGGAAACGGTACAACTGTCGGAGTGATTTTAAATTTAGTTGTGCGCGATCGGGCTTGGTTTGTTTGATACGTTGATGATCGATGCCTAGAGCTAATTTGAGCGGGGTTTGGGGCATCAGATTTTTGATCATCGTTCGATACAGGTGATTACAAATGTGATGAGGATTGCCGCCGCCAGCCTTGCATAATGTAGTGATTGGATTTAGGAGTTTGAGTCATGGATCGACGTGAGTTTATGTCTTGGGCTGGTACGGGTTTTATCGCGGCATCGTTACCGATCGCGATCGCCGCTTGTAGTCCGGCTGCAAATGAGCAAACTGATACGACGGTTAATTCCAGTACTGATTCAAAGTCGGAAGACGCTGCTCAAGTTGCGAAAGCGCCTGATGCCGAGGGTTTTGTGGCTGTGGGGACGGTGGCTGACCTGGATGCGGCGGGGTTTCTGGCGGATAAGGATTTCCCCGGTGGGTCGGTGATTGTTGTCCGTGACCCGCAGGCCGAGGAAAAGGTGTTGGCTGTGAGTTCTATCTGCACTCACAAAGGGTGTGCAGTGGCTTGGCAATCGGATAAATTTGCGTGCCCCTGTCATGGTTCTGCCTTTGCTCCCGATGGTGCGGTAGAAACGGGACCAGCGGCAGAACCCTTGAAGCAATTTACAGCTAAAGTTGTGAATGAGATGGTGATGGTAAAAGTCTAGGTGAACGAATGAGTCAACTTACCCCTGATCAAGTGATTGCTATGCTGAAGCTGGGGCGATCACTGCATAATGCTGAATTGAGTAATATCGATTTGGCCGGCATTGACTTGAATCATGGTGACTTTACGCAGGCTTATCTACGTAAGGCAAATTTCCAGAATGCGTCCTGTCAGAAGTCGAATTTTACCGATGCGACATTGATTATGGCGGATTTTTCTGGGGCGGTTCTAGAGGGGGCAGTGCTATCAGGGGCAAATTTGATTCATGCAAAATTTAATCAAGCGCAGTTGCGTGGGACGAATGCGCGTAAAGCGAAGCTCTATAGTGCCTGCCTTGATGGGATGGACGCATCATCGGCCAATTTTAGCTATGCGGATTTCCAAGATGCGACAGGTCAGCAGGCGAAATTTCAGCGAGCAAATCTAAGCCACTGCCATTTTAACGAAGGCAACTTTAGTCAGGCTTGTTTTGATGAAGCGAAGCTACAGTCGAGCCATTGGTATGGCGCTAACCTGCAAGGTGCAACGTTTGTGGGTGCGAACTTAGAACAATCTCAGTTATTCAAAACTAATTTAGCTGGGGCTAATTTTGCTCAGGCGGATTTGATCGCAGCCAATTTTCTAAATGCGGATTTGACTGAGGCGATTCTCGATCGGGCGGAATTTATGGAAGCAGTATTGACTCAAGCCAATCTGAGCGGTGTACGGCTGCGAAATACGTCTTTTTACTCAGCAGAGTTAGAGTCCGCTAACTTTACAGGGGCGGAGCTAGTTGGGGTGAATCTTGTTCAAGCGAACTTGGAGAATACCCTGTGGCATGATGTGCAGATTGACCCGACAACCCGTGTCGCAGGGGCTGTTTTCACGGGGGCAAAGGGATTGACAGCGGAGCAAAAAGCCTGGCTGAAAGAGCATCGGGCACTGAATGTACCGGACTAATTTCAATTAGGTTTTACCGCCAAAGTTGCGAATGGGATGGTGAAAGTCTCGGGGAGTGCGATCGATTGATGCTGGTCTAAAATGGCGCAGTTAATTCGATCGTCTCCCCGGATTTGGCATGACGTACGGCAAATTTTGAGCAAATGGACTCGTTTATTACTCGTTGGCAGGCAACGCTGGGGGCAAGGAGCGCACCAAATTACCAGATGTTCTTTCGTCTAGCTAAACCAATTCTTCGGCATAATCCCGATGTAAGACTTGTAGTGTGACTTCTAAACCTGAAGAATGAATCCACCCCACATAACCACCATAAACACAAAGCCTGTCCTCATTACAGATAAAAACATGATCAACACCCATAGCGTTCTTCCAGGTATGGACTTGCACACCGTTCTGGAACTTTAGATAAGGCTCAGAGTGCTGAAAATCTGCCCGATTTGCTGGGGTCATACCGGGTACCTGATTGATTCTTGATTTCAGCGTTTCAATCAATGAACTGGTTGTACATTCAGTAACTTTGTCAGAACATACTCCATGAGGAGGACGACCAAGTTGGACATTGATTTCAGATAAAATCTTCGTTAAGTGTTTTTTATAGCTTAGGTGTCCATCGACGATTTCAGTGGCATCAAGGTTAAGAACTCTATCAAGATTGACTTCTTCGATACCGATGGGTCTAGATAGCCATTCTGCTGTCCGGTAAACATAAGCTAAAACCAAGTCATTTTTGGAATAAACATTAACGATATTGCCCGCAACAACCTCACTTATGGATGCTAGCCGGGGATCATCCTGTGCGACTGCACCAGCAAGAAGGTATACATCGAAAATTTTCCCTGATGCTCCACGTTTTGCTAATTGATCAAGTGCTGCAATAATGACTCGTGTCCCCAAAGAATATCCAATAATTGTTACTGGCAATCCGCCAAAACCACCATCAGCGATGTAATTCCCTAACATTTCACCGGCTTGATCCGCACGGTTCTTCGCAACTCCCCATGGATTATCAATAACATCTAAGATCGATAAAGCTGTAAGGGGTAAAGCAGCCATTCCAAATGCTTTTTTTGTGGCAGACTGTGCTAATCCTGCTAAGACTGCCCCTGATAAACCTTTAGATGAAATAGAGGAAATAACCTCAAAAACATCATGTTGCTTTTTAGATTCCCATTTTAGTGCGTAGTTACAGGCATTAGGGAAAGACTGCTGTAGTACTGACCAAACGTCAATAGATTCTTCACTTTGCTGTAAAAATCCACTGACTCCAAGGCAGATATGTAGACCCTCTCCTCCAACATGCTGAATATCCCATTCCTTGATATCACCCAATAGGTGATTCGTTTTCCACCCAGCAACTCCCGCCCCACATGCCCCAAGAGCCGTTGTCACAAGAGTTATACCACCGGCTGTACCCAAGCCACCTGCAGCGAGTGAGCCGCCGCCTAGAAACGCTAAACCCGCTGAAGTAGCAGCTGCTCCACTCAACCCAAGGAAAGCTGAGCCAACTACTCCCCCAAGCACAGGAGCAGCTAGTCCTCCGGTCAGTGCAACCACTGCACCTCCTGCAAAAGTCATACCAGCTATTTGGGCTACTTTCCCAAAATCCCATGACTGAGGTTCTTGATAAGTGTCGAGCGTGTTATTGGATGAGGCCAAGAGTTTGTTGCGTAATTTTTCAACCAGGTCATGCTCAATGTTTTCGACAGCTGACCAAGCTATATTGATTGCTGTGGCGGCATTCGCTATTGCTAAACGTTCTCGTGCATCATAGATGCCATCGGCAAAGGACATCTTGATAAGTAGTTCCAGTAGAACTTGTTTTCCTTCATCTGTATTGATGTCTTGCAGAGTAGTATGGAAATCTTCTAGCCCACTCTTTCTCAAAGTGGGTAGAGGATCAATCTTCATCTGTAGAGCAGTATCTTCTAGAAAACTCAGCTCCTCCCTAGAAATATCTTCATCTCTCAAAGCTAGCCAGATCAGAAGTTTTAAGATAGCCAACTTCTCAATCCGTTGAAGAAACTTCATTTGTGCTTATTCCTCACAATCGAGACTGTTGCCAAGTTATTTTGGATAACTTAGGCTTCCCTTAAAGCAACAAGAAATGAACTATTTCTTACGAAAATGGGTTGTGTCTATGTCTATACGCTTGCGAACGAGATAATCTACGCTAGCCAGTATTAATAGATAACATCCCGACTGCTTTAGATGTAAGTGAAACCCTCGGCATTATTGCCCAACACACCGCAAACAATGAGACCAAATGATACTTCGCCGAACTCCAGAAAGCCGGATGGCATGCAAGGCAAGTCTAAATCACCCCTTCTCCACCTTTGTTTCCGCCAATTCCCCAAACTTCGGTGACCAAAAGCCCTCGCGACCCTGAAAATAGGCCACATCCTTACACTTACCCTTGCGATTTTCAAAAATCGAACAGCGCAGCATCTCCTTCTGCTTCCCATCTTTCGTATAGCGATACTTCTCCAGCAGCGCCCCACAGACCGGACAGGGATGATTCGTAAAGGCATCCGGGTCCACTGGCCGATCGCCATAGGGCAGCTCATACTTCTTCCCCTGCGGATTCCAAAACATCACCGCACCGCACTCCGCATTCCCACACTTGAGAAAGTGATCAGCCTTTAGCTTCGGTGACTTCGACGGCACCTTACCCATCTTCGCCTTGCACTTCGGACAGTTAAACCGCGTTAGTTTTGTCGGCACCGTCTGATTCTTCGCACCCTTCCGGCTTGCTCCACCCGTTGATCGCCCTGCACTTTGCGTCACGACCACTTCAGTGCCGATCGCCTTTGCTGCTTGGTCCAAAGCCGGAGCAAAATAGCCACGATGCCAATTATTCAAATACGCTTCCCAGTCCTTGTCACCATCGGCAATCCGATCGAGCTCCGCCTCCATCTGCGCCGTAAACTCCGGCTGAATCAAATCCGGCAGCAGCTTCTCCAACGCCCCATCCAGCTCTAATCCCAGTGCCGTCGGCTGCAGCTTCCCCTTCAAAACCTGCACATACTCCCGTTCCTTCAGCGTCTTCACCGTCGGCGCATAGGTACTCGGACGGCCAATTCCCTTACGCTCCATCAGTTGCACTAGCTTCGGCTCACTGTAGCGGGGTGGCGGCTGTGTCTGCTTCTTCTCGGAGTCAGCTTTTTTCAGCTTCAGCGGCTGTCCCTTGGTCAGCACAGGCAACTGACTATCGGCACTGAGGTTATTCCAATAGCGCGTATAGCCCGCAAACGTCACCACCTGCCCACGCGCTTCCCAGCGCGTCTCCCCCGCCTGAGTCATCACCCGCGTTTTTTGGATTTCTGCTGGGGCACATTGGGTGGCGATCGTCCGGTTCCAGATGATTTCGTAGAGCTTCGCATCATCACCGGAGAGATTCAGTCGATCGGGAGTGTTATTCACATCCGTGGGCCGAATTGCTTCGTGGGCCTCTTGGGCATTGCCCTTCGATCGATATTGTTTGGCCTTGGCTGGCAGATTCTGCGGATCGTGGGTTTGCAGATACGATCGCGCCGCTTGGCAAAATGAATCCGCCAACATCACCGAATCCGTGCGCATATAGGTAATGTGTCCCGCTTCATAGAGCGACTGCGCCACCTTCATCGTTTTATCCGGGCTGAACTTCAGTTTTTGTCCTGCCGCCTGCTGCAATGTCGAAGTAATAAAAGGCGGCGGCGGTGATTGTTTGGCCGTCTTACCTTCAACTGAAAAAACATGGTGCGGCTGTGTACGGGCAATTTCCACCACCCGATCGGCTTCGGCTTGGCTGGTTATTCGATCGGACTCCGGTGCTTGCTTGTCCCCCGGCGCATCACTCGGCTCCTTTGGGTGAACCGCCTTCGGCTTACCACTGGCGCGATAAAACGCCTTGAACCCTTCACCATACTCAACCCAGACACTCCAATAATCCTGGGGCTGAAACGCCAGAATCTCGCGCTCCCGCTGACAGAGCAAATGCAACGTCGCACTCTGCACCCGCCCCATCGACTTCGCCCCATTGTTCAACTTCCAAACAACGTGCTTGCTGCCTTTATAGCCGACCAGTTTATCGAGGCAATCCCTTGCCCGTCCCGCAGCCACCAAACTCTGATCTAACTTGCGCGGTTTGGCGATCGCGGCCTTCACGGCCTGGGGTGTAATCTCTGTATAGGTGACGCGATGGGGATTCTTTAGCTTCAGCGCTTGCTGCAAATGCCAACCGATCGTCTCACCTTCGCGATCGGGGTCGGTGGCGATGTAAACCTGATCTGCCTGCTTTACGGCCTGCCGCAACTCCGACAACACTTGCTTTCCCCGACTGCCCCGCGCCGCGTACCGACAGCGAATCTCATCCCCCAGTAAATCAAACCCGAGAGCGTCTTCCCCATCATTCGCCAACTCCCGCACATGGCCCATACTGGCCTTGATAATCCAGTCCCGGCCGAGAATTTGCGCTAGCTTTTTCAGCTTGCCGGGAGATTCAATCAGCAGCAGTTTCGCCATCGTCGATCGCCGAGTCACACTATAGCTTAATGGTACACCTGATCTGTAAGAATGACTTGAAACTTTCGTAACGATTACCGCAGTGCCACAACTTTCGGCTCGTTGAGCACTGCCGCTGCTGCCTGCAACAACTCCTGGGTCGTAAACGGCTTCGATAGAAATCGTTGAAATCCCGCTGCCTCCGATCGCTGGACCAACTCCGTCGGACTCACCCCACTCATGGCGATCGCCGGTGTATCGGGTCGCAGTTGCTGGAGTATGTCGATCGTGGCAAAGCCATCTAGCTCTGGCATCATCAAGTCGATCAACATGAAATCAATGCGGTCCGGGTATTTCTGACAGAGTTTAATTGCCTGCCGCCCGCTTTCCGCAATCAGCACTAGGTAGTTATAGCTCTCTAAAGTCGCTTTCGTGATCGTGCGAATCGCAGTTTCATCATCTACCACGAGCACGACCTCCTGATGTCCACAGGGGAGTAAGTCACCATCTCTCTGGGCGATGACGGCCTCGACCTGATAAGCCGGGAAGAAAAGTTGAAAGGTCGTGCCGCGCCCGACGGCACTTTGCGCGTCAATAAATCCGTCATGGCTCTTGATAATCCCCAACACCGCTGAAAGCCCCAGCCCTGTCCCTTGTCCCATCGCCTTAGTCGTAAAAAACGGGTCAAAGATTCGATCGAGCACTTCCGGCGGCATCCCCATGCCGGTATCCTGCACCGTAATCACAATATATTCCCCCGGCTTTGCCTCCGTATGCATTGGAATTGCTGCCGCATCCAGCGTTTGTCGCCAAGCGGTGATTTCCAATGTGCCACCGTTAGGCATGGCATCCCGCGCATTGACACAGAGATTCATTAACACCTGATGCAGCTGTGTGACATCGCCATAAATCATTCCCAGGTGTGCTGTTTGGTCGATCGTGATTGTGATTGTCTTTGGCAATGTTTGCTGCAAAATCTGCACCACCTCGGTCAGGAGATTGGTCACTTCTATGGGGGTCCGATGGCCCTCTACCCCACGGGCAAAGGCAAGAATTTGCTTCACCAAAGCGGCACCACGATGGGCACTGTCTTCCATTACATGCAGCAGGCTACTTGTCTTGGCATCAAGCTGGGGGAATTTCAGTGGCAATAGCTGACTCACAGCCAAAATCGGCGTCAGGATATTATTCATATCATGGGCAATGCCCGTGGCTAAGGTGCCCAGGCTTTCGAGTCGCTGCGCGCGGAGAAACTGTGCTTCGAGCTGCTGTCGTTCCGTAATTTCCTGCTTCAACCGTTCATTCGCCTCAGCCAACTCAGCGGTTCGTGCCTGTACCCGCTGCTCCAAACTTTCATTCAAGGCTTGCAATGCTTCCGCTGCCTGCTGTCGCTCGATCGCATAACACACTGATCGCACCAGCACATCGGGATTAACCTGCCGCTTTACGAGATAATCCTGCGCGCCATGCCGCACTGCTTCCACGGCTAACTCATCATCATTTGTATTTGTTAGTACAACGATCGGCAGATGTGGATACCGCTCTAACAACGTATCGATCGAACTTAATCCCTGACTATCCGGCAGGGTCAAATCTAGCAAAATAACGTCGAATGTCTGATCAGTGAGTGCCTTAAACGCGTCCTCCAAACGCTGTACATGACAGAGCTCCAAACGACTGAGTAATTTATCCTTGAGCAGTTCTCGCAGAAATCGCCCTTCTGCGAGATTGTCTTCCACTAACAGAACTCTTACTGGCCCGGAAGCGAGGGCTCGATCGAGGGTAACGTTGCTATTTCCAACCAAAACTCTTCAATCCCCCGCACAATCTTGAACAATTCACTTAAATTGCGTGATTTAGAAATGTAGCAATTGACATGCAAGTCGTAGCTATTGAAAATGTCCTCCTCATTACGCGATGTTGTGAGAACAATCACAGGAATATGCATTAGGGCCGGATCAGCTTTGATCTCGGCCAATACCTCCCGGCCATCTTTTTTCGGTAAATTCAAATCCAACAAAATTAGATCGGGTGACACTAGCTCAGGTTGGGTGCTGAGATTTTTTAAATACAGCATTGCTTCCACCCCATCGCGTGCCACCACGATCTCATAGTCTGACCCAGAGGTTTTGAATGCCTCTTGGATCAGCCGAATATCACCCCGGTTATCCTCAACCAAAAAGATGGTTTTGCGGTTTCCGTCCGTTGGCATCGCGATCGCGTCCTCCTACCGGAATCGTAAATTTGAACGTGGCCCCCTCACCCACTTGGGATTCCACCCAGATGCGGCCGCGATGGCACTCGACAATCTTTTTGCAAATCGCTAATCCCATGCCGGAGCCAGGATATTCATCGCGGGTATGCAGTCGCTGGAAAATCACAAAGATTCGATCGGCAAACTGCGGGTCAAGGCCAATCCCATTGTCCTGCACTGAAAATAGCCATTCATCCTCCAATCGTTCGACGCCAATATGGACATGGGGTGTCTCATTCGGTTTACAGAATTTGATCGCATTGGCAATCAGATTTTGAAATAGTTGCATCAACTGCGTGGAATCAGCGACGATCGATGGCATCGCATCGGCAACGATCACGGCTTGCGTGTCGGAAATCCGGCCACGCAGATTGCCTAAAGCATGTTGCAACGCATCTTCAATCTTGGTCAAGGTCCACTCACTTCCCTGTAAGTCCACCTTGGAATACACCAAGACATCATCAATCAGGGTTTGCATCAGGCTAACACCCTGAACCGCAAAGTCGATAAACTCCTTCGCATCTTGATCCAGCGCATCGTTGTAGCGCATCTCTAGTAGTTGTACATAGTTGGCCACTTGGTTCAGCGGCTCTTGCAAATCATGGGAAGCGACATAGGCAAATTTCTTCAGCTCACCATTCGATCGGGCCAAGTCTTGGGCGAGAATTGCTAACTCTTCAGCCTGTCGTAGCACGATATTGACGATCGCTTTGCGCAATTCCAAGACTGCTTTCACTTCCACCGGCTTCCACGGTAGGGATTTGAGCTGTACCGTTTCTTTCCAAAGTTCAAAGGACTTGCGGGGGCAGAGGCGCGGCTCTGCCCCAGACTGGTCTAGCTCATAGGCATTGTTCGGGTCGCCGCCCCAGTTGACGGTCTGGATCACTTCCGGTCGGAACCACATCACATAGCTGCGCTTGGAAATCGGAATTGCCAACAGCCCACTAGCAGTATCTTTAAACCGTTCGGCATCGGAATAGATTAATGGCAGCGAATCGGTGTAGAACACGTCCTCCTGCACATTTTTGGCCAGCCATTGGGTCAGATAGTTGAGTTCGTCGTCGTCCGGGGTCTGGCCGATCGTCGTCCAATTGCCGTTGAAACAGATCGCGGCCCCCTGGGCCTGGGCCAGATCAAGCAAATTCGGCTGATACTCGGTCAGGGCAGCGATAAAGTCACTCGACTGCGCCATCGACTCAAACAGGTCCGATTGGACCTGTGCCAGTTGTATCCGGTAATGGTAGTCGGCTTCCTCTTCGCGAGTAGAAATCTCCGCGAAAATGACGCGGCCCAAGAATTCGCAGGCTTTGCGCACCTCATAGGGGACATATTTGGGGGTGCAATGATGGCAGGCAATCAACCCCCACAGTTTGTCGTCTTTCATCAGGGAAATGGTCAGCGACGCCCCCACTCCCATATTGTGCAAATAGTCTGTGTGACAGGAATAGGGACTCCGCAGGATCGATCGCAGCAAATCCACTGGTTGACCCGTTTGAGGATTCTTGCGGGGAAATAACGGGATTGCCTTGGCACTCGTATCCGGAATCACCCGAATCCAGTTAGACAGGAACATCTGCCGGGCCGGTTGGGGAATATCTGATTCGGGATAATGTAAACCGCAATAGGGCTCTAATTCATCAATCTTCTCTTCGGCCACCACTTCACCATGACCGTCATCATCAAACTTATACAGCATGACGCGATCGAAACCCGTCACCCGCCGCACTTCTTGCACAATGATCTGACAAAATTCCCGCAGGTTAGTCGTCGTCTGGAGCTGGTTAATTGAAGTTCGGGCTAAATGATAGAAACTTAGAAAGGGGATATCGTCCTGAATCATCGCCGGTTCTAGCTCCAGCACCAGCAGGCCGTCACGATTGCGATGGGCGATCGCGTCAAACACGCTGTAATCATCCCCATGTTTGCGCACCCATACCTTGGTCGGGTTCATCAATTCCAAATTTTCCCGCGACAGCCCTTCGCGCAGCTGATCGAGTTGAAAGCTATCAAATAGCCGCTCAATTCCTAAATTCAGTACTTCATCTGGCTCAAGCCCAAAGAATTTCCGCGTATTGCGGCTCACCTGCAAAATCTTCAAATCCGGCTCTTGCAAAACCAACAATACACCGTGGGCCTGTATTTCCGTCAGACTATGGATCGCAGGCTGCTTCAATCGACTGATATTGACATCCGAGGTTGTCAAACTCAAACCCACCATAATGGCTCTCCTTAGAATATTGTGCGCGACCCTCGCCTAGATGAAGTGATCAAATACTGTGGCGTTATGAGGATAGGGGCGAATGAATAGTCGCACACCAATGAGCGTAGCCTAAGACAATTTAGTGGTGCTAGGTGTGAATTATTAAATAAATCTAAAGGTCAATGCCATATTTGATTTGGCTGGCGATGTTAATGTCGATTTTGCCTTGCCTGACTTCAACTGGGGGATCAGTTAAATGCATCCTTTTGGACCAGAATTGCGACGAATCATAAATGCGCGATTGGCGGCGAATCCACCAGGCCACCCCACCCTTCCATGACGCAAAACTTATCGGCAGCTGACATCGCCTCACATTTGCACACAAAACCTGACAAAACCGATTGTCTCGATCGCCTAATGCTGTGGTAGTGTCACAATTCCTAACCAAAACGATTCGATGCGTTGGGCTAATGCTGTGAGGTCGTCACCTCGGGCTGACTTCAAAACATAGCAATTGCCCTGGGCGATGTAGCTATCTAATACAACTCGGGCATCATCTGTTTGATTGAGCAAAATCACGGGAATTTGGCGCAGTTGTCGATCGCCTTTAACCAGTTGCAAGATTGCCTGACTTTGGGCCGGGAGAAAACTCAACAGGATTAAGTCGGGCCGCACGGCGTCGATGAACTCCCCTTTTTGCTGGAGAAACTCCAATGCTTGCTCGGGCTGCGCGATCGTGATTATCTCTGATGTGGTTTCATTCTGAAAATCCGGCGGCCAGTTGCTGGGCTTGTTGGGCATCTGGTTCGAGCATCAAAATTCGGCGTGACTGCGGTCGATCGTCCATGACATCAGCGTTACAAGATTTCTGCTAGTTTAGCAAATTTATTTGCGGCTCTGCTTACACTTACATGAACGATGCAATTTCATTCCTTCGCTTGTCTGTTCGCGATGGTTGTTGCAGTTACAGCACACCGAAAGCGAAATTGTCCTCATCGATCGAAAGATGAAAATTACTGTGATGGTAGTGGTGAGCTAATTGGGGGATTCTTGATCAGCCACTGAGCGATCGCCTGCTTAGCCCTATCCGAGGCGTTCGTTCATTGTTAGCTAAGACCAACACCCAGGTATAACTCCTCGATGGCAATTTCTAATCCGATGCTTTTCAAAACAACGTGATCGCCCTTACCGTAAGTCTCTGTTTCCCATTCTTGTAAATCATCCTTCTTGGTGCGACGTCGGCATTCAACCTGAATCTGGTCTTGCGAAATGAGAACGTACTCTTGAAAGGACCCTATAGCCTTATAATCCTCAAACTTGTCTGTTTTGTCGAATTGTTCGGTTGAGGGGGATAGTACTTCTGCAATTAACTTAGGGTAACGTTTAACATATCGATCCTCCCGGTCTCTGTCATCACAGGTAACAAAAGCATCGGGATAATAAAAGAAATCTTCTGCATAATTGACTTTGACATCACCTGAGAAAAACTGGCATTCACCATCACGCAGATAGAGATTGAGTGCTGTTAGCAAGTTAATACTCAAACGGCTATGATCGCTGCTACCGCCAGCCATTGCGTAAACTAGACCACGTCGATATTCATGGCGAACTGTATTCTTATGCTCAAGTGCAAGATACTCTTGAGCCGTAAATCCCGACGGTATAGCGACCATGATAAGCAAGACAAATCCATATTGACCCCTTCATTTTACTCATTTAGGTCGTTGCTGTGCGCTTGGCTGCGTGCCCTATCGGGGGGATTTCTCAGGAGAAACTGCCCTTGTACCGGGGTTTCCTTGAGTTTATTCACAATGTTAGAAAGCAAGTTAGATCATTGCTTGGTGAAACCTATATTTACAAGTTCGTAACTATTGTTTCGAGATTAACTTAAAGCCTTACAGCGCATGTCTAATACAATATTATCCTGACAATCACTTAGAGCGATTTGAAATGGTTGGGAAAAGGTAAAGTATCAACTTCGCAATCACCAGACCACATACTACTCCAGCCGTATTTGCAGCCATATCTAACCACTCTCCATAACGATTGACGTATGGCTGCAATAGCTCGATCATGCCGCTATAGGTAATAAACGATAAACCAACTAACTTCCAATGTTTTGGTTTACGCAAAGCTGTAGGAAACATCAGAGCCGCATACGCAATTAAGTGGTGAGTCTTATCACTACCAGGTGCATCCGGTAATATTTCTAGCGGCCAGAGAGACAATGCTGTAATGGCTGTTAAAGTAACGAGTGTAAGAAAAATCCAATAGTTTTTAATACAGGTCAAAGCAGTTATCATTTAACTCAATCCGAGACAAAAGGCTGGAAATGTTTGGAGGGAGGGAGTTTTATCAGAATAAGAATAAGCTAATGAAGCCCGCCCATGAATCAGATTACGCTAATCCACAAAATATTGTAGCCGCACCTCAGCTGGTATGTTACGCGTATTGATTTTCTTACGCTCTTCCTAGTAGCCCTGTTTCGGGGCATTTCTGGGGTGTGCGATAATCGGCCAACCACTTTCAACGTGCGGCTAAAGCTGAGAGTGATGGCGTTGCTGAAGCGAGTAAGCCCAGCCGGTGCATCAACGTGCGCACCTCTTCAACGTTCAAGGTTTGCCGTCGTTTTGGGAGATAGATATGGCGTTGAATTTGGGTAGTCTTGGGAAAATCGCGATCGGCCAACGATTCGCCGTCGTAATTTTGTCAGTGGCATAATTGTACGATCGTTATAGGTTTACCCACGCTTTAAACAATTTGCATAATTCTGGCGAACCATCATAGTGGTGGGATGGCTGGCACCCAGAACACTTTCATAAATATCTAATGCCCTACTGTAGAGCGGTTCCGCATTGCTATAGCGGCCCTGGAGACGATAGAGTTCGGCCAAGTTATTCAAGCTGGCGGCAACATCTGAATGCGCTTCACCTAACTGCCGTTGCCGAATTCCCAGGGCTTTTTGATGGAGCGCTTCTGCATCGCTGTACTGGCCTTGGGATTGGTCGAGTAAGGCCAGATTATTTAGGATTGTCGCGACATCTGGATGCTCCTTGCCGAAGTGTTTTTGACGAATTTTCAGGGCTTGTTGATAGAGTCGTTCTGCATCACTGTATTGGCCCTGGACGCGATAGAGTTCGGCCAGATTATTCAGGCTAGTCGCGACATTGGGATGGTCCTTGCCCAACTGCCGTTGCCAAATTTCCAGGGCTTGTTTATGGAGGAGTTCCGCCTCGTTATAGCGGCCTTGGGCTTGGTAAAGTAAAGCGAGATTATTCCGGCTGGCAGCAACATCTGAATGGTTGTCACCCAACTGCCGTTGTCTGATTTCTAAGGCTTGTTGGTATAGTGGTTCCGCCTCGTTATATCGGCCTTGGACACGGTAGAGTTCGGCCAGACTATTCAGACTGGTGGCGACATGGGGATGGTCCTCGCCCAACTGCCGTTGCCAAATTTCCAAGGCTTGTTGGAAGAGCGGTTCTGCCTCATGATAGCGGCCTTGGGCTTGGTACAGTAAAGCAAGGTTATGCAAACTGGTGGCAACATCTGAATGGTCCTTGCCTAACTGCTGTTGCCTGATTTTCGAGGCTTGTTGGAAGAGTGGTTCTGCGTCGCGATAGCGGCCTTGGATACGATAGAGTTCGGCCAAGTTATTCAAGCTGGTGGCAACATCGGAATGGTCCTGGCCCAATTTCTGTTGCCAAATTTCCAGTGCTTGTTTATGGAGAACTTCCGCCTCGCTATAGCGGCCTTGGACTTGGTAGAGATTGGCCAAGTTATTCAAGCTGTCGGCAACATTTAAATGGTCCTCGCCCAATTCCTGTCGCCGAATTTCTAGGGCTTGTAGCCATAGCGGTTCTGCCTCGTTATAGCGGCCTTGAGCACGGTGGAGTTCGGCCAGCCATGAGATTCCCCATGCAGACTCCAAGGGGAATTCGGCGACATTGCTGTGATCAATCGCCGCTTGCAGATGAGGAATGATGAGGCTGGTTTCAGCCAAGAGGGATTGTTCGGGCCGTTCAGAACTGGATTCTGCGGCGGTACAAATCACATTCAAGAACTTTTCATGCCATGCACCGCGATCGGGTATCTGTTGCCGTTTAGCGGTAAAGAATTCGCGTAGCAGTTGATGCAGTTGGTAGCGATCGGGCCCGGTCCGGCGCAACAAATGTAAGCTCAAGAGTTGCTCATCGCGGGTATCTTCCAGTTCTTCCTCGTCCCAGTCGGGCCAGCAGTTTTGGACCCATTGCCAAGGAAATTCGGCTAAGGCGAACAAACTTAAGAAAGTGGCTAAGGTTTGCGCTGCCGCACTCAGCTCCTGCCAACTTAATTCAAACGCGGCGGCGGCACTCTCATGGACAGCAGTCATGTCTGCCTGGTGCTGACACAGGGCCTTGGCTTCTAACCGTTTGCCCTCTAACCGCTGTTGCAGCTTTGCCAGAGACAGGTCCAGCTTCTGAGCTAGATATCGACCCACCAGTTCCAAGCCTAGGGGCAAGTAGCCCAACCACTCACACAGCGCCTTTACGGTTTCCGGTTCGGCGGCAATTCGCTCTGCCCCGACTAACGATTCCAATAATTGCAGTGAGCCAGTTTCGCTCAAAAGCTGAATTTCAAACGACTGAATCGAAGTGCCTAAATGTAGGCGGGTTGTCAGTAGGATGCGAAAACGTGGATCGGGTGGCGGCAAATAGTCTTTGACTGCTGCGTAATCGGTGACATCATCGATAATCAGCAATACATCACCTTCGGGCCAGTTGCGCCAGCAGTAAGCGACTTGGTCGAGCAATTCCAAACTATCCGGCAACTCCAGCCCCAGGATGACCTGGGCGAAAATCACAATCTGAGTCCCCACATCCTGATCACGATCGTGTAACCAACAAATTCCACCTGGATAGGTGCCCTGCTGATAGTGATAGTTGGCATACTGCAAGGCCAGTTCAGTTTTGCCAATGCCACCCATGCCCTGAATGGCGGTGATGGTGAGGCGATCCGCCCGCTGCAATTCCATGTGCAGGCGTTGGAGGTCGTCGGCCCGCCCGACAAACTTCGCGACCCCACTGCGGGGTAAATTCTGAGCAATGCCGATCGGCTTTAAGCGTTGTAATAGCTGCTCTAGCAGGGCCTGAAGCTGAGTGTCGTTGACGTGTATTTGCGGGCCAATGTAGGCGATGCCACCCTGAACCAGTGTTTGAAAGGCGGTTGCATCGCCCAGATTGATTTGCAGCATTTGCTGACCTAAGGCTGTTGCTAGCTGTGGATCGGCGGTAATTCTGGCCTCGACATAGGCGGCTAACTGAGCTTGATCGACATTGGGCTCGGTTTGCAGTTTCTCGGCGATGATGGCGTAGAGTTGTTGGTTTGGATCAGCCATGCTCTGGTTTGTCTTGGGGATGAGGCCTTGGGTGATTTCGTAGTTGTATTTCCTAATGCATAAGCCACGCTTGAACGAGCATCGATCGTCGTGGGGTTACCGGCGCTTCAAACAAAGTGCATAATTCTGGCGAATCATCATAGTGGTGGGATGGCTGGCACCCAGAACACTTTCATAAATATCTAATGCCCTACTGTAGAGCGGTTCCGCATTGCTATAGCGACCTTGGTCTTGGTAGAGTGAAGCCAGATTATTCAGGCTACTAGCAACCAATGGATGGTCTTCGCCCAACTGCTGTTGCCGGATTTTTAGCGCTTGTTGGTAGAGCGGTTCCGCATTGCTATAGCGAGCTTGGTCTTGGTAGAGATTGGCCAGATTATTCAGATTTGTTGCGACATCTGGATGGTCGTTGCCCAACTGCTGTTGCACAATTTCTAAGGCTTGTTGTATCAACGGTTCTGCCTCACTGTAACGCCCTTGGGCACGGTAGAGATTAGCTAGATTATGCAGACTGATTGCCACATTCGGATGATCATTGCCCAGCTGCCGTTGCTGTATTTCTAGGGCTTGTTGATAGAACGGTTCTGCCTCGCTGTAGAGACCTTGAACGCGGTAGAGGTTGGCCAAATTATTCAGGCTGCTGGCAACTGATGGATGGTCTTCGCCCAACTGCTGTTGCTTGATTCTCAGCGCTTGTTGATGGAGCGTTTCCGCCTCGCTGTAGCGACTTTGAGATTGGTAGAGGGAGGCTAGATTATTCAGGTTTATTGCGACATATGGATGGTCTTCACCCAGTTGCTGTTGAACAATTTTCAGCGCTTGTTGATAGAGCGTTTCCGCCTCGCTGTAGCGGCCTTGAGATTGGTAGAGGGAGGCCAGATTATTCAGGTTGCTGGCAACATCGGGGTGGTATTTACCCAAATGCTGCTGCCAGATTTTCAGCGCTTGTTGATAGAGCGTTTCCGCCTCGCTGTAGCGACTTTGAGATTGGTAGAGGGAGGCCAGATTATTCAGGCTGCTAGCAACATCAGGGTGGTCTTTGCCCAATTGCCCTTGCCGAATTTTCAGCGCTTGTTGATAGAGCGTTCCCGCTTCGCTGTAGCGACCTTGGGCGCGATAGAGTTCGGCCAGATTATTCAGGTTGGTTGCGACATTTGGATGATCATTACCCACCTGTTGTTGCATAATTGTTCGGGCTTGTTGGTAGAGCGTTTCCGCCTCTCTGTAGCAACCTTGGGCGCGGTATAGTTCGGCCAAATTATGCAGGCTGGTTGCAACATCGGGATGGTCATCGCCTAATTGTCGTTGTCGGATTTCCAGGGCTTGTTGCAAGAGAGGTTTCGCCTTGCTGTAGCGACCCTCGGCGTGGTAGAGGTTGGCTAGATTATTCAAGCTACCAGCGACATCGGGGTGGTCATCGCCTAATTGTCGTTGCCGGATCTTTAGGGCTTGTTGATAAAGCAGTTCCGCCTGGCTGTAGCGACCTTGCGCATAGTAGAGGTTGGCCAACCAGAAAATCCCAAAAGCGGCTTCCAAGGGGGATTCTGTAGTATTTTTGTGAGCAATCGCAGCTTGCAGATGCGGCATTACCAGCCTGGTTTCAGCCAAGAGAGATTGCTCGGGCCGCTTAGAACTGGATTCTGCGGCATCATAAATCACCTTTGAGAAGGTTTCATACCATGGGTTGAGATCGTTTATCTGCTGCCGTTTAACGGTAAAAAATTCGCGTAGTAGTTGATGCAGTTGGTAGCGATCGTTCCCGGTCCGGCGCAATAAATGCAAGCTCAAGAGTTGTTCATCGCGGGTATCTTCCAGTTCTTCTTCGTTCCAGTTGGGCCAGCAGTCTTGGACCCATTGCCAAGGAAATTCGGCTAAGGCAAATAAACTTAAGAAAGCGGCTAGGGTTTGTGCTATTGCACTCAGCTCCTGCCAACTTAATTCAAACGCGGCGGCTACACCCAAGGTAGCGGTCATTGCTGGGTCGCGTGTTTTTAATGCCTTTGCTTCAAGCTGTCGATCGGCCAACCGTTGTTGGAGTTTGGCTAGGCTGCAATCAGGCTTGCGCGTCAGATACCGTCCGATTAGCTCCAGCCCCAAGGGTAAATCACCGAGCCATTCGCACAGTGCTTGGGGCACATCGAGTTCGGTATCGATGCGGCCATCGGGGACGATCGTCCGGAGAAATTCGAGGGAATGCTCGCGATCGAGTACCGGCAGCTTGATCGATCGTACCGATGGACCGAGTGTGAGTCGGGTGGTCAACAGGACTTTGAATTGTGGGTCCAGTCCTTGTAACCAAGGCTCAACATCGGCATAAGCCTGAACATCATCGAAGATCAGCAACGTATCCCCGGCAATCCAATGTCGCCAGCACCACTGCACTTGGTCTGTGAGATCGCTATCCTCGGGGACTGCTAGGTTCAACTGCGTTTGGGCAGATTGCACGACCTGTAAGCCAATCTCCTGCCGTGCTTGTATCCACACAATCCCACCGGGATAACCTTGCGCTTGTTGCTGCCAAGCATATTGCAAGGCTAGTTCGGTTTTGCCGATGCCGCCCATGCCTTGAATAACAACAATCGCCAGACGATCGGACTGGTGGAGCTGCTGGTGTAGGTCCTGGAGGATCTGGTTGCGACCGACGAAGGTAACGGCACCACTGCGGGGTAGGTTGTGTGGGGTGCCTGTTGGTTTGGAACTGCGAAAGTATTCTTCTAGAAGCGTTTTGAGCGTTTCGCCATCGGTGTTGCTCAGGTGAATGCCTCCTATATTGGCAATCCCACCTGTGACCAGAGTTTGAAAGGCTTTGGCATTGCCCTGATTAATCTGGAGCGCACGACTATCGGCTTGCAGGGTCGCTGAAAGCTCGGAATTTGCCGAGATCGCTGCTTGTAAGGCGCTGACCCGCTGGTCCAGTTCCAGATCAGGACGCTCCTGGAGCTGCTGGAGTGCGAGCTGACAGAGTTGGGCGATCGGGTCAGTCATCATTACCGCTGCTCAGATTTGGGATGGGTCCCGTACTGATGAATCTCACCAATGTAGGCAGTGCCACCTTCCACTCTGGTTTGCCAGCCTTTGGCATTGTCACGATTGATCATGGGTTTGGCTGCTGTTATCTTGGATTTTCCCGAATTAATTTCTTGGGCTATTGCTGAATTTCTTGGGCAAAGTTGGGATCGTCATCCATGCTCACTTGCAAGTAAGCAACCAGTCGGTCTAGTTCAGCCGTATCGCCTTGCTCAACTTGTTTCAGTGCCGTTTCTGCCGTCGGCTTCCCCTGCATCTTCTGCCAAATCAATTGCCGTAGTTTGTCCATCTTGGCGATCGCCTCCGTCGTGAACTTCTTCCCGAGTTCACCCGCACCGGATTCAAGGAATTTCTGAAAAGCCAGATTGGCGATCGCGGCGGCCGTAAATGTGAGCGGTTCCATAGACAATTCGAGCAAGGTTGGTGGATAATGCTTCCTTTATAGCGAAATCCGCCCCAAGCAAACATTATTCCATCTGAGAAATCATCGATTAGGATCCACTATCCTGAAAAACTCGCCTGTGCCAGCGCCAAATGTTTCTGCAAAGTCGCCTTAGGCAATGGTCCTTGCAAATGCTCCCAGGGCAACACCTGCTCCTGGGCCCAATCCTCAAACACATAGAAATCCAGATTTGGCAACGTTCCCCGCAGTTCCTTAAACGCCCGCCGATAGCTGCCCAGCGTATCGCCATACTGCCGTACCAACTCCAGCAACGGTGCCAACCGCCGATCGCCCCGCGAAATCAACGTCTGAATCACTGACCAGCTATAGCTCTCCGGTCGAAAATCAATCCCCTGTGGGCGCAACTGCTTTTGCAAAAACTTCAGCCGCTTCTCCGCCTCACGATTCACCCCCAACCACTGAAACGGTGTATGCGCCTTCGGCACAAAGGTACTGCAACCCCAGGTCAGCCGTAGTCCCGGTGCCGCTTTTTTCAGTAACTTGAGCATCGCCGCCGTCTGCTCGACATCGGCGATCGTCTCACTCGGAATGCCGACCATGCCATAAAGCTTCAAGCTACTCAAACCACCTGCCTTGGCATTCACCGCCGCCTGTGCGATTTCGTCATTTTGTAGTTTCTTATTAATCACCTGTCGAATCCGATCGCTGCCACTCTCCACCGCGATCGTGATCGACTTTGTGTCGTGTTTCACGAGCGTTTGCGCCAATTTCTCAGTGACGGTATTGGTGCGCACCGAAGCCACACTCACGCGCACATGATCAAATTGCGGTTGATTCAAGTGATCCAGCAACGCATCAAATTCTGGATGTTGCGTCACCGATGCCCCCAGCAACCCAATTCGATCGGTTACAGTTAACCCCCGCTCGATCGCCGGAATTAATGACGACTCCAAATCCGCCGTCCGAAATGGCAAGGTCAAATAACTGGCCAAGCAAAAGCGGCACATCTCCGGGCAACTGCGCACTACTTCGACCATATAAATGTTTTCCCACGCCGCCTTTTCCGTCACTACTGTGGAAGTCGAAAGCGTATTACCGCGATAGGTCTGCTTTTGTATCGTCGCTGGGATGTCGTTATCAACTGGCTGAATCGTTGCGATCGGGCCCTCAACATCCGCGTAAGTCACCGCATACAGACTGGGAATATAGATCCCCGGCACCTGCGCTAGGCGGCGCAGTTTCGTCGCCCGATCAGCCTCACGCACTGACTTATAGGCATCAATAAACGCCCCCAGCAGCAGCTCCCCATCGCCGAGCAGAATCACATCAAAGAACTCCGCAAAGGGCTCCGGATTTGCCGTCAGCACTGGGCCACCACCGAAGACCAAGGGATGGTTATCCCGACGCTGCTTCGCCCAAATCGGCAGATCTAGCGACTCCAGCATGCCCAGGATATTCACATAGTCCAATTCCCATGACACCGAAAACCCCAACAATTCTGGCTGGTTTGGCAACGGCTCTTCACCGTCCGTAAATAGCCGCGCGATCGCGACATCGGAACGGGTGGCCAAGGTTGACCACACAACTTGATACCCCAAGCTAGTAATTCCGATCGTATACTCATTCGGGAACGCAAAAATCACCGGAATGGCATCCGCGTCCGGTGGAACTGGCGTAAATAGCAGGCGTTCGGCAGTAAAGGGAGCAGCACTCACGTTGAGAACCAGCGGGGGAATATTGCCTACCTAGCGTAGCATTTCGGTCGATCGCTGGTGATGGCCGGAAACTATCCGCGCCAATACGGATGACACAGTTAAAATCAACACCAGATTGGCCGTTCAAAATGCTGGATTTGTATCAAAATAGCATCATCGTCACTTCGGGGAGCTAGCCATGGCATTCGTTATCGCAACAACAAACATGAAAGGTGGTGTCGGCAAAACCACAATGTCCGTAAATTTGGCGGCCTCTCTGGCGAAGAATCAAAAAAAGCGCGTTCTGATTGTTGACCTTGATACCCAAATTAGCGCGACCCTGAGCTTAATGCCCCCCGGCGACTTTGCCAAACTGCGGGGTGAAAAGCGATCGCTACGCTATCTGATTCATCGTGCGATTATTTCTGATCCAGACCTACCGAATCAAACCCGCGACACAATTCGCAATTATGTCTGTAATGTGCCGGAGCTGAGCCTCTTGCCCGGCGACATTGATTTGTATGACGAATATCTCGTCTCGGAGATGCTGCACCGTCGATCACTGCAAGAAGCCAATATGGACTTCGATGAGGTTTGGAATCTGTTTGAGAAGAACTTGATTCGCAGTCTGCTCACAACGGTCGAATCCGAATATGACATCATCATTCTCGACTGTGCACCGGGATATAACTTGATTACCCGTAGTGCACTGCTAGCGAGTGATTTTTATTTGATTCCAGCGAAGCCAGAACCACTATCGCTGATTGGGATTCAGCTACTTGAACGGCGGATTGCGCGATTGCGAGAGGCGCACAAAAATGACCCAACCGTGAAGGTGGAAATGTTGGGGATCGTCTTCTCCCTTTCCGGCAACATGTTAACAGGGCGTTACTATAACCAGGTGATGAGTCGCTTGAATGATGACTTTAGTGATGCGAAGTTATTCAACACACGCATTCCGATGGACGTTAATGTTTCCAAAGCCGTCGATTCTTTTACTCCAGTGGTTTTGAACAATCCTCGGTGTAGCGGTGGTCGAGCATTCCAGCAGCTTAGTCAGGAGTTTATGCAGAAACTGAACACCCTTGCTGGAGTGAATAAATCACCAAAGCAATTTGCCTTGGCAAGTCTCGGCGACTAAGGCTGAATGAGCGAATCAATTTCTCGCGCACCCATGCCCCTCGCACCTTGGCGATCACCGCTTTCCCGAGCGCTCCATCGTAATCGTGCACTAGTGTATGCCCGCTACGCCCAGCTTGCCACGCTGCGCCCCAATGGTCGGCCCGCCAATCGGACGATCGTCTTTCGTGGCTTTGTCGATCAAGCCATTCCCACGGCTTGCAATGACCTCAAATTCATCACCGATCGCCGCAGCGAAAAAGTTACCCAAATTGATCACAATAACTGGGGTGAATTGTGCTGGTATTTTCCCAAGACCCGTGAGCAATTTCGGCTTGCCGGTGAGTTAGCCGTGGTTGATGCAACTAATCCTGATACTGAATGGCAAAAGCTGCGCCATATGACTTGGCATAACCTGTCAGACGCTGCTCGGGCTCAATTTGGCTGGCCTGATCCGAAGCAAGTACGCGCGGATCAGTCTGCCTTTGCCGCAGGCGAACTCGATCCAAATCATCCCTTGGATCACTTCTGCTTGCTACGATTGGCGCCGACAGAAGTCGATCATCTTGAACTTAAAGGCGAACCGCAAAATCGCTGTCTTTACACCTTTGTGCAGGGGCAATGGCAGCAGCGATCGGTGAATCCATAGGCAGCGTGCTGAACCGACAAATTCTAGGGCAACTGAATGCTGTGGCTAAAATGGCATCTGGCAGCGATCGCACATCAATGCTGGGAGTACGGGAAGTGATCAACCACCTTCTGAATTTGTCGCGGGGCCTCGATTTGTCTGAACAGGGTCATGGCCTGATCGGCGTGATATCGGGCCAGTTCGGCCGCCGCTCCTGCCATGTCGGTCAGACTGAGTTGATAGTATGCCTCGGCTAGATCGCACTGGGCTCCAATCGCTTCCAGCAAGTCAATCGCCTGTTGGTGATAAGTTTGAGCGGTTTCAAGCTGGCATTGTTGCCGGTAAATTGCCGCCAAGCCGGTGAGCGCCTTTGCCTTGACCTGAACGTAGTGACTGGATTCGGCAAAGGTAATTGCCTGGTGGTAGAGCTCGATCGCCCGATCGCATTCTCCCAGATTGCTATAGGTCTGCCCCAGTAGCTGAATGAAGTAAGCAAAGCGGCCCGATCGTTCTGGCGTTGTTGGCTGGATAAAGGTGTCAATCAGCGAGTCAGCCAACGCTTTCGCTGCCGATCGATGCCCCTGATAAGAATGGACCAGCGCCAGCGCCACCGCCGCTTTTTCGGCCCAAGCCGCATGGGGGCTATGAGCCACCAGTGCAATCACTTGCTCAAAGTAATGCTGCGCTGTTTTCAGTTCCCACAAGTCAATATGGTAAAGTCCCAGACTCAAGCTGGAATCAACATTCAGCATGGTCAGGTAGTACTGGGTATGGGGATCGTGTTCTGTTTGCAAGGCCGCACCGGTTCCCACGCGAGTCTGCTCCTGACCGGCGATCGCCGCACGAATCTGGCCAGTAATCCAGTAAACATCGCCCAGAAGATTATTCAGCTCCCAGCGCTGGGAGCTGTCCCCTAACATCGGCAGGATAGTCGTTAGAGCGCTGATAACGGGCTGCAGCAATCCCATCCGGTAGAGACTACTGGTTAAGGGTAGGTGCTGCTGCCACTGGTTAGGACGACTTTTGAGCAACACACCTGCCGCCGCTTCATAGTCCTGAATATCGCAGTAGTGATAGTAGGCTTCCAGGGCCTGCAGCGCATCATCCAGGGTCTCGACCTGAGGTAGACTGCGAGTCCAGTAGTCGGCAGCGGCTTGGTGGGCCAGTTGCCAGTCACCACAGGCATGCAGTCGTTCGACCGCCACCGCCCTGACGACGGGATGCAGCCAATAACCCCCCTGCCGGTTTTCCAGCAGCGATCGGTTCCGCAAGGACGCGATCACCTGCCGCTGCTGAGCGGTCGGCACATCCCAGAGTTGGGCACAGAGCGCCGCGATCGGTAGCTCGGGAATTGTCTGATAGCGGTAGCAGCCGAGCCGACAAAAGCCGCGATAGGCGATCGGATCGAGTGATCGCAGACGATCGACTTGGTGCACAATCAGGTTCTTCAGATCAGTTTCGACCAAGGGATCGGTCTGGTGAATCTGCCAATAATCGGCGAGATCCCCAGCAAAGTCGCTCTGAACTGTGCCGCAGACAATCTCCATCGCCTTGGCGTTACCACCATAGGTCTGATGCAGTTCAATCAAGGGAGCTGCTGCTAATGTGAGCGCCTGGGTTTGAAAATATTGCTGCCAAGCGGCAACAGTTAGACCGGGCAGGCGGTAATGGTGAACTTTGACGCGCGGTTCGCATAGCCGATCGCGGCTAGTAATTAGGGTGGTCGCCTGGACCTGCGGATCAGCCAACAGACTGAGTAGCTCAACGTAGCGACGATGGGGTTCGAGCAGCTGTCCCTGCGGATCAAGGGCGGGTTCCAGGTTATCGATCAAAATCCCCACTGGCCGTTGGCTTAGCTGCCGCTTCAGTCGGCCCAAAGTCACCCCAAATTCGCGGCCCGGTTCTGTCTGGAAATCCTGCCGTAGCCATTCCTCAACTACCCGCTCCACCGGCGTGATGTGATTAGTTTCCTTCGCCATCCGCAGCTCTAGAGTCAGATCAAAACCGGCTGAGATATCGCTGCGCCAGGGTGGTTTTACCAATCCCACCTTCTCCTTGAATCACGATCATCTGGCGGCCCTGCGCGGTTAGATTGGCGATCGTGGCGATCGCATCAGTCCGACCGACAAACTGCTGATCGTTGCACTGATCTACTGATGCCGCGGTCACCGTTGCCGTCGGCACAATTGTCATCGGCACAATTGCTACCTTCTGCCCAGCGCGTTTCAGCCAGTAGCGCAACCGAGAGCGACAATTGCCCTTCGTAATTCTTTCGCCCAGTGCCTCTGACAATAACCGCCACAGGTGGGAGGCTACATCCTTGACATGGCCTTCGCTGTAGCCAGCCAGCCGTGCAATGCTCCGGTAAGGCTTGCCACCCCATGCCTGTTGCAGAATGCAGTACTGCAAATTGCTTAGATGCTGCCCCGTTTTCTCATAGAGCAGCCGATCGGCAAAATCAATCGCACCATCGATTCCCATTAGTTGCACGCTAGCGATTTGCTTGTGGCGATTTACCTCAATTTAAACCTACCGTCTCAACTTGCAGAATTTCGCATCAAAATACCCGACTTTTTCCGACCTTTAAGACCCCACCAAATCCGACAAGGTCCGACCGACATTTCTGCGCTCACTTTTTAAGCTAGGGGCAGTAATCACTTTTTGGAGTTCCAATGCCCACTACCACCGATTTGGCCGGACCCCGATCAGCAAAGCTGAACGTTCGGCAACTGCAAACCCGGATCAATCACCTGGTTGATCACTATCTCTCGCTAAACCGATTGCAAGACCATCTGGAGGATCTGGCTGAGCAATGGCAACAGCCGCTGCCGCGCCCCTGGGGACCGATTACCTGGAGTGCGATCGGCCCGGACCAGGTGATCGGCATTGACCCCGACATTTTCTGCCGTATTCTGGCCGGGGCGATCAATACTGAAGCACCGATTCGCGGCTATACCCAGGCCAGCCGACAGTATTTAGAACCGTTCCATCCGGCCATGGCCAGGTTTGTCGGGGGGCGCGTCAGTGAAACGGGAAAACTCCTTGAACCGGGCCTCTGGGAAAAAGAAGAACGCCGCCACACGCCGGCCCTAATGCAAATTTATACCCGGCTCGCCGGCCAAACATGCGCGATCGCACCGCACGCGGCCCGGCCCTATACCCCTGGGGTTGATCTGCACCAAGATTTATACCGGCACGGGCTGCATCGAATTGCCACAGAGTATGGTGCCGCTTGCCTCTATCTGTGGATGATGGCCCATACCACTGGCGCGCTACAGGCAGTGCTGGCAGAATTGCTGATCGACGAAGTTAACCACATGACCAAGTTTTGGGGGTTTGGCCAGTGGGCCTACCCAAATTCCTCCGGCTTCCAACTGGGGCAGACCCTCTTTAGCGCCTTGCGAGAAAAGTGGCAAGAACCCGCGATTCAGGGCAGCTTGCTCCATACCTTGTGGCGTATGACCAAGGAGCTGCATTGGTCGGAATGGGCTTTTACAAATCAAACGACCCTGATGTATACCTTTGGCCGTGTTATGCAGCGATTACTGCAATGGCATCGCCAGCTCACGCCCGAGTACTTATGCACATGCTTGGGCGAGCCTGGACCAAGTTGTATCGGCTTAGTCAGCATCTAGTCCGTCACAACAGCCGCTCGATCTTTGATCCAACAAGACCCAACAACCTCAGCGAATAACGGCTCGCTTCATCGTATTTAATTGATCTTCATCACCCAATCAACGTCCTAAACCATGACAAAATCAATCCTCAAAGATCTACCATTTGATCTCGACCCACAGCGATTACCCCGACATGTCGCGATCATCATGGACGGCAATGGCCGCTGGGCCGCGCAGCAGGGCTTGCCCCGAGTTGCGGGACATCGCCAGGGAGCCAACACGCTGAAGCAATTGCTGCGCTGCTGTAAAGACTGGGGGATCGGCGCGCTCACCGTCTATGCCTTTTCTACGGAAAACTGGCAGCGGCCGCATGCGGAAGTCGATTGCTTGATGATCATGTTTGAACGAATGTTGCGTAAAGAACTCGCTGAAATGCATCAAGCGGGGGTACGGATCAGGTTTCTGGGCGATCGAGTCACACTTCACCCAGCCCTGCAACGAGCGATCGAACGTTCCACTGCCGAAACAGCGCACAATCAAGCCATTGAATTTAATGTGGCGATCAACTACGGCAGCCGCAGCGAAATCACCCACGCTTGCCGACAAATCGCTATCGCCATCGCCTGCGGAGAGTTGGCCCCCGCAGCGATCACCGAAGAACTATTAGCACGTCACCTTGATACCACGGGTAGCTGTGACCCCGATCTGCTGATCCGCACTAGTGGCGAACAGCGGCTCAGCAACTTCTTACTTTGGCAACTCGCCTATACCGAAATGTATTTCACCGATGCCCATTGGCCGGAATTCGATCGCGCGGAATTTCACAAAGCCCTGCTGGCTTTCCAAAAGCGCGATCGCCGGTTTGGTGCCATCGCACCGGCATTGACGCCCCAGCCTTCAGCATTAATCGCGTAGTTCGGCGATGTTCCGCGATCGGATTGGCCAGCATGATGTGAGTGCGCCGAAAATGGCGAATACCCACTCACTCAGCTGCCTCACTGGTGGGATAATTCACCGCAAATGGCCCAGTCGGTCCCACATAGGTATTTAGTGATCGTGCTAATGTCATCCATTGCCCCGCTGCATTGATGTAGCCAATTTCCACCACATAATTGCGCCCCTGGACCGGAATGGCGAGATGCATATCCCGGGTTGTGGGATGGCAGGCGAACTGCTGATAGGCAGGTGATGGCGCATTTGCTGGCGTATCAGTCACATCATAGAGTCGCAGGTATTGCGGTTGTGTGATCGCGGCAGCTGGGGATTGCGACTGAGAAATTTCCCAGTAGGCGTAAGCCGATGATTCCCCACGGGAGACTAGATGAATCTGGTGATCGCTCGCAGTTGCTGATGGCATATGTTCCTGCACGATCGAATCTGTTTCTACTTGGGCTATCGGCGTTGTAGCGGGCGGCTGATCGTGTAGGAATTCAGCCGGGGTTTTTGCTGGCTGATCTTTCCTAGTGGGCGTTTGTTTCCCAGTGGGGGCCATGAATTCATCACAAGCGGGTACCCTGACCGGTGCCGATGTCGCGAGCTTTAGCCATTTACCATATGCCGTAAGATACCCCAGCTCCACATAGTAGTCGCAGTTATCTAAGGCGATCGGGATCTGACAGTCCGGTTCGTTTTCCGCACAATCGAACTCTTGGATGAGATTGCGAATTTGCCGAGGACTGGTGCTATAGAGGCGGAGTTTTAGGCTTTGACCACCATTTTCCTGAAGTTGGCTCTGTTGCTTCTGGTTAATCTCCCAGTATGCATAGGCATGGTGACAATCCCGTGGCACCAGAATCAAGCGACTGGGCGCTTGATGAATTGCGATACCTGATCGGCCCATGGTGACTGGCCGAATTCCGGCAACGGTTGCTGCGGGCGTTGGGGGCGTTGTTATCGGCATCGGCGTAGCGGGTGGAACGGATGCATCGGACTCGAGTGCGGTAGAGTGCTGATCGGTCAGCTGGCTAGCCGATCGTCTTTTCCGCTTGAGCCAAGCCCCCAACCAGAACGCCCCGATTAGGGCTAGTAGCAGCCAAGGCCAACTACTGGGCAGGGCGCGGTTGCGGGAATCTGTATTGCGATTTTGCGATTTTTGGGTTTGGGCTTGGCGATTAGGGTCGCGATCGCCAGAACCCTGCTCCGGCTGCACTGCGTTTTCAGCTGTCTTGGGCGGCACCTTACCCGTTGAAATTTGGGCAAGTGCTTGCCCCTCGCTCCCGGTCGCGTAATCGAGGAATGCTTTGACTGCCGCGTTGGGCGTGGGTCCCTCGTATACGTAGCTTAAGGGCTGTGAGATCGCATAGCGTGGATCATCGGGTAGTACCCCGTACAACGACACCTGCTTCAGGTCCGATCGGGCCTGTATTTGATCAACTACGACATAGGCAATACCATCGTTGCCCAGCTGTGCTGCGATCGATTCAATGCGATTGTTTTTAAGTGTTACTGCACTCTGGCTGGGTTGTGCCACCGCTGCTTGAAAAACTGAATAGCCAGCGAGGGCTCGACGCGTATCACTATCAGCCGTTTGATCAATGACTCGAATGGCTCGATCGGGTCCACCAAGGACTGACCAATTCCGAATTTTGCCACTCCAAATCTGCGCCAATTGTTCATTACTTAAGGTGCCGGCAAAGGGATTTGTGGCACTGATAATGATGGCGATTTTCTGGCGTCCGATTGTTTGCGCCACGAGGCCTTGCCCCCATTCTGCAGCGGTTAGTGGTCGGCCAATCACCGCCACATCAGCACGGCCAGCAGCCACCGACTGTAGGGCTGCATTTGTATTGGTTGAAGTGATTTTGACCGGTGTTTGAGATTGACGTTGTTCAAAGCCCTGCTGCAGCTTCTGACCTAAGGCCGCTGTGACATCGGAAACTGCGAGCTGAATGGTTTTAGCCGCAGTGGCTGACTGGGCCACAGTCAATTGACTTTGCGCCGCGTCGGTTAGCGCCTGAGCGGGTGCCAGATGTGCCCACTTCAGTCGCCACGGTCCATTCTGGGAGGCGTTAGCCAGCAGTATTAGTAGGGCTAATGCGACGATCGATGCCTGATTTTGCTTCAGCATAGATACTTCCTACCCTGAGATGAACTAAAAAATAACAGCGATTGGACTGATGCGTTATTGCTTGCGATATTCTGACCGTAGCATTTTCCAGCTAGCCGATTCAGGCCAAGCCGTCATGTTAATGCTAGAAGCTGATGGTGCTTGATTGCCAATACTTGCTTGACTGCCAACCTAGTTTAATCGCCAGGACACTTCGCTGACTTCAACCTAAGATAGATTTAGTTGCGATTGATCGAACGCGGTACCGCCATCAAGTTGTGTGGCACCGACGAAAATACCATGAGCTTAATTAGGCAATCAGGACATCACCGATGAGCGAGCCACGTCAAAACTGGGATCTGGGCCGTTTTGTCCAAACTTTGGCCTATTTTGAGGAAATTCCTGTTGTTAGCTGGATACAAAAAATGTTTCAACCGAATGTTCCGCCCCCGCAGCCTTCTGCACAAATGCAAGCCAATGGTGAGACTGTCTTGTTCAATTTTCCGCTAATTACGGACTTGAGTGATACTTGGGGGGCCGTCGATGATGTAGTAATGGGTGGTGTTAGCAACAGCCGCATTATCCGATCGCCTGAAGGTGCATGGTTCACTGGTAATGTATCGACTGCCAACTCTGGTGGGTTTGCTTCGGTGCGCACCCGCAATTTTGAGCCGCCACTGGACTTATCCCAGGCCTCCGGTATCAAGCTGCGCGTCAAAGGTGATGGTCAGCGTTACAAGTTTTTTATCCGGACTGATGCGGGTTGGGATAGCGTCGCCTTTTCCTATTCTTTCGACACAGTGGAAAATGAGTGGATTACCGTGAAGGTACCGTTTAGCCAAATGCGGGGTGTCGTGCGGGCCAAAACGCTGCCCGATGATGTCAAGCTCAACCCGCAGCAAGTGCGATCGATGCAGTTGATGTTGAGCAAATTTGAATACGATCGAGCACTGAATCCAAAATTTAAGCCGGGCGAGTTTTCACTGTATGTTGAATCGATCGCGGCCTATTAGCATTGACTGCCGGACGGTGGCTGTAATATTTTCATGAACGCCCATTGTCATTGCCCATGTTTTGAACGGCTCATGTTTTGAACAGTTTCTCGTCGCTGTAGACAGCACCCAAATTTGAAAAGTGATGCCGATTATTCGTAGGATTGGTGGCTATTATAAATAGGCTCAGCCATAGAATCCGCTCAGCGCGATCACTTTTTCATAGCAATGCATTACCTGACGCACCCAAATCATATCCGTACCGCGATCGATAGTTGGAGTACAGCCAAAGTTTTGTGGGTGGACACTGAGATTGCCGATTGGCAGACGCCGAATCCCAGACTTTCCTTAATTCAAGTCTTAGCCCAGCCCGACGATCGTACAGGTTGTGAATCCTATGTGCTCGACGTACTCCAGCAGCTAGATGCTGCGCAGTACTTTATCCAGCGTATTATGTTCAATCCGGCGATCGAAAAGGTCTTTCACAATGCCAGTTTTGATTTGCGCTATCTCGGTCAACATCAAGCCCAAAATGTCAGCTGTACGCTCAAACTAGCCCGTCGTATCGGCAAAGCCAGCCTCCGGACCAGCAATCTTAAACTCAAAACCCTGGCCGCCGAACTCTGTCAATTCACCGACGTTGACGCTGAGTCTCAGAGTAGTGATTGGGGCCAACGTGCGCTCACGCCTAACCAACTCCACTATGCTGCCATGGATGTGGTTTACCTTGCAGCAGTTCATCGAGCATTGCTAAACACCACGAACCCGCAAATCTAGAAGCTGAATCCTGTGAACCAGCCAGTGGGAAATGATTGACAATGTCTATAGCAAAATTTTAAGTAAGAACTAGTTGTGTTAGAGCCAGTCAAGACAGTTGAACTTTATCAGAGTCAATCTTCTCCACAAACTTTTAGTTCTGGGGAAACGATATTTACCGCTGGCGAATCGGGAGAAATGATGTATGGCATTGTCGAGGGTGAGGTCGAGCTGTGCGTAGATGGCAAAGTCGTGGAAACGATTCTGCAAGGCGATGTCTTCGGTGAAGGGGCATTAGTGCACGAAGATCACAAACGCTATGAAACGGCGATCGCCAAAACCGACTGTCGCTTAGTGTTTCTCAATCGGCAGCACTTTTTCTTTGCGGTACAACAGACTCCCATGTTCGCCCTAGAGGTGATCCGGAGCTATTCCGATCGACTGCGTCGATTAAAACGGCCACGCTAAACGTTGATCACCGATCGAGTAATCCAGTCGGAACGGCAATCCCGGATTTCATCGGTTTACATAGCGCGTTCCTGCCAAGCAGACACGATCGCCATCACCGCTACCGAAGCCGTGACGGCGCGCAAAATCCGCTTACCGAGTGAAACGGGATGATAACCGGTAGCGATGGCGAGTTTGACCTCGGCTGTTGTCCATCCGCCTTCTGGGCCAATGGCCAGTTCAATTTCACCTTGTTGGGGTAGGACGTCGAACAAAGGTGGCGAGTCACCCCGCTCCCAGCACAGAAACCGATTTCTACCGCTTGACTCAGTTTGGAGATATTGTTTCCAGGTGATTGGTGCAGCGATCATTGGCACGATCGCCCGCTCTGACTGTTCCGCGGCCTCTTGCGCGATCTTCTGCCACCGCCCTTGTTTTTTCGCATTGGGTTGCAGCAAGGTGCGCTCACTGATGATTGGCACAATCTGCGTTACACCTAACTCCGTCACCTGTCGCACGACATCATCAAAACCACTGCCTTTTGGCAGCGCGATCGCCAGGGTGACTGGATGCGGCAACTCTGAATTGACTTCTATGGGGGTAATGATTTTTGCAACTGTGCCATCAATCGTGGCGATCCAGGTTTGACCTTGACCATCCATCGCCATGAACCGATCACCGGTTTTAAGTCGCAGAACGCGTTGGAGATAATGAGCCTGTGCTGTTTCTAGATGGATCGTGCCGTGCTTAATTTGCTCGGGAGCCACGACCACTCGCTGCAACTGTGCCAAAGTGACCTCCACTAGGAAGCTTTCTTCTGCTTGCGGCTCTGTTCCTTGTCCTTTTGTTTTTGGCGTTTTGCGGCAACTTTGGCGGCTTTTTCCGCTTCGATCACGGCCAGCTTGGTCTTTTCTTCTTCCTCGGCCACCTTATCGAGATAGTACTTGAAGTCGCCCCGGTATAGGCGGAGTTCACCATCGCGGATTTCCACGATTTTGGTGGCCGTGCGCGAGATGAAGTAGCGATCGTGGGAGACAATCATGACGCTGCCTTCGTAGTTGGCGATCGCGTCTTCGATCATTTCTTTCGCCGGAATATCGAGGTGGTTAGTGGGCTCGTCGAGGATCAGTAGGTTGGCGGGGTGTAGCAGCATTTTAGCGAGAGCAACACGGGCTTTTTCGCCCCCACTGAGCGCCCCGACGGGTTTGAATACCGTTTCGCCGCTGAAGAGAAATTGACCGAGTAAGGTGCGGACTTCTTGGTTATCCCAATCGGGGACTTCGTCGTGGATGGTTTCCATCACGGTTTTGTCGAGGTCGAGCGCTTCCGCTTGGTTTTGCTCAAAGTAGCTGGGAATGACGTTGTGGTCGCCGAGTTTGATCGTGCCTTCTTCGGGGGTTTCCATGCCCATGAGCATGCGTAGCAGTGTGGATTTTCCCGCTCCATTGGGACCAACGATCGCGATTTTGTCGCCGCGTTCAATTAGCAACTCGGCACCGAGGAAGAGAATTTTTTCGCCGTAGGTATGGGTCATATCCTGAATCTCGGCGATTACCCGACCGCTGCGGGGTGGCTCTGGAAACCGGAATTTTAGGGTACGTACGTCGGAAATTGGTGCATCGACGAGTTCCAGTTTTTCAAGTTGCTTTTCGCGGCTTTTCGCTTGGGTACTGCGGTTCGCACTGGCGCGGAAGCGCTCGACGAATTCTTGTTGTTTGGCAACTTCTTTTTGCTGTCGATCAAAGGTGGCTTGCTGGGAGGCTTTGTTTTCCGATTTTTGTTCGAGATAACGGGAGTAGTTACCAAGATAGGTGCTAGAGATACCGCGCTCGGTTTCGACGATTTGGGTGCAGAGTCGATCCAGAAATTCCCGATCGTGGGAGACAATCACCATCGGCGTATTCAAGTCTTTGAGATAGGTTTCTAACCACTCAATTGTTTCGAGATCGAGGTGGTTGGTCGGCTCATCAAGTAGGAGTAAGTCGGGGGACTGGAGCAGGATTTTACCGAGGTTCATCCGCATTTGCCAGCCACCGCTGAAGGTGGTGACGGATTTTTCACCATCCTCGGCGCTGAATCCGAGTTCGGGCATCAGCTTTTCGATGCGGGTTTCGAGACCATAACCGTCCAGTGCTTCAAATTGCCGTTGGTACTTGTCCATTTTGTGTAGCAGCTTGTCCAGTTCGTCACCTTCGGCAGTGCCCATTGCTTCGGTTACATCGTGGAGGGCTTTGTGGACTTGATTCGCTTCACCAAAGGCGCGCCAAAGTTCATCCTTGACGGTGCGGGTTTCGTCAATGTCAAATTCTTGGTTGAGATAACCGATATGTAAGCTGCTGGGGCGCACAACTTGTCCAGCGGTGGGCTCGACTTCGCCCATGATAATCTTCAGCTGGGTAGACTTGCCTGCGCCATTGACGCCTACGAGACCAATGCGATCGCCGGTTTTGACTTCCCAGGTGACGTCTTTGAGGACTTCGCCAGTCGGGTAAATCTTACTGATATTTTCTAGGCGCAGCATTGGGTTTGGCTCCGGATGGTTAGGCGATTTGACGTTTGGTTGGGCTAGTGGCTGAAGACGATAGCGTGAAGCAAATGTTATCTATTGTAAAGGTTTGTGGCAATGATCAGCGATTATTGATCGGCGAGCAGCGGTTGGGATATCTTCAGCCAGCCATTGCTAATATGGCGGTTCACGCGCTGCGGCTGGCGAGTTAAAGCCTTTTGCCTTAATTCACTTCAATTCCCAATTGCGATCGCCATTCTGCCAAGGGTTGTGCCCAATTCGCTTCCCATTTTTGGGCCAATAGGGGTTGTGTCTGAGTCCCCATGCGATATCCCATCGCAATATGATCAAGTAATGCATCCATATCCGCAGGGTTTTTGAGCAGTGTTTCAATCACGCCGCCGGCCACTAGCATCGCCGCCAGTGGCCGACGAGTTTGTGCGAGTTCAAAGGCTTTCAGTCCCAATTCTCCCTTGACGTCAACGCCGAAGTTGGTCACGATGTGCCAAACATCATGGGTCTGCCGCATGCGCATCAAGAAATAAGTAATATCGTCAGTGACGGCACCTTTACGATAAAAGTCGGGATCAAACCCGGCACTGGTAATGTAGCTGGCATAGATGTGGCCTAAAGACGCCGACGGTAACTGGAGTAACGCCGTCATATCCGGGGAAGGCGCCAGATCAGCGATCGGCAAAGAGTGGTGCCACGCCGGGCTGAGACTTCGCGTACTCGACTGCCAAACGTGTCGCTTCAATGTTTTTTAACCCATCCTCAACGTCGTAAACCGAATCCGTTTGTTCTGGGTCGCGTACTAGGGTGACTAATCCCTTGAGGGTTGATATTACGTCCCGCTGGCGATTGAGTAAATCCTGAAATTTCATAAAACTCGATTGCAACTTTCTTTCTTTCTTTATAATGGGCTACTAGGGTTGAGGCTGAAGCAGATGCGCTCCATGAATACTAGCTTTGACTTGAAGCGTTTTTGGTTGACGTTCAGTTGCCATCAGTAAGCATGAATTATGCGCGGTGCACACGGCTGATCAAGCAATCCTACTGAGCGGACCGTCCTGCCGCAAACTCCGTCAAAATTTGTTGATGCACTGGTCCGACGGGGCGTACTTGCTGCGCTGCTTTGGAGTAATGCTGACCCAATCGAATCTGTTCGATCGACAACAGGCCCATATCCCAACCTTCACCCAAAACTAACTGTTCCAGCCCCACGTTTAATGGCGCGTGGAAAACATGACGCATCACTTTCGTATCACGATAGATGCCAAACTTCTCAAACGACGGTAACGCGTAGCTGACTTCTTCCATTACTTCACGCACCACTGCCACTTCCGGTGACTCGCCTGGCTCGATATGGCCGCCAAACAAAGCCCAATAACCGGGATAGAGAATCCGTGGATCGTTATCGCGCAACTGCATCAAAAATTGATCGCTTTGATGCAGAATACAAATGGCGACTTCAACTGGCCCCTTTCCCATGATATTTGCGTATTGATGACGATCGCTAAAACTGGATAATGTGGATAGCTCAAGCCGACTCAATTTATTTCTGAGCCAGGTAGCGCTCACCATTGCTCGATCGAATCACACCATGCACCTTAACTTGAGCGTTTTGCGGGGGCGGACTGTCATCGGTTAATACCCAAATGGTGCCGGACTTGTCCTCGACTTCGTACACAGATTGCTCCACCAGTGGTGCAATTGCGCGGACTTTACCCTCCACGACCACCGTCGTACCCTCCGACTTCTGTCCCAGGCGAGCGATTTTAGTTGCCGGCCTTGGATCCATAAAAGATGCGCCTGGAGTTGTACGACTACTGCAAGCACTGATATTGAACCATAAGCCCCAACCTAACAGCGATAGTGAAACGTGACGATATAGAGAACCCATACTGGATACCCTGAGTAGCAACAGAAGACTTATGGCCTAGTGTAGCTGTAGATTTTGGGATGCTCCAGACTTTTCTTATTCCGAACAACTAATGCATTGACAGCCCGAGCCATTTCTCGGAGACGCGCCATGGCTTTTTCTAATGCGCGTGTACGCTCCGGCCAACTTTACATTGCGAAACCTGAAATTTCCGCTCAACATTGTGAATTGGAGGAACTGAATCTGCGAGACTAGTAGAGATCTTTTGCATCGGGGAAAGGCTTCGACTGTTTTATGCCCGCTAAACTGCTCGATGGGAAGGCACTCGCGCAGCAAATGTATGCCGAGATGACTGCCCAAGTCCAAGAATTGCAAGCCAAATATGGCCGTCCTCCAGGGCTGGCCGTTTTGATGGTGGGTGAGAATCCCGCTAGTGCCGCCTATGTCAGAAATAAAGAACGTGCTTGTGAAAAGGTCGGTATTGTTTCCTTCGGTAAGCACTTCACGGCGGATGTGACGCAAGCGGAGCTGGAGAAGACGATCGCCACACTCAATCAAGACGATCGAGTGGATGGCATTCTTGTGCAGTTACCGTTACCAGGTGATCGGCTCGATGCGACCCAATTATTGCTGGCGATCGCGCCTGACAAAGATGCCGATGGCCTCCATCCCGATAATTTAGGGCGATTGGTTCGGGGCGAATTGGGCCTACGCAGTTGCACCCCTGCTGGTGTTATGCAGATGCTCAAAGCCTATGACATTTCCCCGGCGGGCAAAAAAGCCGTCGTCATTGGTCGCAGTATTCTGGTGGGTAAGCCTTTGGCATTAATGCTCCTAGAAGCAAATGCAACGGTGACGATCGCCCATTCCCGGACACCGGATTTAGCCGCAGTTGCTCGGGAAGCCGATATTCTGGTGGCGGCGGTCGGTCGGCCAAATTTAGTGACAGCTGATATGGTCAAATCAGGTGCTGTGGTGATCGATGTGGGGATTAATCGCGTCAGCACGCAGGACGGCAAAGGCCGTCTGGTCGGTGATGTTGACTTTGATGCGGTGCAGCCGATCGCGAGCTACATTACACCTGTACCCGGTGGTGTTGGCCAAATGACGGTTGCGATGCTGCTGCAGAATACGGTATTAAGCTATAGCCGGAGGTTAGGTGAAATCTAAGAGTTACGATACATTGCTTAACAAAGCCGTTTAATATCGATCGTAGTGCGTTGGGTTTGGTTTTAATTCGGAGGCGGTTTAATGGTAGTCACTGGTGAAAAGTTTGATCTCAAGGCGTATTTAGCCGAAAAGCAGTCATTGGTCGAGACGGCCCTTGATCATTGCCTTACCGTGGCTTATCCAGAAACGGTCTATGAGTCGATGCGCTATTCGCTGATGGCAGGTGGAAAACGGCTGCGGCCGATTCTCTGTCTGGCAACGACGGAGATGATGGGGGGTAGTATTACTGCGGCAATGCCGACTGCCTGTGCCCTAGAAATGGTGCATACAATGTCGCTGATCCATGATGATTTGCCATCGATGGATAACGATGATTTTCGCCGGGGCAAACCAACAAACCACAAAGTCTACGGCGAAGCCGTGGCAATTCTCGCTGGTGATGGTCTACTGGCCTATGCCTTTGAATATGTTGCGCGCGAAACCCAAAACGTCCCAGTTGATCGAGTCTTACAAGTGGTGATTCAACTTGGCCAAGCCTTTCACAAACTCGTCTGTGGTCAGGTTGTCGATCTGATGTCGGAAGGCCAAGCGGATATGACGAGCGATACCCTTACCTACATCCATAATCATAAAACATCTGCCTTGCTTGAGGTTTCCGTGCTGAGTGGGGCCATCCTAGCTGGGGCGACTGCGACGGACCAAGCGAACCTGCTGAAATATTCCAAGAATATTGGTCTGGCCTTCCAGATTGTCGATGACATTCTTGATATCACGGCGACGACTGAAGAACTCGGTAAGTCGGCGGGTAAGGACTTAGCCGCTGAGAAACTGACCTATCCAAAACTCTGGGGGATCGAAGAATCACGTCGTCATGCCGATACGCTCGTGGACGAAGCCAAGGCAATTGTCGCTGTTTACGGGGAGCAATCGGCTCCCCTCATGGCGATCGCCGACTATATTGCGGCCCGCAAGAACTAGACAGGGCTTTGCGGAACGTCCGTCACCTTGTACGCTGTAAGGCTGTAACCGTTTGAGATATGACCATGCCTTCTTTTGCCAGTATTTTGGAGAATCGCATCCTACTGGTGGCACTGGCCGCTTGCCTGATTGCTCAAGGTGCCAAAGTTCTGGTCGAATTAGCGCAATATCGGCGGATTAACTTCAAGGTCATGACTGAGTCGGGCGGAATGCCTAGTTCCCATTCGGCTTTGGTGACAGCCTTGGCCTTTGGCGTCGGGACAACGCAAGGTTGGAACAGTGTTGAGTTCGCAATCACGACGGTCTTTGCGATTATTGTGATGTATGATGCTGCCGGAGTCCGTCAAGCCTCTGGCCAGCAAGCACAACTGCTAAATAAAGTAATTAGCGAGCTTTTCCAAGGCGATCATCACCTGACTGAGATCCGAGTCAAAGAGCTCCTGGGGCATACGCCGCTACAGGTATTAGCTGGCGCGTTTCTAGGCGGGGCGATCGCGTGTTTGGTGGAGATATTCGTGCGTCGTTAAACATTTGAGTAAGCCGCGTGGGATTTTGATATGAAGGGTTGGTATTGGTGGGGCGCAGTCGTAATTGGGACTGCTTTTGTCGAAGGTGCAATCGCACCACTACCAGCAGGCGCATCCCTGATGGCCCAGAATAATCGCCCATCCAAGCCGGGGCCGACTCAACTGCAGGTTGTGTATCCTCGACCAGATCATGAAACGACGGCAAAACAGATTTTTTTGATTGGGACGGCACCAAAAGGCGGGTCGGTTTTGGTGAATGGTAAACCAATCGCGCGCTCGCCGGCGGGGCACTTCGCACCAAGTTTCCCTTTAGAACCGGGTGAAAATACTTTTCAGCTACAATATGTCGACCAAACAGTGACGCTGAAAGTGACACGGACAGAAAGTAATGCCAGTATTCCTACAGGGGCAACCTTTGCGGCTGGCTCACTCCAACCACAGGTCGATATTGCCCGGTTACCAGGAGAAAGCATATGTTTAGGGGCGATCGCTGCACCAAAAGCAACGGTACAGGCAACTGTTGCTGAGCAAACAATCACGCTACAACCACAACAAACGGTTATCCTGCCAAGTAATAAAGCCGTCCTCACCGGGAATGCTCAAGCTCAGGAAACCTTTACCGGGCAGTATAGCGGTTGTATTCAAGTCACTACCCCCGGTGAAACGAATGTGCAGTATTCCACGGAGCTCAACGATCAGCGCCAAGTCGAGACAGCTGCTGGCAAGGTGATAATACTGCCACCCACACGCTTGGAAGTTATCGAAGTCACAGCCGATGCTGGTGTGGCTCGCACTGGCCCTAGCACCGATTACTCACGTTTGACCCCGTTACCGCAAGGCACGCGCGCCAGTGTCACTGGTATCGAGGGAGAGTGGCTACGGCTGGATTATGGTGCTTGGATCAAGCGTCAGGAAACCCAGCCGATCGCGCAACCGGTGCCACCGCGCAGCCTGATTCGCGGTGTGATCTCGCGCCAGCAGGGGGAATGGACAGAGGTAATTTTTCCATTGCAAACACCAGTGCCAGTGTCTGTACAGCAAAATCCGCAGGAATTTGTCCTCTCGCTTCACAACACTACGGCTCAGACCGATACCATCAAAATTCTGGACAACCCGGTCATCGACTATCTCAACTGGCACCAGGCGAATCCCCACCGTATTGACTATCACTTTCAGCTCAAACAGGCGCAGCAGTGGGGTTACAAATTGCGCTACGAAGGTACGAGCCTGATTCTATCGCTGAAGCATCCGCCTACTCGTCGCGATCGCCAGCGGCAACCGCTCAAAGGCATCAAAATTTTGATCGACCCCGGCCATGGCAGTGCTGAAGATCCGGGGGCCGTCGGCCCGACCGGATTGGCAGAAAAAGACGTGACGTTGCCCATGTCGAAAATGGTGCGCGATCGCCTAGTGCAACTCGGTGCAACGGTCTACATGACGCGTGAAGGCGATGATGACCTATGGCCCCACGACCGGGTGAATCAAATCAACGCCAAAGAACCAACGATCGCCCTGAGCATTCATTACAACGCCCTGCCTGATGACGGTGATGCGATTCAGACTGCCGGTGTCTCAACTTTCTGGTATCACCCCCAGGCTCAGAGCTTAGCGGAATTTCTCCAGAAGTATATTGTGCAGCGGCTCGATCGACCATCGGATGGCGTGATGTGGAACAACCTAGCGCTGACCCGTCCAACTGTTGCCCCATCAGTTCTGATTGAACTCGGTTATATGATTAACCCAGAAGAGTTCGAGTGGATTACCAATCCGACAGCGCAGGAGAAATTGGCAGACACATTAACGACAGGAATTGTTGAGTGGTTCCAAACTCGAAACTCGTGATGCTGGGAATGCTTCAGCCATGTTGATCAGTTGAAAGCGTTGGATAGTTGCGGCATCTGTATCTGGCCAATCGCTGCCATTGTTAACAGCCGTCCACCATCGTCAGCATGGCTCAACGTTATTTGCAAATAATCTGGTGGTAAATACGGCAGGCGCTCCGACCACTCGATCGCCACAATGCCCGGTTCGACTTCAACGCCATCCCAATAGGTCTCAAGATTCAGTGCTGTGACTTCCGCTGGCGTTAAACGATACAAATCCAGATGGTAAAGCGGTAATCGACCATCAAAATATTCATTGATCAGAGTGAATGTCGGGCTATCGATCGTCTCTTGAATCCCTAATCCTGACCCAATCCCTTGCACAAGGCTGGTCTTACCTGCCCCTAAATCACCTTGTAGCAGTAGAACCGTACCAGCTAATATTTGCGCACCTAATTGCTGCCCAAATTGATGGGTCGTTTGGGCATTTACCAGTTGTTTACGTAGGGTCATTAATCGCGATCGTAACCTTCAGTCCAGCTTCGACTCTCGCGATCGTACCAACGTTGTAATACTTGTGCCAACCGCTTTGAGTTATGGCGAATATAGCCGGTGTTTGGATCCTCATCAATCACATCAGCGCGAATCACACGGCGGCCAAGATGTAAGACCTCATCAAAGTCGAGGTAAACTGGCTGGGCATTTTCCGTTGCATAGCGCTGCAATGCTTTGTCGGATGGTAATCGCCGCTGGATCAAAACTGCATCAAACAGTTTCCGATAGCCGCAGGCGCGATCGATCGCCCGAATATGATCGGCGACTGTGTAGTTATCCGTCTCCCCTGGTTGAGTCATGACGTTGCAGATATAGACGCTGGGAACCCGCCGCTTGGTGATCGTGTCGGCGATCGCTGGAACCAGCAAATTGGGAATCACACTGGTATAAAGACTACCAGGACCAATGATGATAAATTCCGCTTCTTCGAGGGCCCGTAGGACTCGTGGTAAGGCGGGCGGATTTGATGGCGTACAGCCAAACTGCACGATTTTGCCACAGGCCTCTGTAATATTTGACTCTCCCTCAATCCGTCGGCCGTCGGCGAGCTCCGCCCATAACCGCACATCACTGAGTGTTGCTGGCAGCACATCACCACGAATCGCGAGAACCTTCGAGCTAGCAATCACGGCGCGCTCTAAATCGCCAGTAATCTCACTCATCGCCGTCAAAAACAAATTGCCAAAGCTATGGCCAGTCAGCCCGTCTCCAGCCTTGAAGCGATAGCAAAATAGCTCTGTCAATAGCTTTTCCTCGTCAGCTAGGGCGGTGAGACAGTTGCGAATATCCCCTGGCGGTAACACCCCAATTTCGCGGCGCAGGCGGCCTGAAGACCCACCATCATCGGCGACGGTGACAACAGCTGTCAGGTTTGTGCTGAGCACTTTCAATCCTCGCAGCAACGTTGAAAGGCCTGTCCCACCACCAATGACGACAATTTTTGTGCCCCGACTCAGCCGCCGGTGATTCAGCAGCACGTCCACTAACTGTTGATCAACATCGGGAATTAATACTTCAGTAATTGCACCAAAGGTCCGTTTCTGACCCCAAAAAATCAGCAGAAAGCCAAATAAAATGACAAGTGGTCCACTAATATAGCTTGGTAGTATCTGGGTAAACCGTTCTAAAAACTCCCGTGATACCTCAATCAGTGTCGCAATTGGCGTTAGTTTTGTCCAGATGGCGACCCCAAGGCTGACCAACAGCACACCGCCGGCACTCATCATCATCCAGCGTTTGACCAATAGCCCCGGCGACATCCATTTAAAGCCTTGTGTCAGCCAGACGGGTGTGCGTCCACTAATCGCGGTTTTGATATCTTCGTGGGTATCTTTTCTCAAGCCACGCAAGGGTTGCTTTACACGACGATTGGTTGTCATCGCAGGTTTACGCATAGGTAAAGGCATGAGGCCAAACGATTTCTGAAGTAGGTTTTTGCATGTATCGTTTCGATATAAGCGCGCCCGGCGATCTTAGGTGGAATGTATCATATGTAGGGATAAACCATTAACCGATTTGAGCTAGCGTGATGCCCGACTGGCTTGTAGTGGCAAACGCCTCAGAAGTTTTGATTCGCTTTTCATTAGCAGCAGGATACCGGATATTTTTTCATTCGGTTAATAAATTACAAGATGATTTGGCTGGGAATCAACGCCGATCGCGCTGATAGAGGATGGATTTAAGCCACTGGCTGAATGAATCGGGACCACTCTAGATTAATCAGTTCACGGATAATACCGTTCATCGGGATATTCTGAGCTGTCTTCATCGCTTATATGTCCTGCATCAGCCTACTCGAAAGTGGATAAATTGGGTCAATTGCAAGGTCAAGTTGTTTCGAAGCAGATAGCGCCAATCAGTTGATTAGAGCCGGTTTCCATATCCAGATAAATTATCGTGTCGATCACATGGTGATTTTGTGAAAACTGCCATTGAACTATATGAAGATATTGCAAGGATGAGTGCAGATTCTGCGGATTTTGGGCTGAAAGGGGTAGGTGTTTTACGCTACTGTTTAATGGAAGATTATGGAAGATTGATTAAAATCACGCGTTTGGACTGTTTGATTAAAACAATAAATAAATATTTTTTTGGTTTTTTGCCTTACCGAACCTGTGTCGCATCAACTTACCAATCACCACTCCGCTCAGGCCAATCACCATTCAGCTCAGGCAAATCCTCATCTACTCGTACAGTTAGCAGTCAATTATGCGGACTTATCCGCTCAATCATTGGATCCATTAGATCGTCTTTTCTCGTGAGACTATGACAGCGCCATTAGTAGAATTTCGAGGCATCACTAAAAGCTTTGGTGGAAAATTGATTCTCGACAGTATGGATTTGGCGATTTATCCCGGTGAAGCAGTTGCCATTATTGGCCCCTCAGGGTGTGGAAAATCAACAGTGCTGCGCATCATTGCCGGACTGACTGCCCCTGATTCGGGTGAAATCTACATTCACGGTCAACGGCGTCAGGGCCTGGCTGAGGATCAAAAGCAATCGCTTGGCATTGGCATGGTATTCCAACAGTCAGCGTTGTTTGATTCTCTGACGGTGGACGAGAATGTTGGGTTCCTGCTCTACGAACACTCAAATCTGAAGCGCCACCATATTCGTGATTTAGTCCGGGAGCGTTTAGCGATGGTGGGGTTGTCTGATATCGGTGCGCTCTACCCATCAGCGTTGTCGGGGGGCATGCGAAAACGGGTCAGCTTTGCCAGGGCCATTATGTTCAATCCCGAACGTCCGGAAGAGCGTCCCGACTTACTACTCTACGATGAGCCAACTGCCGGGCTTGATCCGATCGCCTCAACCGTGATTGAAGATCTTGTGCGGCAGATCCAGAAAATCAACGGGGGAAGCTACATCATGGTCACCCACCAAGATAGTACGATTCGGCGGACTGCCAATCGAGTTGTTTTTCTATATCGCGGGAAAGTACAGTGGCAAGGGAGCATCCATGAGATTGACACCACTGACCACCCAATGGTGCGTCAATTTTTTAGTAGTAAGGTTGACGGTCCGATTCAGGTAGCTAGGTAGAGAGAGTATGCGTTCACGAATCATGCGAGAAGGCTCGGTCGGTCTCCTGATTTTGGCCGGATTAGGAATTTTCGGTATCGGAGTTGCGTGGCTTCAAGGTCTCAACCCGGCGAATCGGAGCTTCACTATCACGGCTAATTTCTCGGGTGTTGAAGGGGTCCAAGCTGGATCCCCAGTACGTTATCGCGGAGTCGCAGTTGGTCGGATTATCGATATTCAGCCCGGTCCAACGGGGGTGAATGTGAAGATGTCCATCGCCCCAGCCGATTTATTGATTCCGGCCGATGTCAGTGTGTCGATCGACCAGTCGGGCCTCTTAGGTGAAAATGTAATTAATGTGGTGCCGATGACCGAGGAAACTCCGCAAGTTGCCGCAAATCCCCTCGATTCTGGCTGTGATCCACAGGTGATTCTCTGTGATGGCTCACAGGTCGATGGCCGTCTGGGAATTAATACAAATGCGCTAATCAAGTCAACAATTACCTTTGCGGAATTGTATGGTCAGCCCGAGTTCTATGGAAATTTGAATGATCTGACCAAAAACTTTGGTAGAGCTGCCAATGAAATCACCTCAATGAGTAAAGAAATCGGCTTGCTCGCACGAACACTGCGGCAGCGGACGGCGACGGTATCGAAGAATGCTGCTGTGTTTGGTGATGCGGCGCGCCAAACCACTGTCACTGTACAGAAAATCGGAGTTACAGTTGACCAGCTTAATGCATTATTAGCAGAAAATCGTGGCAATTTAGCATCGACACTAGACAATATCAGTCAAACCAGTGCCGCGCTTAAAGTTGGGGTTCGTCGACTCGACTCAACGGTTGACCGATTTAATAGTGGCCCGTTGATCAGTGATCTAGAAACAGTTTCAGCCAACGCAGCGGCCACTTCGCAAAATCTGAAGGAGGCTTCGCAAACCTTGAATGATCCAGTGACAATTGCGAGTCTACAACAGACGCTTGATGCCGCTCGTTCCGCTTTTCAGAATGCACAGAAGATTACGGCAGATTTGGATGAAATTACCGGTGATCCAGAAATCCGTAAACAGCTGAAAAATGTGATTCGAGGCCTTGGCGGCTTGCTTGTTTCAAGCCAAGAAATCCAGCAGCGTGTAATCTACGCCCAGCAGCTAGAACCAGCAGCAGCGGAACTAGCGCTGGAAGCAGCAGCTATATCTACTCCACAATTACCAAAATTAAATCACTCGTTGCCTCAGGCAACGAGTGATTTAGCGAATTCACGTCAAACACCACGACGATCGCCAGCAAAAACATCGCTGAAACAGCCCCAGCGTATCCTACCGCCAGTGCTGTACTCAAAACCAGCCGTGGCAGAGCCAGAAGACGATAAAGCGATCGCACCATAAACAATTGCGCGGCGAATTGAAAAGATTGCTTGCAACACCGATCACGCTTTTTGACCGGGCAGGAATACAGATATCACATTCAGCTGTGGGACGATTGAGTGATAATTACCAGAGGAGCTTGAAATCGCCGTTTGAGCGCCGAAGTCTGACTAGCGCTTTGGTTTCACGAACACGATGCTATGTCGCCAGACGATCGTTGGTTGATCATAGTGATCCATTACACAGATACAATGCTGATCCTGCCACCGGATCTTGCCATTGATCAAATCGCCCGTGACGACTTTCATTTCAACTTCTTGACCATCCTTAATCAAGTTCTGAAGCTGTCGAATACTCGGTAAACCAGTTTCTATGTCTACTGACATGTTGAAATCCTTCTCATTTGAAAGTGAGCTGCACTTTGCTTATCGTTCTGTAATTGTCTTCAGTCTACACAACTCCTTTGCATGATGAAACTCGAATTCACCAAATACCAAGGTTTAGGCAACGATTTCATTCTCGTTGACAACCGTGACAGCACCACGCCTAAAATCACCCCGGAACAGGCGATTCAACTGTGCGATCGCCATTTCGGCATCGGTGGTGACGGGGTGATTTTTGCATTGCCTGGTCAGGAGGGGACTGACTATACGATGCGCATTTTTAACTCGGATGGTTCAGAGCCAGAGATGTGTGGCAATGGCATCCGCTGTATGGCCCGCTTTATTGCTGACCTTGAAGCGGATGGGGCTCAGGATAGCTACAATATCCACACATTGGCCGGGCTGATCGTGCCAAAGCTGACGGCGGACGGTCAAGTAACCGTTGATATGGGGAAACCACGCTTAATCGCTAGCGAAATTCCCACAACACTCACCGATGCTAACGGCCAAGCGATCGGCCAAACCCTTGAAGTTGCTGATCAGGCTTGGCAAGTCACCTGTGTCAGTATGGGAAATCCTCACTGTATTACCTTTGTCGACGATGTGACGGCGATCGAGTTGGAGAAAATTGGCCCCCAGTTCGAAAATCACCCAGCCTTTCCCCAACGTATCAATACCGAATTTATCGAAGTTGTCCGTCCTGACTACCTGAAGATGCGCGTGTGGGAACGTGGTGCTGGGATCACCCTGGCCTGTGGCACCGGCGCTTGCGCATCGCTAGTCGCAGCGGCATTGAACGGGAAAAGCGAGCGTAAAGCCACGATCGAACTGCCAGGCGGCCCCCTGTGGATAGAATGGGCCGAGAACGATCGGATTTTTATGACTGGTCCGGCAGAGCGAGTCTTCAGCGGTAGCGTCTCTTCTTAGGAAAACAGAATTTTAACGCTATATATAGAGAAAACACCGTTAGGCGAAAGTGCTTAACGGTGTTTTGTGTAGTAGCGCGCCGTAAATGTTTCAAACAACATTCAACCATCACGACAGCGAAAGTGCGCCAATGAACTTTGATCAAATACATTAGCAACTCAACCAAAAAATCGAAAATTTGATGCATTTCTGGTCAAGCTAACGATGACGTCGATCATATTTAGTGTTGCTTCAACAAGCGCACACTGTATCTAGCGTGAGCACATGATTTGACGATGGTGATTTCGTTTGTGCGCGATTATCCCAAACCCAGCATGCCCTTCAGAATAAAGGTTGTACAGAGAAAAGCGCCGACCAATGCGCCAACCAGAGCGATCGCCGTAATGGGGTTTTTGAGCATCGGAACGATCGGTTGTGCCAAGTTGAAAAAGATCCCCAAAATCACGCCGATCAGGAATTTCGGGTATTTCGAAATAGTATTCCAAAGGTCCTGCATGATAATTAAGTGCGCACGTTCTAATATTTCCTTATATGATAAGGGAATGCTGACCCAAATTAGATCCCAATGTGCACCGCGCCCATTTCTGAAGTGGGCCGGCGGCAAGACTCAACTACTACAGCAATATCAAGAACTACTACCAAAGCGGTTTCAAAACTACTATGAACCGTTTCTGGGTGGGGGTGCGGTATTTTTCCATCTGTATGAAACACAGAAGCCCCCGGTGAAGTCGTTTCTGATGGATGTCAATCTGGAGTTGATCAACGTTTATCGCTGTGTGAAAGATGATGTGCAGGGCTTGATCGATCATCTGCATATTCATCGATCGCAACATAGCAAAGATTACTACTATGGCGTTCGTGGCAAGCACGTCTTGCCAGAGTTCTGGTTTGAAAACGGTAATAATGTTGAGCGCGCGGCTCGATTTATATATCTAAATAAGACTTGCTTTAATGGGTTGTACCGCGAGAACTCCAAGGGGCAGTTCAATGTCCCCATGGGTAGCTACAAGAAGCCGCCCATTCTCGATGCGGATTTACTGCAGGCTGCTTCAAGTGCACTGCAAAATGCCAGCATCGAAGCGCAATCGTTTGAAGTGATTGCGGAGCATGCGACAACGGCGAAAGATTTTGTTTATTTCGATCCACCCTACTTCCCGATCAGCGACACGAGTAAGTTTACTGCCTACAGCCGTGATGCCTTTACAACTGAAGACCAGATCCGCTTGCGCGACACCTTTGCCACATTAGCGAAGCGTCGAGTCAAGGTCATGCTATCGAATTCGGATTGTCCATTTGTGCGTGATTTATACCAAGATTTCAATATTCATACAATCAAGGCATCGCGACATATCAACTCCAAGGGGAGCAAGCGCGGCAAGATTACTGAGGTACTTGTCACGTCCTACTAGCGGTCATCACAACTTACAAGGTAAGGCAGTATGGGTTCGTGCTACACCGGTTCGTGCCACACCGTGGTTTACTCGACCGCCGGTTAGGCACCTGACTGAGATCTTCCCATGTAAGTTGCCCACTTACGATGATGACGGGCGAACGCTTCGACTAAGTTGAAGACCCAACTTGCCAAAGGGGTTTTCCGCAACGTCACTCCAGTGAAAATTCTTGCGTTTCACCCTGCAACATTTCGTATACTTGCCCGCGAAATCCAATCTGTGCCGCGCGCGACCAGCCGCGATCGAAGGATACAGTCAGTTGTTTGGCACTCAAGTGGAGCGAGAGCCAGTGACCATGGTAGTGAATCCGCAAACGGATATCGGATAACTCACTTGGCAGGAATGGGTTGAGCCACAATACGTCATCGCGCATTTCGAGCCCCGTGTACACCCGCTGAATCAGATCGACAGTGCTCGCCATGGCTCCAAGGTGAATTCCTTCTGAAGTGGTTCCCCCTTGAATATCTTCGATGTCACTGCGCAAAGCCTTTTCAAACAGCTTCCAGGAACTCTCACGATCGGAGCGGGCCAAAACCCAAGAGTGGACGATGCGACTGAGGGTAGAACCGTGAGAAGTTCGCTGCATGTAATATTCAATGTTGCGCTGGATCACGTCGGTGTCGCAGCTGTAGTCCATATGGGCAAATAGTTCTTGTAATGCCTCAGCCGAGAACAGGTAGAACAACATCAGCACATCTGCCTGCTTACTGACTTTATAGGCATTGACATTATCCTTTTCGGCCTCCAGGATGCGATCGAGACGCTGGAGATCAATTCCTTTTTTGGCATAATCTTCCCAATCAAATTCCTTCAGGGTTTCATAGCCCTCAAACTGGCTAATAATGCCATCGTCATGGAATGGGATGAACATATTGCGACTAATGCTGTCCCAGCGCAGCAGTTCTTCGTCATTGATGACTAGTACCGTCCTTAGCTGACCACGACGTTCTTCATCCAGCAAATTCAGCACAGTACTGGCACAACGTAATACCCAGCTGGCCATGCAATTTGTGTAGGCATTGTTCTTCAGGCCAGGGAGGGCGGCATCAGGATAATGTGTATGAAATTCATCCGGGCCGACGACAGCATGAATTTCATAGCGTTTTCTGGCGGCATTGTAGGTGGCGATGCTAGCCCAGAAGCGGGCAATTTCGAGTAATAATTCGGCTCCGTAGTCGGAGAGGAACTCAATGTCATGGGTGACTTGGTAGTACTGCCAAATATTGTAGGCAATGGCCGCATTAACATGTCGCTGGAGCTGGGAGTCATCAGGTAGCCAGCGACCGGATTGGGGATTGAGGTGTAAAGACTGGCTTTCTTCACGGCCATCACTACCACTTTGCCACGGAAACATCGCCCCGTGATAGCCCGCTTGGTCGGCCCGATGCTTGGCTTCCGGTAGTCGGCGATAGCGGTACATCAGCAAGGAGCGGGTGAGTTTTGGGAAACGCAGGGTTAAAAACGGAAAGATAAATAGCTCATCCCAGAATATGTGGCCGCGATAGGCTTCACCATGCCAGCCACGGGCCGGTACCCCCACATCACGACCGATCGTATTGGGT
>CAVPGX010000045.1:0-36333 GCA_963704065.1 uncultured cyanobacterium | reverse complement strand
TCTGGCCAGTATTTAAACAATTGGCTTTGAAATTGAAAGGTAAGGCTTATTCGCCTCCTGGCCGTTGGATTAATCGGCGTATTCTTGCGCTTTATTTAAGGAGGGAAAATAGGCTGGGTAGCGTACACAAAAAAGTCGAGGAATTCTGCCACAGTCGCAGTCGGAATCAACCCCGGCATTTTTGAGATTTGGTCGGAGGAGCCAAGTACCGTGGGAAAAAAATAGGGTGGTGCAAATTGTTTAGGCGTGAGGTGCTTTACCTCTCTAAAATCGGTCCCTAAGATCAAAGCATTACTCAAATCAGCACCGCGGAGGTCCAGCATTGCTCAGGTTGGCGCGGCCGGAGGTTGGCTTTACTGAGGTCGGTGCCCTCAAGATTGGCCCCACTGAGATCGGCATTGCTCAGGTTGGCGCGACGGAGGTTGGCTTTGCTGAGGTTGGTGCCCCTGAGGTTGGCCCAGATGAGTTTTGTCCCGCTGAGGTCAGCCCCGCTAAGGTCAGCATTACTCAGATCGGCACCGATGAGTTTTGCCCCACTGAGGTCAGCACCCATCAGTTGGGCGCGACTGAGGTCAGCACCAATCAGTTTTGTCCCACTCAGATATGCATTGATCAGTTTTGCCCCGCTGAAGTTAGCCGAGTCGAGGTAGGCATCACAAAGGCTAGCCCGGCTGAGGTCCGCCTCTCGGAGATAGGCCTCACAGAGGTTGGCGCCGTTCAGGTTGGCATTATAGAGGTTCGTCCCGCTCAGGTTGGCATTGCAGAGGACTGCCTGATTGAGTCGGGCCCAGCTAAGATTGGCCCCATTCAGATTGGCCTTGCAGAGGTTTGTCTGATCGAGACATGCGCCGCTGAGGTTGGCCGCTTCCAGATTCGCTGATGCTAATGAGATGTGAGGCAAGGCTTCCGATTCAAACAAGAAACGGATTACAGAACCTTTACGGGTGGCATCAAGCTCCCGCAGAACCGCTAAGGTTCGAGCCCGGGCCATCGCAACTAATCGCAACTCTTTTTCGGGATTATCAGCAGTATCACTGCGATCAGTCGTGAGTAGCCATACATCACTTAACAGCAGCTGCGTCATCTGGTCTAAATAATCCTTGAGTGCTACTTGGTATCCATGGTCTTGCGCAATCGTCCGTTCTTGTTCAAGCCTTTGAGTTTCGGTTGCTTTCTGTTGTGCTAATCGCTTCTGGCTCTCGCGCCCCCATACTTTATTGGCCCACAACCCGCCAAGTACCAGAATTATTGGCGTGGCGGCTTTCGCCAAAAAGTCTAACCAGTCCCAGACATTTTTCCCGCTCCACAGCGAGTTCGCTACCGCGATCGGGGCACCAGAATTCTGCAACACTCGCACTAGAGCCCCAACACCAATAGCTACTAGTACCAAAACCACCAACATCCAGGGTTTTGGGCTCCGTTTCACCGACGTAGACCCCGCCGGATCGACCAAATGTTCCCCAGTGAGCCTATCCTTTCTGACTAACTTCAGCTTTTTGCGCCGGACCGCCATAATTCTTTTATGTAGTAAAAGATGTAAAGGTATTAGACCCTACTCGGTTCACAATAATCAAGCCTCGACTAAGTACAAATCCAGCTAAAGCCATGACGCCAATCACAGGAACCACAGAAATATGATGTCGATCATCGAAATATCCCGTTTCAGCTAGTTAGCGTTTTCTGGTCAAAGGTTCTCGATAACGTTGCAACGCAGGCACAACCAACATGAGAAAGTTCTTGGCGAACCAGCTCGTCCGATTGGGACTCAGCCTTGGGTTAATCTATAGATGCCAAAGAACACCCGCCAATAAGTCTCCCCTAGCCACAAACGCCGATCGGGATCGTCGGTCCCGATCGGCTGACTGCCAATCAACTGGCAATTATCGTCAACCAAAACGACCCCCTCAGTCAGCAAATTGTCGACTATTGCCAGGCTCAACGCCATATTCCTGACGAAAATGTGATTCGGGTGAAGTTTGACCCAAACAGCACAGTGTTGCCAGTAGAGAAGTTCAAACCCCTCTGGCTCGAGGTGCAGCACCAGACCCCAGAAACTGTGCAGGCCTACGCACTGACTTGGGCCCAGCCCTATCGGGTGGGATGCATGTCGATTACGTCGGCCTTTGCCTTTAACCAGGATTACTGCGCGCTTCAGCCTGTGAGGTTACGGCCATCAGCCCTTATTTTGATCGCACCCAGTCTCACCGCTTCGATACGGATAAAATCCATCCGACGATGGCCCTGGCGGCCGACAATATTGACGATGCCAAGGCGCTAATTGACCGGGAAATCGCCGCCGATGGTAGCCGACCAACAGGGACGACTTATCTGATGCAGACGAATGACCGGCATCGGAATGTCCGATCGGCGTTCTATCCCGAAATTGAGCAGCAGTTGGGGCAGTTTTTCCCGATCCAGGTGATTGAGAGCAATCAGTTGCGTAATCGCTGCGATGTGATGTTTTATTTCACGGGCTTGGTCAGAGTGCCGGCAATTGAAACCAACCAATACCGTCCAGGGGCAGTGGCTGACCATCTCACCTCCGCTGGCGGCCAACTCACCAATAGCGACCAAATGAGCAGCCTTGACTGGCTCAAAGCCGGGGCTACGGGCAGCTATGGCACTGTGGTGGAACCCTGCAATTTCCCGCAAAAATTTCCCCACCCAGGGGTACTAATGAGCCATTACCTGAATGGCGATACGTTAATCGAAGCCTACTGGAAAAGCGTGCTGATGCCAGGGCAGGGCATCTTCATCGGCGAGCCTCTAGCCCGACCATTTGGCGACTAGCAGCGATCATGACCCAGAAAATCCTCGAATTTTGTAAGTGCACCTGGCCCGATGCATCGATCAATCCACAGATTGTCCATTGGGATAGTCAGCTTTTTGTGCGGTTTGGCGGCGCGAGACTGTTTCACGCACCCGATAGATTGGACGCCCTTGCGATTCATGATATGTCCGCATCGAAAGTTCTGCTAAGATGCCCACGCTAAACAAATTTAATCCCGCAAGCAATAAAACCACGGCCAAAATCAGCAGCGGGCGTTGACCAATATTTTCGCCCACAATCAGCCGCACATAAGCCAAATGGGCCGCAATTAATAAGCCGGCAGCCCCAAAAAATAAACCAAATGATCCAAACACGTGCATGGGACGCGTCAGGAAAGTGCGCATAAATGAAATGGTCAACAGATCCATCACCACCCGAAAGGTGCGATCGAGCCCATACTTACTCTGGCCAAACTGACGTGCATGGTGCTTTACAGGCACTTCGGTGATGCGGGCACCTTCGATGAAAGCTAAAGCGGGGAGAAATCGATGCAACTCACCATATAGATTCATATCCGCCACCAGCTCAGCACGGTAGGCCTTCAACGAACAACCATAATCATGCAGCTTGACTCCCGTCACCCGACCAATTAGCCAGTTGGCAATCTTTGATGGAATTACCCGCGTGAGGGATTTATCTTGGCGATTCTGACGCCAGCCGCTGACTAAGTCATAGTCCTCAGCCAAAACTTCCACCAGCAGCGGGATATCGGTCGGATCATTTTGTAAATCACCGTCGATCGTCACAATCACCTGCCCCGTAGCGTCAGAAAACCCGGCGGCCATTGCCGCCGTCTGACCATAGTTACGCCGGAGCAACACAGCACAGAGATCATCCCGTTCTAGCGCCAGTTGCCGCAGCAAGCGATCGCTACCATCCGTTGACCCATCATCAACGCACAGAATTTCGTAGCTCAGCCGCGCCGTCTGCAACACCTCTGATACAGCATTGAGTAGATGCGGGATACTCTCTAATTCATTGTGAATGGGAACAACAATCGATACCACTGGCCGCTCACTAGCCCGGTCAAGACGGTCCTCAAACGTAACCACAGGGTTCATAGGAATTCATTTGGTTGCAGGCTATTTAGTTTATCAAAGGGCGTGGGCCAAAACCGATACCACGACTCATACAATATTTTTTATGATCAAGAAAAGCTCCCCCGAGACCGATACCCGGAGGAGTTTTATTACAGAGTTGAGTAGAATCGCCACGATCGGCACATAGATTGAACCGGCGGCACATAGATTGAACCGGGATCAATTTTACTGTGATCCCGATCGCGCCACGATTAACGCTTTAGAGTCTGAAACCATTCACGCAGCTGTTCAGCGGCCACATCACGGCCACCCAAACCAAACGCAATGGCGATAGCGACCGCCAAGGCACCTAAGAGTAGACCAAAGGTGAGATTAACGATATCTGTGGCAACGCCTATTTGACGTAATGCCATGGCACTCGAGAAAATCAAGACGGCCACCTTCGCTGTCGTTGCGAGTAGGTTACTCTCACGCACGCCGGTGCTGCGGATCAAGTCGGCTACCCAGTTCGCAAGAAATAAACCGACACCGAATATTAGTACACCTACACCAACTTGCCCCGCAATTTGGAGGAGGCCCGTTACAACAGTCTTGAAGGCCGGTAAATTCAACACATCCACCGCCGGTACCGCCGCAACCAACATGGTTGCCACATGCACGACTATCCCCATGATTTGCGACGGGGTTCTCGCCGCATCCGATCGCGCCGTCAAGCCAACGCGACCGAGCAAAGTATCAAATCCAAAGCCCGCGAGTAAGCTTGATGTTAGGTCGGCCAGCAACTTACCCACAAAATAAGCGACGGTCAGAATGACACCAGCCGTAAACAGCAGCGGAATCGCACTCATGAACTGGGCGAGCATGCTGGTAGCCGGATCGGAGATGGCCGAAATCTGCAACTCCCGCAACGCCGCAATAATCGCTGGGATCAAGATGAATACGTAGACCAGCAAACCACCCAGACTCGACAATGATTGTCCCGTAGAAGTCTGACTAATGCCGACGCGCTGGCCGACATTATCGATCCCAGTGGCGGCGAGCAGGTTTGTCACCACATTGCGCACAATCTGCGCGACAAACCAGCCAGCAGCACCGACCGCGATCGCCTTGAAAATCTGGGGTACCGCTGAGAGAAACTGATCGAGCAACCCTTGGACCGGTGCCAGCGGTCCTTCAAGCCCCAAAACCCCCAAAATCATTGGGAGGAAGAACAAAAACACAAACCAGTAAAGCGCATTGCCCAGGGTTTCTGTCGCTGATAACGGGTTCTCTGCAGAAGCACTATTCACACGAGCATCCAACTCAAAAGAATCGGCCGATTGCATGGCGATTCCCTTGACCAACGTGGCCAGAACCCAAGCGACGCCAATCAACGCAGCGGCTGAACCAAGACGCGGCAAGAAGACAAAGACTTGGTTGAGGAAATTATTCAGCGGTTCGGAAACTGTCGTCAGATTGAGCACATTCAATGCCGCAACAATCGCGAGGATTTTAATAATCCAGCTAATGAGCAACACAACAATTTTTTCGACGCTGAATTGGGTGCGACCACCACCTGACATAAAGTCGGACAGCTTATCATCAACACTGGTTCGCTGCAGCAGCTTACGCGCAATACCAGACACAAAACCCGCGACCAGCCATCCTAAAATCAGGATGATGACGGCACCGAGGATATTCAGTAGGAGGGCACTGAAATAAGTGAGTGATTCTGCCGGAATCTGGATCGCCACAGGCAGATTGAAATGGCCGCTGGCACGGCTATAGGGGGAGAGCAGCGCACCACCTGCGACTGTCTCCATTAATGGCAACAGGCTATTCATGGTAATTATTCAACCTTATTTTTTGCTTCTTAATTTGAACGCGGCATCTGCCCACGAATTATTTTTAGATCGCGTTGCGATGCCATCGAATTCACGCCTCAATGAGCGATCACGGGTTTATGACAGTTGGGAAGTAACGAAAAATCACCGCTGAACACAGGCTGCACATGGGATATGAATTGGAATACTCCGTTCAAAATATGCATACGAAAGCATCGAAAATCGCTTTAATCACAGTTTACCGGGAGTTCGATCGAGCAGCCGCATTGATTAACACTCAGCAACAGTCGGATGACCACCTGGAAAAATCTGGTTTTTTATTGCGACTCTATCTCCCGTTCTTAAAATAACTAACCTCGTTTTCTTTTGCAAATTGCAAATCATTACCAGCCAGAAAATATCGACTAGAATTGCCCTATGGCCGATCGATACAAAAATTCACAACAAGGCACTCTAATCCCGTAAAGCCAATGTCTAGTCCACGTTTCTTTGAACAAACCATCACAATTCAGGCCAATTCAACTACGGTTGAGCGCTGTTTTACAGACTTAGAATATATGCATCTTTGGTTAAATCCGGCACTTCGGTGCGAACCATTTGCAGGAACGACCTGGTCAACCAAGCGTGGTTCTAGAAGTCGATTTATCATTCAGATCCCATTTCTTAAACCGGTATTAATTAGCACTGTGGTAGAGCGTGGACCCGGACTAGTCGTATGGGAATTCAACGGGTTTTTTCAAGGGCGCGATCGGTGGGAGGTCCAACCGCAAGCCCAAGGAAGTTTGTTAATTAATCGGTTTGAATTTACAATTCCGAATCCTCTCGTCAGTTTTGGCTTCAATACCTTTGCCGCGAAATGGACCAAAGCGGATATGACAGCGCAATTACGCCGCTTGAAGCAAGTCGCAGAAAGGATGTAAATCAATCATATGGATAAAACCGTTCTCGTTTGCCAGCACGTAACCTGCCGCCAACAAGGCTCAAGCCAAGTGCTCGAAGCGTTTCAATCCTATGCTCCGCCAACGCTCACCGTTCAGGCAGGGGGGTGTCTGGGTCAATGTGGCAGCGGACCGATGGTGTTAATTTTGCCGGAAGCAACTTGGTACTGTCGTATTGCACCTGAGGATGTGCCAACCATTTTGCACCAGCATCTGCAGCGAGGTCAGATTGTCCGCGAGAAGCTTTATCCAAAGTTTCATCCTGCTCACAAAAATCAATCGATCGCCATGTGGCTAATCGCCATTAGCCTTTGTATCGGGTTATTACTGCTATTGGGGATCGCGGCATCACAGTCGGAGTATTTATAGGAACGAACCACACTGCATGCAACGCCCAACGAAAAAGCACGATCGCCCATGCTTCATAGAAAGACGATCGTGCTTAATTCATTTAACCGTAGGATGCATTAGATCAAAGACTAACGCATTATCCACGCAGGATTAGTAATCGAAATCACCACCCATTGCACCAGCAGGAGTAGCACCATCCTTCCGCTCCTGCTGATCAACCACAATACACTCAGTGGTCAAGACCATCGCCGCGATCGAGGCCGCATTCTGCAGTGCCGAACGCGTTACTTTGGCTGGGTCAACAATACCAGCAGCAAACATATCAACAAACTCATTGGTGGCAGCGTTGAAGCCCGTGTTGAAGTCCTTCTCCTTAACGCGCTCACAGATCACTGCACCATTTTGACCGGCGTTCTCAGCGATCCGCTTCAGCGGGGATTCCAGTGCCCGCGCCACGATTAATGCACCAGTGAGCGCCTCACCGGTAAGGTTCGAATTTGCCCAGGCTTCCAACTGCGGCGAGAGGTGTGCCAAAGTTGTACCACCACCAGGGACAATACCTTCTTCAACTGCGGCCTTGGTCGCATTAATGGCATCCTCTAGGCGCAGCTTCCGATCCTTCATTTCAGTCTCAGTGGCCGCACCCACCTTAATCACAGCCACACCGCCAGCCAACTTGGCTAGACGCTCTTGCAGCTTCTCTTTGTCGTAGGAGGAGTCGCTTTCTTCCATCTGACGACGGATGAGCGAAACGCGGTCTTTGACTGCTGCTTCGTTGCCTTCAGCCACGATCGTGGTGCTATCTTTAGTGATCGTGATGCGACGGGCTTTACCCAACATGTCGATCGTTGCTGTATCCACTTTCAAACCGGCATCTTCAGTAATCAACGTACCGCCAGTCAGCACAGCGATATCTTCCAACATTGCTTTACGTCGATCGCCAAAGCCCGGCGCTTTCACCGCTGCCACATTCAGGACACCGCGGAGACGGTTGACAACCAAGGTCGCCAAGGCTTCCTTCTCAATGTCTTCAGCAATGATCACAAGCGGCTTACCAGCACGTGCAACCTGCTCTAGCATGGGCACCAAGTCCTGCACTAGGGCAATCTTCTTGTCCGTGATCAAGATCATCGGCTCTTCGAGCGATGCTTCCATCCGCTCAGTGTCCGTTGCGAAGTACGGCGAGATGTAGCCCTTGTCGAAGCGCATCCCCTCAGTGACTTCCAACTCAGTCGACATGGACTTGCCTTCTTCGAGGGAAATCACACCCTCTTTACCGACTTTGTCCATGGCGCTGGCAATCATTTCGCCAACTTCATCATCGTTACCAGCGGAGATTGCCCCAACTTGCGCAATCGCTTTGGAGTCCTCAACCGGACGTGCATGCTGCTTGATTTGGTCAACCAAGAACCCAGTTGCCTTATCAATCCCTTTCTTCAGCGAGATCGCATTGGCACCCGCCGCAACGTTCCGTAGGCCTTCCTTGACAATTGCGTGAGCCAAAACCGTCGCAGTTGTCGTACCGTCACCAGCCGAATCGTTAGTCCTGGAAGCAGCCTGACGAATCAGCGCTACACCCGTATTCTCAACGTGATCTTCCAGCTCGATTTCCTTCGCAATGGTCACACCATCATTAATGATCTGTGGTGCACCAAACTTCTTCTCGAGCACGACGTTACGACCCTTCGGCCCCAACGTTACGGCAACTGCCTCAGCCAGAATGTCCATGCCCTTCTCGAGCGCGCGACGTGCATCTTCGTTGTAAATAATCCGCTTTGCCATGATGTCCTCAGTTAATTTGAGATTTGAGATTTTGCTGAAATTTGAAAAGTTTGGTTTCACCGCCACTCAAGCGGGCGGAAACCCAAAATCGGCAACACAAAGAACTAAGAAACGACTGCCAGAATGTCTTTCTCAGACAGCAGTACGTAATCATCACTACCGAGCTTGATATCGGTGCCAGCGTACTTCGAGTAGAGAACCTTATCGCCGACTTTAACTTCCATTGCCTGGCGCTCACCCTTCTCGTTGAGTTTGCCAACACCAACTTGCATAATTTCGCCGACGTTTGGCTTCTCCTTGGCGTTATCCGGCAGAATGATGCCGCCAGCAGTCTTTTCCTCTGCTGCGCTAACCTTTACGAATACACGATCGCCTAAGGGCTTCACCGTAGACACGCTTAGAGATACTGCCATATTGATGACTCCAATGTCTGTAAGTTGAGAACTTGAAAAATTTTGGTGGACGGAAGTACTTGATTTAGCACTCTCACCTTCCGAGTGCTAATTTAGCGAAAAAGTAGCGACCTACACAACCTTGGCGACTGTACGGGTTCCCGAACTCGCTGAAAAAGCAATGCTTTCGAGCGATGACACACATGACTAGGCGCAGGCTGAGTCAATCGCGCCGCGATTTACCGACAAAATCGTCAGGTCAGCCAGTTTTGCCCAAGACAATACCCCCAAACCTGCCTAAGCTGGAGATAGATCAAGCAGCTGGAGTAGACCGCGATGAAAGTAGGTGTGCCACGGGAGACCAAGGACTTAGAATTTCGGGTTGGTTTAAGTCCGAGTTCGGTGCAAGCCTTGACCGAAAAAGGCCATGAAGTTGTGGTCGAAACCACAGCGGGTGAGGGGTCGGGATTTAGCGATTGGGACTACCGCCAAGCTGGCGCAACGATCGTGACCACTGCGGCGGCCGCCTGGAATCGCGAACTGGTTGTGAAAGTTAAGGAGCCATTGCCCGGCGAATATGGATTTTTGCAAGGGTCACAGATGGTTTTTACCTACCTGCATCTGGCTGCCGATCGCCAGCTGACAGAAGCCCTGATTACTCAAGGCACCACCGCGATCGCCTACGAAACCGTCGAAACTAGCGATCGACGGCTGCCTTTGTTGATGCCCATGAGTACGATCGCGGGTCGTCTATCGGTGCAATTTGGTGCCCGGTTCTTAGAAAAGCAGCAGGGTGGACGGGGCGTTTTGCTGGCGGGTGTGCCCGGCGTTCGCAGCGGTCGGGTGGTAATTCTTGGGGCGGGCACCGTTGGCACGGAGGCGACGAAGATGGCGGTTGGTTTAGGGGCGCAGGTAACGCTGCTGGATGTCAATGTCGATCGGCTGACATATCTAGAAAGCATTTTCGGTTCACGGGTGGAATTGCTCTACAGCACATCACATACGATCGAGGCAGCTGTGCCGCACGCCGACTTACTGATTGGTGCCGTTTTGATTCCGGGCAGCAAAGCGCCAACGTTGGTCAAACGCGAACTGGTGAGCCAAATGGCGGCTGGATCGGTGGTGGTTGATGTGGCAGTCGATCAAGGCGGCTGTATCGAAACAATTCGCCCCACCAGCCATACCCAGCCCACCTATGTCGAAGCGGGCGTCGTGCATTATGGCGTGCCGAATATGCCGGGAGCGGTGCCTTGGACCGCCACCCAAGCGCTGAATAACAGCACCTTGCCCTATGTGCTGAAGCTCGCCGATCAGGGATTGGCCGCATTGGAGCAGGATGCAGCCCTAGCTCGGGGGTTGAATATTCATCAGCATAAAATTGTACATCCGACGATTCAGCAGAGTTTTCCTGATCTACCTAAGCCTGGATGATTCGAGGATGTGCCTTCACCAAAACCCATCAAGTTTGAGTATGAAGTTGGGTAAAGTCGGGTCTCCGAGTAACTGATGGGGCTGCGGCAAGACTTCCTGGGGGCAACCAGGGCGATAGATCTCAACCTGCTTGGCCTTGCGATCGAACAACCAACCCAATTGCACACCATTCTCGCGATATTCCTGCATTTTGGCTTGCGCTTCTGTGCGGTTGTCGGTGGGCGACATCAATTCCATGACAAAATCCGGGGCAAGCGGCGGAAATTTTTCGCGTTGCTGCAGGGTGAGGGCGTTCCATCGATCGCGCTTTACCCATGCTACGTCGGGTGAACGATCGGCACCATTGGGCAAGTGGAATCCGGTTGAGGAGTCAAACACAACGCCAAGTTTTGATTGTTCGTTCCAGATACCCAGTCGAATCAGAAGATTTGCATTGCGCGATCCGGTCTCGCCACCGGTTGGAGCCATAATAACGAGATCCCCTTGTGCGGTTCGTTCGAGTTTCCAATCGGGATTTGCCCGACACAGATCATAAAACTGAGCGGATGTGAGCGGGGCTGTAGCGGGCATCCGAAGTATGGATTGTGGCATGGCGGAATCCCAATTAGCACCAATGGCATTCTAGCGCTGGCGATCACCTTCTGGTTCATCTGCCGGATTTACTCTGCCGAATGGGGCAATGCGATCGCCGGATGTGGCTTGGGTGAAGGCCGATCGGTGGAATTGTCTGACTGCATCAGAGAAGGCTTCCTTTGCGCCCATTTGTCCGAATTTTGTGATTGAGCTGCGTTCTGCGAGTGACACATTAAGTGGGCTGCAAGCCAAAATGCAGGAATACATTGACAATGGCGCATCGCTTGGTTGGTTGATTGATCGCCAAAGTCGCACTGTTTATATTTATCGTCCCGATCAGGCCCCGCAAATGCTGGAAAAACCAGAGGTGGTGAGCGGTGACCCAGAATTGTCTGGTTTCAGCTTGCCAATGGCTAAAGTTTGGTAATCGATGCGGTGAACCCCAGCAGTGCCTTACGACTGGGCGATCGAAATTCTCATGCTTCAAGCACAATACCGATCGCCTAATTTAACTTGCTGAGAATGCCCGTATGTGATCGTGCCTCTGTCTAGTCATTCCCTGGATTTGTGAGTGTATCTAATTTCTCAAGCAGTCTTAAGCCTTCCTGTGGATCGCCGATCGCTGCCATTGCCTTAAATCGGGTCAAGGCATCGAATTCTGCCAGGGCGATGGTTGATAGCTCTTCAACGAGTTTATTCACGCTGATGCCGCGACTTTGGGCAAATTCTTTGAGGCGCTCATGCTTATCGTCGGGTAGGCGAATGGTTAAAGTGGCCATGGTGGTTACTTCCTCAAAACGGCTTCTGGTTTTAATATCAGCAAATCAGGGAACAGTAGTTCAGTGTTTTGAAAGTCTTTGATATTGTTGGTGGCAATAATCTGGGCGTTACCAGCTACGGCTAACTCAATTAGATGATTATCGGCTTCGTCTTTCAGGTTTGGGCGCCAAGTGTAGTAGATCGAAATCCATGTACTCACGCTCATGAGGGCTTGGAGCAAGGTTAATATCTCAGTTGGGGTGAGTGGGCATTGGGTCAGGACGTTGTCTCTTTGGATGACTGATTCATATTCAGAAAATAGAGCATTGCCCATCAAAGGCTGATAGTCACCGATGAGACAGCGTCGAATCAGTTCACGACTAGGGCCAGTTGGACCAATTAGAGCGCTAATGAAAACGCTGGTATCGATGACGAGTTTGGTAGACATACCGACAATGATAGCGTATATGCTGTCATTGGATTGGGTTGTCCCAGTAGCTTGATCGCACTGCCAAATCCTCGATCAAAGTCAACGATAGGGCTTTTAAAAGCATTGTTACGAAGATATGGGATTGCACTTGTGCCTAGGACGCCCGATCGATTAGTAAACCTCATCATGGCTACCAATGGTTTCTAACAAAATTGCTTGTTTTTCTTCATACTCAACTAATTTGAAGATGATTCTTAGGTCATAATCAGCACTGCAAGCATAAGAATCCTTCAGTTCTCCTTTGAGTTTGTGGGTTCGCAATTGTGGCTGAAATGGGTCTTCACAAAGTGCCGTCAATATCGCCTGAAGATTTTCAGCTAATTGAGGTTATTTTTTCACAATCTTTCGGGCACTTCGAACAAACGCACTCGAACGCAGTAAAACAAAACTCACGCAAGGATTTCCTCCATGAGATTTTCAGGCGTAGTGGGGTGACATTTACCTTGGGCAAATTCTTGTTGAGCATCCTGAATATCTTGTACCAATGCCGCACGTTTTTGGGCGCGAAGACGATTTTGCAGAATATCGATCAGGTCTTCTTGATCTTTGAGGGGTAGTTGATCGGCTGCTTCTAAAATGTCTGAAAAGGTGATTGGTGCCATAAGTCTGCTTACTGCTGTCTCTATGTTGCTAATTATAGTGGGCGCGATCGCGCCTCTATCCTGACTGAACCGAAATTGCCCTGAATGAATTCCGGCAGCGATCGCACTGCCGAATCCTCAATCAAAATCAGCGACCGGGGTGGATGGCTTTGCGGCACAGAATCCCCGGTGGCAAAAGTCGTGACTTGGAGGTGAGGGCCTGTCGATTATGCATGGTGGTTCAATGGGTTTATGCGGGATGGATGATGAATTTTCGTATTGTTCAATAAAGGGGGGGTGATCATGAGTTCGCTCATGATCACCCCTTGAGGTAATGCTGCAGTTTTGATCTAGCGTTTCAGTTATGCATGCACAACGCAAATGTGACAGATATCAAGCAATCAGCGTTATCGCTACTTTTAACGTTGACTCAACCACAAGCTGTACGTACTAGTCTTTTTACCATCGACATAACGAACTTCAATAGAGTAGTCGCCTGCCGTAAGGCTTAAATTCCACAGGAATTCAGATCGGCCCCCTGGACGGGTTGAGGAGGCAATTTCTTGGCCTGTGCTATCTAGAAGAACTAGATCAACATTCGTTGGTTTAAAGAGACTTGAGAAACTGAACAGACTTGCCCTGAATTTATTGGTATCAGTGTCGAGCGTGAATTGATATCGATCGATTTGATCGTCGCTATTTACCTTGCCCCGTGCCCTTATCGGCCGTCTGCCGAGGGTGCCTAGATCTTCCGCTACGTTGATCGGATTCACGGTCAGGTCAATAACTTGAGTGGTCGTCCCACCTAAGTCATCAGTAACGGTAACGGTAAAGGCATCTGGGCCATTGAAGCCAGAACTTGGCTTGTAGGTCCAGGCACCGGTGACTGGATCGATGCTGGCGATGCCATTGGTAGGGCCAGTCTCAATCGAGAAGATGGTGCCATCGGTCAGGCCGTCTACGTCGGTGGCCGTCAAGATACCAGTAATTTCGGTATCTTCATTGCCGCTGCCCGTTGTATCACCGCCAATGGTGGCCGGGTCGTTGACCGCATTCACAGTCAGGCTGATGAGTTGAGTCGTCGTCCCACCTAAGTTATCAGTAACGGTAACGGTGAAGGCATCCGAGCCATTGAAGTTAGTGTTCGGGGTATAAGTCCAGTCTCCCGTTTCTGGATCAATGCTGGCGATGCCATTGGCAGGTTCATTACCAGTCTCAATCGAGAAAATGCTGCCATCGGTCAAGCCATCTACGTCGGTGGCCGTCAGGGTGCCGGTAATTTCGGCATCATCTTCATTGCCGCTACCCGTCGTATCACCGCCAATCGTGGCCGGGTCATCAACCCCATTCACGGTCAGGTCAATAATTTGAGTAGTCGTCTCACCTAAGTCATCAGTAACGGTAACGGTGAAAGCATCCGCACCACTGAAGTCAGAATTCGGAGTATAGCTCCAGTCGCCCGTTGCTGGATCAATGCTGGCTGTGCCATTGCTGGCTTGATTCGCTGCTTCAATTGAGAAGATGGTGCCATCAGTCAGGCCATCTACGTCAGTGGCCGTCAGGGTGCCAGTAATTTCGGTATCTTCATTGCCGCTGCCCGTTGTATCACCGCCAATGGTGGCCGGGTCGTTGACCGCATTCACAGTCAGGCTGATGAGTTGAGTCGTCGTCCCACCTAAGTCATCAGTAACGGTAACGGTGAAGGCATCCGAGCCATTGAAGTTAGTGTTCGGGGTATAAGTCCAGTCTCCCGTTTCTGGATCAATGCTGGCGATGCCATTGGCAGGTTCATTACCAGTCTCAATCGAGAAAATGCTGCCATCGGTCAAGCCATCTACGTCGGTGGCCGTCAGGGTGCCGGTAATTTCGGCATCATCTTCATTGCCGCTACCCGTCGTATCACCGCCAATCGTGGCCGGGTCATCAACCCCATTCACGGTCAGGTCAATAATTTGAGTAGTCGTCTCACCTAAGTCATCAGTAACGGTAACGGTGAAAGCATCCGCACCACTGAAGTCAGAATTCGGAGTATAGCTCCAGTCGCCCGTTGCTGGATCAATGCTGGCTGTGCCATTGCTGGCTTGATTCGCTGCTTCAATTGAGAAGATGGTGCCATCAGTCAGGCCATCTACGTCAGTGGCCGTCAGGGTGCCAGTAATTTCGGTATCTTCATTGCCGCTGCCCGTTGTATCACCGCTAATGGTGGCCGGGTCGTTGACCGCATTCACAGTCAGGCTGATGAGTTGAGTCGTCGTCCCACCTAAGTCATCAGTAACGGTAACGGTGAAGGCATCCGAGCCATTGAAGTTAGTGTTCGGGGTATAAGTCCAGTCTCCCGTTTCTGGATCAATGCTGGCTGTGCCATTGCTGGCTTGATTCGCTGCTTCAATTGAGAAGATGGTGCCATCAGTCAGGCCATCTACGTCAGTGGCCGTCAGGGTGCCAGTAATTTCGGTATCTTCATTGCCGCTGCCCGTTGTATCACCGCCAATGGTGGCCGGGTCGTTGACCGCATTCACAGTCAGGTTGATGAGTTGAGTCGTCGTCCCACCTAAGTCATCAGTAACGGTAACAGTAAAAGCATCCGGGCCATTGAAGTTGGAGTTCGGGATATAAGTCCATTCCCCTGTCGCTGGATCAATGCTGGCATTACCATTAGTTGCTTGATTCGCTGGATCAATTGAGAATATGGAGCTATCAGTCAGGCCATCTGCATCGGTGGCCGTCAGAGTTCCCGTAATGCTGTTATCTTCATCACCGCTACCATTTATATCGCCGCCAATTGTAGCGGAGTTATTGATACTTACATTTGATTTGACGACCCCATTGGTATTCGAGTGGCCTAATCCGTCGTCAACAATGAATCTCAGGGTTCGCGCACTACTCGCATCAGGCGTCGTAGCGGTATTGTCATAGGTGACAGTGCGCAAAATCTGCTCGTAGTTCGCAATCGTGTCTTTCCCGCTTAAACTCAGAACACCGGTGTCAGCATTGTAACTAGCAGTGATATTGGTGCCAGCGGTATCAGCTGCAAGTATCTCAGCGCCAGGGTTCAGAATATTCTCAATAACGACAGTGGCAGCAGCGAGAGTTGCCGTTGTGGCATCTAACGCCTGCTTTGTATCATCACTCGCTAAGCCAAAGTCTCGAACCACGAGACTGTTACTCACAACGGTTGCTGGACCACCGCCAACTGTAAAGCTCGTTTCGAAATCGCCCCCTTGGGCACTGCCATTCAGGTCAATTTCTGGTGCTATGTTGCCCACAATTACTTGGGCAACACCTCGATTTGAGCTTGCAGTCCTAAAGCCAATGGCAACGTCATCAATACCGTCACCATTCACATCACCTAAACCACTCACCTCACTAATCGAACCACCTGACCGAAACTCAAACCCATTGGCCCCATTTAAGTTAGTTAGTGCAGCCCCGGCAACGGTATCTGCACCATCTAAGAATCCAACCTCTCCTAAGTTAGGAATTTCACCATTGCCAAAAATGGCATATGCAGTAGCTCTGTTACCGCTTTGACTCCCGGTGATTAAGTCCGCTAATCCATCTCCGTTGAGATCACCTGCGGCATTAATACCTCTAGGAAAGTTAGCCTGGCTAACATTAAGACCTTGAACGGTGAATCCTCGCGCTTTTACTTCTCCGTTGACTAATTCAGCCGCTAAGTCGGCAGGTGAGGACTGCGGATTACTGGTGGCAATTTGTAATGTCTGTGAGAATGCGTCCCCCTGAGTACTATCTCTGCCATATACGATGTGAATATTGGTGCCACCACCAAGCAGAGCAAAGTCAGCAATCTCATCCCCATTAAAATCATTGATTCCACTAACGGTGGCACCGAATTTTGCAATGAGCGCTGTCGTATCAGGTGTAATCGTGAAACCATTACTGCCGAGGTTATCTAGATCCAAGCTGGACGGTAATGTATTGCTGCCGAAGATCACATGCGCACGTCCCTCACTCCCAATTGCAAAGTCATCCAAACCATCATTGTTTACATCGCCAACGAAGCTGACAGAACGACCTGAGCTGAATGACTGAGCACCCCCCTTAACAATAACGACACCCTCTGCATCATTTGTCGGATCATTATCCTCAAGGGTTGATAGGTCCAACGGTGTTGAAAAATCATTTCGTCCCAGAATTAGGTACGTTGCTCCAGCACTACCCTTAACAATATCTCCGTTTGCATCCCGTAAATCCCAAGAGGGCGCACCAACAAGGACATCATTGATGCCATCGCCGTTCACATCTCCAGCACCACTCACGGACTCTCCCAAACGATCATTGTCGTAGGCAGCTGTAATATCAAACAAAAATGGAGAGTCCGCATTATCGTTCGGATCATCACCGCCAATCAATAAGACTTTTCCAAAGCTCCCGAGACCTGTACGCGAATATCCCAGGATGAGATCGTCAACCCCATCCCCATTTATATCGCCTGCATCTCTGACAGAAGTGGGACGTTGATTTATTCCATCAACCTTAAAGAAATATTTGACTCCTTCTCCATTGCGAATAAGTTCATCAATGTCAACGACAGCATTGAGTTCGTACGATGCGACTTCAAAAGGGGGATTATCTGCCTGCGCTATATCACCAAAGTCACTGCGGCCATAAACGACATAAGCTGCCATGGTCGTATCTGACGGGAGAGAAACAAAGTCGGAGGGAGTGAAGACAATATCATTAAGACCATCATTGTTCAGATCACCTGCACCACTCGTACGCCATGCCAAGTTAGCTACAAAATCACTTGATCCAAAAAGTTGACCTAGTGCAAAGCCATTTTCCCCATTTGCATCCAGGGAGGTTAGAGAAAAGTTCGGTAGTACATCACCATCATTCAGAATGGTGGTTGTAGTGGGAGTACTCAGCGTCACATTTGCATTATTGCCGCTCAGGTCTCTGCCATCAAAGAGCTTGATAGTAAGCGTTTCGTCTAATTCAAAGCTCTGATCCCCAATTACATCGATGGCCAGTTCCACCTCAGTCTGACCACTGCTAAAGCTGATATTTGGTTCTAGGTTAGTGCCTGAAGAATTACCATTGCGAACAATATTGTTAAAGTCAGAAAACTGGTCAGTAGTACCTTCGATGCTGGCCCTAACAGAACCTGCGCTACTGTAATTCCCGCCTTCGATCGTACGCGTTATCTTGAAGGTGATTGTAGTAACGCCGCTATTGCCTTCAAGCACGCTGGGCTGGCCCGCAGTAACAGCGTATGTAATATCGCCTATAGCTTGTTCAACGGCAATAAGCTGTCCTTCCAGGTTCCATAAAGCCGTATCATCTTCGCCCTTCAAGCTTGCGAGTTCTACCTGGCTTAATGTTGCACCTTGAACCAACCTTGCGAAGATATTTCCTTCATCCCCAACACTATCCACCGTATTCAACAGCACATCCACCCGATGTCCCGCCTCTTCCAGCAACACCCCCGTAATCGGATCGATATTCCCTGTCGCCAACAAATCCTGCGACAAGTAAATCGTATCTAGCGACTCCGCATAGGCTCCCTGTGCACCATTCAACTCTGCCCTAGTCCGCACCTCCAGCCCCGAGAAAATCCCAAAATCTGCCGCTAGCCAGTTCGCCTGCAGCTCACCCACATCCGCCGCATCACCAAAAGCCAGCGCCATCTGCATCCGTAAAGGCAGCGTCACTGGCAAACGATGCAAGTTGGGTTTGCGCCTGCAGGAGAGATGTCTCTAGTCCCGCCTGTAGCTCCGGCAGCAGCACTAGAGATGACTGGACAGTAACGCCACCATCCAGGTTATAAATATTGCTCATGTGATTTTCTCAGGAAAAACTTCTTTCTACAACAACTGCGAAATACTGGCTCATCAAGGCCAAGCAAGAGGGGCTCAAGCTATCAGGAGAATTATTGAGGGGCAAAAATTCTCAGATGCACCGAAATCAAAACCCGATTTAATACTCACCTATGCAGCTTAGACGCTAATTCAAATCCCCAAGGGTCACTTAGGGGTCATTTATTGTTTTGAGGAGAAATTAATTGATTCTGCCAAGGCCGATCACTAAACTATGGATCTTGCATGAAAATTTGATGAGAGTATTCTCATCAAGCTGCATATTCCTGAATCTGATTTCATCCATCGCACGTGGCCGATGGCAAGTCGATTAAAGTTTTTATTTGTCGGCGAGGCAATATATGAACTCTTACGCCTGCATGTTGAGAGAACGCATCAAGGCAAGAGTCGCACAGACAATTTTCACGATCAACAGAATATTGCCAGCTAGCGACCAGCCAAACCTAGGAATAAAAATTACGACTGGAATTCCGCATTGTATTATTGCTGAAGATTCCTAATATTTTCCCCGATCTGACCAATTTACTGAGAAAATAAGTATTGAGAAACCGTAGTAATACGCCGATCGAGTTTACCCCATGAAATTCCAAGCCTCCGCTCAAGGCCTCCAGACGATCGACACCGCCCGCCAACAAAAAGGCTGGACCAAAACCGCCCCCATCTGGTGGGCCAACGCCGCAGTCTCCGAAACCACCCTCAAACGCTTCTGGCGCGGCAAAGCCATTCGCGCCGACAACTTCAAAGCCATCTGCGCCGCGATCGGCATCACCAACTGGGAATCGATCGTTGACTGGAGCGCCACAAGCTCGCCATCCCAAGACCATCCCTATATCGAACGCCCTCCGATCGAGCAGCGCTGCTACCAAGAAATCCTGCGCCCCGGTGCCCTCATTCGGATCAAAGCCCCACCCAAAATGGGCAAAACCTGGCTAATGAATCGGATATTCCAGCAGGCCACCACCCACGGCTACCACACCGTCCCACTTAACCTACTCCAAGCCGATACCGCCACCCGGCAAAACCTCGATCGCTTCCTCCGCTGGTTTTGCGAGAGCATCAGCCGCCGCCTCCAGCTCGACCACCCAGTCACCCCAGTCTGGTCCAGCAGCTCCAGCGCCAACGACAACTGCACCGACTACTTCGAGCGCCACATTCTCAGCCAGATCCAAGCCCCCCTCATCCTCGGCCTCGAAAACGTCGATCGCCTATTCCCCAATCCCGCCATCGCCACCGACTTCCTCGGCCTGCTGCGCTCCTGGTACGAAGACGCCACAATCCTCGCCCCCTGGCAAAAGCTGCGCCTGATTCTAGTCCACTCCACCGCCCCCTACATCCAGCTCAATGCCCACCAATCCCCCTTTAACGTCGGCCTGCCGATCGACCTGCCCGAATTTAGCCCCGCCCAAGTGCAAGCCTTGCTCCAACACCATCACCTACACTACAAATCCGCCGACATCGACCAACTGATGCAAATGCTCGGCGGCCATCCTTACCTACTCCAACAAGCGATCGACACCCTAGTCAACCAGCCAACCATGACCCTACCCCAGCTCCTAACGATTGCCCCCACCCCCGAAGGCCCCTACCGCCACCACCTGCGCCACCTGCGGCAAACCCTCCAGCAAAATCCCGCCCTTACCACTACCCTAAGCAAAGTTGTATCCGCCGCCACCCCCATCCGCATTGACTTCGACCAAGGCTTTCAGCTCCACAGCACCGGCCTCATCCGCTGGTGTGGCAACACCGCCACCCCCTTCTGCCAGCTCTATCGCGACTACTTCAGCGATCGCCTGACCGACGCCGCTTAAGCCCCATGCTTCCCACCTACAGCTACAAATACCAAGGGGGTAGCCTCGCCGCTGATGACCCCACCTACGTCTGGCGATCGGCCGACGATCAACTCTTCACCCACCTACAAGCTAGCAACTTTTGCTACGTCTTCAACGCCCGCCAAATGGGCAAATCCAGCCTCCGTGTCCGCACCATGGCTCGCCTCCAAAATGCCGACGTCGCCTGCGCCGCGATCGATCTGGCCGGGATTGGCCGCCACACCACGCCCGAGCAATGGTACAAAGGAATCCTATTTCGGCTATTTCGCAGCTTCTCTGACGGCCCGACCGATGATTGGCGTACCTGGTGGGACGATCATAGCTTCCTGCCCGTGATTCAACGCTGGCGCGAATTGCTGGAAGCCATCCTGCTCAACGCCACCGCCCGCCCGATCGTCATCTTCATCGATGAAATCGACAGCATTCTCAATCTCGACTTTCCCACCGACGACTTTTTTGCCTGCCTGCGCACCTGCTACGACCAACGCGCCACCAATGCCAATTACCAGCGCCTCAGCTTTTGCCTCTGCGGCGTCACCACCCCATCGTCCCTGATCCAAAACAAAGGCCTCAATCCCTTCAACATCGGCCAAGCGATCGCACTCCAAGGCTTCAGCCTCGAACATGCCAAACCCAGCCTCCTGCCTGGCCTCGCCGCCCAAGTCAATCATCCCGAAAGCGTCCTCGCCGAAATCCTTGCCTGGACCGGCGGACAGCCCTTCCTGACCCAAAAGCTTTGCCAGCTCGTACTAGAGCATACGACCGATCGTGCCCCCAATCTCGACACCATTGTCCGCCAATTCATCCTCAAAGACTGGGAAACCCAAGACGAACCCGAACACCTGCGCACCATCCGCGATCGGCTCCTGCGCGACAAAGTCCAAGCCGTGCCCATCCTCGAACGCTATTTGCATATCCTGCAGCAAGGCAGTGCCACCACCCAAGATACGATCGCCGACACCGAACTACAGCTCGCCGGTCTGCTGCGCCAGCAGCACCAGCAGCTCAGCGTCACCAACTACATCTACGCCCGCATCTTCAACGAAGATTGGGCCACCGCCCAACTTCAGTCCCTCTGGTTTCTCAACCAAGACTGGCACCGCCGCGATGCCAATCACGCCACCCCACTGTCCCAGCAATATCTCTGGCGCGTATTTGCCTACCACTTGGCCTTAATCAGTATTTGCACAATTTCACTATGGCTGGCCTACGGCGTCTTTCATAGTCGGGCTTGGGAATATGCCTATGGCCCCCATGCCGGTCTGATCGAGTTCCTGCGCAGCGTCATGCTCAGCCTCTTCAATGCCTATCTCGTCTTCATCCTCTGGCGATCGCGGGCGATCGCCTTCTTCACCAGCAAGACCAGTAAAGCCAAACGCTTTCGCCGCGTCGCTTTGACCATCTTTAGCCTGATCCTGGTAATCTCGCTCTATCACAACCTCTATAACGGCCCCCAAGCCTTGCTCACGGCCCACCAGCAGGACACCAGTGCCGCCCTCATGCAGCTCGGGCTCCCCGCCAGCGATCCATTCCGCGAATATTTCCTGCCATCGTTTTTCTACACGCCCTACTCACTCGCGCTGCATTTGTTCATCGCCGTACCGTTCTCGCTGATCAGCATCTTCGCCGCTACCGAAGACTATTCCGCCAGCTTAGACGATACAGATCGATCTGGTCCGCCGGATTGACGCCATCAAACAAAACAGTCACATCATCTCACGCCAAATCACCCAGATATCCGACATCATTTGCCAAACCTTCGATCGATACGCGATCGATTTCATCAGCTTAATCACCCCCTATACCGCGATCTTTTTAGTGATTGAAATCATTCGCAACTTCGAGATGCGCGTCGGGCTCGAAACCCTCACCGAACCGGGACAAGGCTTCATCGTGATTACCTATTCCTATTCCGTAATGGCCGCCCTGATTATTCTTTGGATGTTTACCCATTATCAGCGGGCCTTGAGCACCACCTACAAAGCACTCACACAACTCGGCTATGACCACAGTCAGTTTCTAGCCGAAAACGGCATGTTCAAACTCTGCCGCAAATTAGTCTCGCTCAATACCAACTTAGTTCTGCTGGTGTTGATCATTAGCTTCAATCTGATCGACACACTGATTAAATTACGTGCTTGACTCTGGCGTCGTTGATGTTTCATCCACGAAAAACCGGTAAAACAAATAATCATCTTGAAAGTCATGTTCATCCGTAACGTGGTGAATGATGCCCCGATCGACCAGAATTTGCCCCAGCCGGATCGCCTCTTCCCGCGATGCGAGCTGATGCTGCGCAAACCATTGGACAGCTTCTCTCCCCACAAAGCAGCGCTGATAGAGTTTGAGCCCAAACCGCCGATCGCGAATATCCACACCATTACTGCCACGCATTTGACCAATCAGTTCCTCGATTTCCGCCGCAGTTGGTTGGTCGGCGAGATCGAGGATTTCACACCAATCCATCACCTCATCCAAATCAGATGCATCATCAGAAGCCGCGGTAAATACAGTAGGAGTGGCTGGTAGCTGACCACCCGGTTCAGGAGAGGCTTGCTGCACCAGCGCCGACACATCGCTCGATCGCACATGTAAGTCGCGTTGGGGAAAGGGAATTTCAATCTGGTAGCGGCGGAGATTCGCTTCTAGTAGGTAGTAAAGATCGCTTTTAATTCGCGCCTGCAAGCGTGGTTCACGAATCCAAACCAGCAGGTCGAAGTTGAGCGCACTGTCGCCAAAGCCCTCGAACCAGAGTTGGGGTTTCGGATAGCGGAGCACCTGAGGATGACGTTTGGCGCGCCTCCAATACGGCCTGACGTACCTGATTAATCGGTGACCCATAGGCAACCCCCAAGGGAATGTGCAACCGCGAAACCGGATAGCCGTGGCTCCAATTAACCACTTTGCTATCGATCAACTCGGAGTTCGGCACGATAATCGTAATCCGATCTAACGTCCGAATTTCGGTACTCCGAATCCCAATCCGCTCGACGATGCCGGTCAGATCATCCAACTTGACGAAGTCACCCACCTGCACCGGTCGTTCCAGCATGAATGATCAGCCCACTGATAAAGTCATTCGCGATATTCTGCAGACCAAATCCAATCCCCACCCCAATGACACTGAGCAAAATCGTCAGGGAACGAATGTCCACCCCCACGGCTTGTAGCAACACCAATAGTCCCAACGTAATCAAAGTAATTTGAATCATCAGTGCACACCGTGTCTTGGACCTCACGCCCAATTCCGACAACCTGCAACACCCGCGATCGAATCAATGCCGTCAGCGATCGCACGACCAGCCACAGTCCCAAAATCAGCCCCAGAATTTTACCGAGATCCAGCACTGAGTAGCCTTGCCCTCCGAGGCTGATAATGCCCGTTGTGAAAGTATCTTGCAGGAAATTCAGCACGCGATAGCGGACAATGCGCGTCTGGGGAAACAAATCGGTTAACCACAGGATAAATCCTAGCCACAGCCCCAACTGCACTAGTAAAATCCCTGCCTCGGTCCAGAATAGTTGCCAACTAGAGGATTGGTTTCGACGACGGCGCCACCGCCGTTGCAACCACCGCAGGAGTAACGAGACACTCCCAACGCCTAACGCCGCTACAAGCATCCGGCCGCCGACCTGTTGACGGTAGTCATCCGTGCGTTCGTATTGGGCTTGCGTCAGCGCTGATTGCAGTTGGTTTGCCCAGAGTGCCGCCTGTTCCTCAGCGGCAATGCCACCGACCAAGTCCTGATCGGTCAAGGTGAGCAGATGATCACCCGCGACCCGCAGCGTCATTAAGCCGCCTCTTGGGACCTGTTCGACTGGAATGGGTTCATTAGTAGAAGGCTTGCGGATCTGCGCTTGCAGGACACGATTGGCAAAAGCGGCCCGTTCAGTTGCGGCAAATGCGGCCGGGCTGCCCACCTCGAATAGTTCTCGCCCATCCAGTACAATTGGTGCCTTGGTGGGAGAGGCATTTGTCACATCACCGTTCTGGGCCAACGCGCTTACCGGAGTGATCAGTAAAACCGCTGCAACGATCGCGACCAGAATGACGCGTTTAAGCTGATATATCCAGTGGGTTGCCAATGCTGCCTCCCGCATCGATCGCTAAATTTCTCAAAGCATTTTATTTGTGGATGCAATCTCAAAACCGCTGACGCGATCGGCTGACCAACGTGGCTCCAAAATGACGCAAGGGACGCTACTTTCATATTTATCGCTTTCATACTTATCACAAGAAATATCAGGTCACAAGAAATATCAGGCCGCTGTTGCAAAATATTCAGCGGAAAAAGGCTGGGCAGCGATTACCCTTGAAAATCTCCAATCTGCATCGTGCATGACGATCGCAAATTTGTACCACTACTTCCAACCAGCAAACCCACCTGAAGCATCTGGTTAAATAGAGCATTGATCCTCACACCACCATCACATAGCTTCATGCCGTACAATATTCTGTACAGGACCTGAATCAAACACTTTATGGACGCCATCTCCTACACAACCGCCCGGCAAAACCTCGCCAAGACAATGGATCGGGTGTGCAACGACCATGAAACGGTAATCATCACCCGCAACGGTCAGTCATCCGTCGTCATGATGTCGCTTGAGGACTTCAAAGCCTTGGAAGAAACGGCTTACTTGTTGCGGAGTCCCAAAAATGCGCAACGCTTACTGGACGCGATCACGCAGTTGGAAGCAGGCAATGGCGATGAACAGGAGCTATTGGATTGAAGGTCATTTTCTCGGAAACAGGTTGGGAGGATTATCTCTATTGGCAAAAAACCGACAAAAAGCTGCTCAAGCGCACTAACGATCTGATCAAAGCAATTATGCGCGATCCATTTGATGGGATTGGCAAGCCAGAACCATTGAAGCATAGTCTATCCGGATATTGGTCGCGCCGCATTACAGATGAACATCGCATCGTTTATAAGCTGTCAGATGACGCGCTGCTGATTGCCCAATGCCGCTATCATTATTAGCCCAGTAGACAGCTCGTCAGATTCTCAAGATGCCGAATTTGACCATGCGACCGTGGAAAATCCTGTTCAGAGGAAATTTCTTCAAGTGGCTTTCGCTTTCCCAGCGACCCTGGCATAATATTGCGACCGTTTCAAAAGCTGCTCTCCATGCCACGTACTCAGTCGTCAAATTCAGCCGTCTTGCCTGTACCCGAAGCGATCGCGTTTGACCTCCAGTTGCCGGATCCAGAGGATGAAAAGCTCTCAGACGTCGAATTTCAACAGCAAATTAATTTGGCCTGGCAGGTGTGCGATCGGATTGACCTGCAGACCGACATTTGGCGTGGCAAGATTCTCCGCACCGTCCGCGATCGCGAAAAGAACATCGGCGAAGGTCGTGGCATTGGCTTTCTCAACTGGCTGAAGGACCATGAAATTAGTAAAAGTCATGCCTACAACCTGATCGAACTGGCCAATAGCGCCGACGCAATGCTGGCCGAGGGATACCTCGAAGCCGAAGACGTGAATCAGTTCACCAAACGCGCATTTGTCGAAACGGCCCAGGCGGCCCCCGAGGTGCGGCAGATCATCGCGGATACGGCCAAGCAGGGGAACCAAGTGACCCGGCGGGAAGTGCGGCAGCTGGCCGATGAGTGGACGGCTATGACCTCTGACTTACTACCCGAATCGGTCCGCGAGAAAGCCGCCAATCACACAATTCCCGCGCGCTATCTGGCCCCATTGGTGAAGCAGATGGAAAAGCTACCGGTGCCGCATCAGGTTTCTCTGCGCGATACGGTCGCCGAATGCCCCGATGTCGATACCCTCAAGCAAGTCACCGCCGAGGCAAAGTATCTCTCGCGCTACCTCGAGTCTGCTGCCCAAGTCCAAGTCCTCTCCGAAGGCAATTTGGACCTGGAGGCCGCATTAGAAGAGGCATTACGTTTGGGCTGCCTCAATTCAACCGCAGACTTGGTCAATCAAGCCGCACAAATGGAACAGCTTGTGACGAAACTACACGCAACTTGGCGTCGGATCAATCAGCTCACCGATCGGCTCTACGTTGATACCGGTGCGAGTACCCCCAATCTCCGGTCCATGCTCAACTCCCTCGATCGCCTCAGTGGTGAATCGATCGAAGTGACGATTGGCGATCCGAAAGGCGAAGGCTGGTCACGCCAAATTCGGGTCAAAATCGAAGACGATCGGGAAACGGAAGCACCCCTCGATGTTGGGGCATGGGAATAACAGCGTCACGACCTAAAAAATCCAGGTTTTCTGGTCATTCATCCGGATACAGCACCCGATCGGCTGAAATGAATGGGATAAGCAACCTTTGATCAAGCTGCCTTTTCTGTCCTTTATATTGTGTGCTATGGCTGTTGGATTCTCCTCTAAGCAAGTTTTGCGACCCCTCATCCGGCTGATGTCAATTGTGGCGCTATGCGGCTTACCAAGCATCGCGTTGCTACATAGCGCTCCCGCGCTAGCCGAAAAATCCACCAAATCAATTTGGTCCGTATTTAGTTCGGAGGATGGGGGATTTCGTTTACTGATGCCGGGGCAGCCGATCACATCGAGCAGCGATGGCGTCACTTCCTATAGCATCACGCGAGCAAAAGAGTCGGTGACTTATACCGTTTCTTATACTGACTTTCCGATCAACCCGGCCCAAGAGACCAACGGCGTTCAGAATGCCCTCGCTGGAGTTAAAACCGGCATTATCGAAGAAGGGGGCAAAATTCAGCAGCAGCAAACAATTACCCTCAAAGGCTTTCCTGGCGAGGAATTGCGGGTTGTGATGCCAGACGGAGCCCTGACCCGTTTGCGGAGCTATATTGTTGGCAAACGACTATATCTCATCATGGCCTCGACCGATAATGAGCGCAATCTCAAGCAAAGCCTCCAAGGCTTCCTGGATTCATTTCAGGTAAACCCCGAAGTCATTCCAGAGGCATTGCCAAAGCCAACCGATGCTTCACCCAGTAGCTTTGTCCCCGAATTGCCGCCAACCCCAGCAGCCGATACGCCTGAAGATGCACCGGTGGATGCAACTAGCTCAGAAGCCACTCCAGCAACCGACGATGCCGCTGTAATTCCAGATGCGCCAGATGTACCTAACTCAGAAGCCGTCCCGACATCCGACGATGCCGCTGAGTAACAGTCTTAAACCGCGTCACACCGAATTTCCAACAAGAACCCATCCGGGTCATAAAAATAAATTCCCCGCCCAGTTGGACGGCTGACTGGGCCATGATCAATTTGAATATCGTTTTGACGTAACACCGCGACCGCCGCATCAAATTGTGCTGGGAGAATATCAAAGGCCAGATGATTCGCGCGGGTGAATTGGTGACTGGGATCAAGGTGAGGTGGATCGAGTTCCGGTTCCCAAAACAGATCAAGGATCGTGCCGTCGGGCAGGCGGAAATTTGCAACTTTACCAGCAGCGACCAGCTGCTTGAGCGTCGCTGGGACTTCACTCCCGGTGAGCTCATGCAACCCCAGAAGTTGCCCATAAAACTGCCGCGATCGGGCCATATCCTTCACATTCAGAGCAATGTGATGCACAGCGCGCAGCGCGCCAATCTGAATATTGGGCTGGGTTGATGTTGCGGTCATGATTATGTGCTGAATTGATGGACTGAGCTAATTGACATCCTCTACACATTCTACGGTGAGCGCCCAGCCGATCGGTGTTCCTCTGACAACGGTTTGTCACACAAGGCCAGCTTTAAACATCGGTTTCAAACGCTGGCAGCCAGCCCGCGGACTAATCGCCCAATCCCTTCGACCGCTGTAGACTCATCCAAGGCCCCATAAGCCACGCGCAGATAGCAGTCATCAAGGCCAAACGTCTCTCCCGGAATCACCGCCACCTGGTATTGCCGCACTAATCTTTCGGCGAGCGTCATCGCCGGTATATCAGTCTTCACTTTTAGGAAAAAGTAGAACGCACCATTAGCCGCTGGGATCTCGTAGCGATCGTTTGATTGCTGTAATAATCGTAAAACGGTTTCCCGCACCGCCCTGATTTGATTGATTCTGCCGTTGCAATATGCCCGACCGGCCTGCAGTGCCCCCAATGCCGCATATTGCGATACGACCGGCGGACAAATCAAAATCGTGTCTTGAATTTTGCGGATCGCATCGTAGAGATGTTGCGGAATGACCATGTAGCCAATTCGCCAACTGGCAAAGCCATAGGCCTTAGAAAGACTAAACAGCGAAATTGTATGTCCGGCAGCAGCGGCAAATGCCCCGGGAGAGACGTGCGGTACACCATAGGTAAAGTAATCGTAGGCTTCATCGCTGATGTGATAAATTCCGGCGTCCTGGCACAGCTGATTTACCGCTCGCAAGGCTTCTCGCGGATAGACCGCCCCCGTCGGATTATTCGGCGAAATCGTGACAATCGCCCGCGTCTCTGACGTAATTGCCGATCGAATTTGCTCCAGTTGCAGTTGATAATTGGCATCCGTTGGAACTAATACCGCTTTACAGCTGGCCATGCCGATCGCCATTTCGTGATTGAAATAGTAGGGCGTTTGCAGAATGATTTCATCACCCGGTTGGGTAATGGCCAGCAGTGCATTGACGAAGGCCATATTACTGCCCGCCGTAACCACAATCTGCTGTTGGTCGGTAATGAGAATTTGATTATCCTGCTGGAGTTTAGCGGCGATCGCCGCACGTAATTCCGGTAGGCCTTCGACGGCTTGGTATTTGTGATTCTGTGGCTGCTCAAAGGCCCGACGAATCTGCTCCCAGACCGCTGGCGGCGGTGGATAGTTGACCACACCTTGCCCGAGGGAAATCGTCCCGGGCGTTTGGCGTATCCATTCACCCACGATGGGGATGATCGGCGACTGAATCGCCTGCATGCGAGACCGATGTAGCATAGGTTCAAAGATACTAACGCGGCAACCCTAACGCGGTAACCAGACTAGATTACCCGACCCCTAGCTTATAGAATGTGGATTGGCTAAGTTTATCTTGAGCAGATTTATGACGATTCTCTCGACGCTACAACGCGCATTTGCGCAAAAAACCGTGCTGAAGGTGATCAGCGGGTTGCATAACTTCGATCGGAACAATGTGGCTGCCGTCGTGAAAGCCGCCGAAATCGGTGGTGCGACATTTGTCGATATCGCTGCCGATGCCGAACTGATTCGGATGGTCAAGCAGATAACTTGTTTACCCGTTTGTGTATCGGCAGTCGAGCCAGAAAAGTTTGTTATGGCCGTTGCCGCCGGGGCCGACCTGATCGAAATCGGTAACTTTGATAGCTTCTATGCCCAGGGTCGCCGCTTTGAGGCCCCAGAAGTCTTGGCATTAACCCAGGCAACCCGCACGCTGTTGCCGGATACGTTGCTATCCGTGACCGTCCCACACATCTTGGCATTAGATGAGCAAGTGGCGCTAGCGGAGGAACTGGTCCAAGCCGGGGCTGATATCATCCAAACGGAAGGCGGCACCAGTGCGACGCCAAGTAATGCCGGGGTATTGGGCTTAATCGAGAAGGCGGCTCCCACCTTAGCGGCCGCCCACGCGATTTCCCGGGCAGTGGATGTGCCGGTGCTCTGCGCATCGGGGATCTCCAGTACAACTGCGCCCTTGGCGATCGCCGCTGGCGCCGCTGGCGTCGGTGTCGGTTCAGCTATCAACAAACTCGAAAATGAGGTCGCCATGATTGCCGCAGTTCGGGCGATCGGCGAAGCAATGAACCACTCGGTGCGCGTATAAATTCAGTTCGTTTCGCTGGTTTCAGCCTAAAGTGCCGCATCAATCGCGGCACTTTAGGTAATCGCGCAATTTCTATAAAATATGCACAATGAACGGATAGCGAAATGGCTGATCCGGATTACTTAGTGCATTAATCACCGCGAATACGGTCATACTCGCAACCCAGAGAAAACCGAGACCACCGGCAACCCAACCGAGTAAACCAAAGGTGAGGAATGAAGGAATCGCCAATAGAATAGCGGCGATCAAGCCAATGGCCCAAACATTGAAGTGAAAGTTAATTGACTCTTTGGCATTGGCTTTGACGATCGGATCGTCAGAAATAAACAAAATTGCTAGCGGGACCCCGATCGAGGCAAAGGTCCAACTGAAGAAAATCGCAACATGGGAAATGGTCGAAAGCAGACGGCGCTTGTCGGCAGTTTCAGTGGTTTGCATCGGGTTCTCCTCGCTTTTGTTTACCTAACATTTATATATTACGGATAGTCCTGGGTCTGGTGTAGGGAAGTTAACCGTAATCAACTCAGGGTAGAAAGCCGATGCGATCGCCTTAGGAATCCGGTTGTGTGGGTTTGCCACTCAGCACAATTCCCCAAATACTGGCCAAAACCAACCATTGCAACGTATTGATCCGCGCATCAAAAAACGTCACATCAAACAAACTGAATAAGCTGCAGCTCAGAAACGCCACAATGTAAGTAAACATGATTGCCCGATCGCCCCGATTAACCACTTGCTGCATCCACTGCACCCCGGCATAGAGTATCCAACCAATCAAACTGTAAAACAGCAGCGTCGCGGGAATACCCATTTCCGCCGCCAACATCAGCGGCAGATTGTGGGGATGGCCAACAAAGAACTGCGTGGCATCTTGGTAGAGGGCCGAGAAATTCCGTAATCCCCAGCCGGTCAGCGGGCGCTGCTGAATCATATTCCAGGCGAATTCCCACTGCGTTGTGCGCAGGGAGGCGACCGGGCGCTCGAATAGCTGATCATTAACCCGGAGCCAGATCACCGATGGGACAATCTTGCGAAACCAAGTGCTCAGGGGGGGCGGTGCATAGGACGCTTCCAGCACCGCAATGACCACCCACATAGCCACGGCCCCAACCCAGCGCCAGCCAATATAAGTCGCGCAGACCACAATTATCGCCAAAGCCAATCCCCAGGCATTGCGGGAGCCAGTCAGAAAGAGGCCGATCAAATTGATTAGGCCGATCGTGCTCAGCAACAACAGAACAATGCGTGAGCGTTTGGTCTGCCACTGCTCAACCAGCAACCCCAGCGTCAGCGTAAAGGTCGTCAGCAGATAGCTGGCCAACACATTTGCGTAATAGAACAGCGACGACATACGACCGAGTGGTTCGCCGCCTTTGGTAATCTCCCAATCAAGAATGAAGCCGCTGGAGCCATCGATCGACAAAAATTTCCAGTGAAAATACCACTTCAGAAATAGCTGCCCGTAACCCAATCCCACAATTAGGATTGAAGGTAGAATAATCAGCCAAGCCAGACGGCGTAATTGCGCCGCTGTACAGATGAGCCGACTCTGGGCGATAAACACCACAAAAAACGGCAGAAAATTGAATAAGCCACCAAATGCCGCGCTATTATTTTCGGCAAATAGGGCGATGATCACCATCCAACAGCCCAATAGCAATAAGGCTTGGTTGACGAAATTCTGTACCAGCTGATTCGCATGGTCTTTCCACAGCACGAGTGACGTGATGAGAATCGTAATGCACCCCACCAATGTATTGATCGGCATGAGCAGCACCGCCCACTGCATCACGTTCCAGTGACGACGAAAATAGGGCTCAGGGTGCAATTGGAAAAGGCGAAGTCGCAAAACGGGCTCGGGGCGGAAACGTTCAGCCTTGATTTTACGGCTTGGCGGGACTGAATCAGTTGGCTCAACCAAATTAAACTGCTGCCGCAGTCTCCAAGCGCGTCAGACGAATCTGGGCCAACGCAAAAACGGTCGGGATCACCCGCGCATAATTGGTCGAAATACTGCGCCATCCCAGATCGGCCAGGAACCAAGCCCACATCGCTGGTCCCACAAACGCAAAGATCGATCGAGCCGCACCATAGCGGGCCAGATTCGCGGCCATACCTTGCTGCGCCGTTTTGAGCGTAAAGAGGCTATGAAACTGTGAAAGGGTCGCTATCCCCCCTTTCTGTAAAGTTTGGCGGGCGACTTCGTATTTTGCAAAGTGCAGAGCAAACTGTTGCGCAATCAGCCGCAACACCATGGGCCGCATCAGGGAGCTAATGGCGATCGCACTCCCACCCTTCAGAACCAGACTCATTGGATTCTTGAGTAAGGCTTCTGGGACGCTCCGGGCGAGGTCGCTGCTGGCAATGACAACCTGGATTTCCGCGCTGAGGCTTTGCTGCTGCTTGGTGGACATTTTGCGCCAAGCGCGTTCCAACAGATGTAGGAAAATCTCCGACTCAAGTGACATGGTGTCCATATCGCTGGCGTAGGGCAAGCGCAAATGACGACAGACTTGAATCAGAATCTGACGATAAGGCACCTGCGCCGTCCGACGTTGCAAAACGGTTATCCCATCTGAAGCGAGAAAGCGGAAACGGTTATCGATCGCATCAATCCATTCGCCGTAGGGAAGACTCTGAATATCGAGCGGATCCAACTTATTGACGTAGTCGATCGGGTTAAACTTAGGGCGAAACAAGATATCGGTAAGCTCGCGCAACTCCGATTCAGTGGCGAGTTCTAGGGCAATTCGGAGCTCGTCATCGGCGATGTCCGTGGGCATGTAGCTGGGGGGGTGATCGTCCATCAGAAGCACACCTCGAAGTTTAATCTGAAATGCATTTTAACGAAAATTTCGGTTTAGGATGAGAAACGGACGTTTCTGAGTACGACCAAGCAACATGCGACAAGTAGACATCGCCGTCATTGGTGCGGGTTTAGCCGGGTTGACCTGTGCCCAGAAATTGCAGCAGGCGGGACATTCCGTCATCGTCGTGGAAAAGTCCCGGGGCTTGGGCGGCAGACTGGCCACGCGGCGCTTGGCAAAGACCCATGCGGATCATGGCGTATGCTACATTCAGCCGCAGCAGGCCGCATTCCAACAGTTCATTCAAACATTGTGTGATCAAGGGATTGTCCATACCTGGACTGATGGCATCCACACATTGGATACGGCCGGTAATCTCCATGCACCCAGTCGCCAGGCCACCTGCTATGCCGCTCCCCATGGTGCAACCGCCATCGCCAAACATCTGGCACAAGACTTGGAAGTCCTGCGCGCCCAGAAAGTTGTGGCCCTGACTCCCCTGGAAAATGCCTGGCAACTCCAGTCGGAAGATGCCACTCTAGAATTGAGCGCCCGTCAGGTTGTAATGGCGATCCCGGCACCACAGGCGGTGGAAATTGTGGCACCGATCGCCGGGTTTGACCCACAATGCTTAACTCAGCTACGAGCGGTCGAATTCGCCCCGACAATCACGGCGATCGCCGCCTATCCCAAAACGCTACAGTCCCAGGCACAGCAGTTGCCTTGGCGCGGCATTCAATGTCTTGACCACGCAGAACTCAGCTGGATTGGATTGGATAGCTCGAAGCAAATCGACCCCGTACAACCAACGCTCATTGTGCACAGTAGTGCCAAGTTTGCCGCCGCGCACCGGTATTCCGATGATTTATCGGCGATCGGGCAACGGTTACTCGATCGAGCGGCCACGCTGGCCGACTGGATTGCCCACCCAGAGGTCTTGCAAGTCCATCGCTGGCGGTATGCCTTGGCGCAAAATCCCTTGTCGGAGACATTTCTCAAAGCGCGGGCCCATGCCCCATTGTGGTTTTGTGGGGATTGGTGTGGCGGTGATCGCTTAGAAGCCGCTTATTTATCCGGGACGGCGATCGGGCAAGCAGTTTTGGCCAATGTTTAACGATCTTCTAGGATAGAAGAACTGTCGCCCTCAGGTTCCGCATGACTGTTTCGCATTTAGCCCGGCAAGTGCTTTCACTTGATCACGCACAATTCAGCGATATCCTCGCGCATACCGAGAATCTGTTGATTATTCAAGATCTCGATGGGGTCTGTATGGAGCTGGTGAAAGATCCGCTCGATCGGCAAATTGCACTGGATTATGTCCGAGCGACAGCGGCATTTGACGAACATTTCTACGTGCTGACAAATGGTGAGCATATCGGCAGACGCGGCATCAACCCAATCATCGATCGGGCGATCGGTGCGGCGACAAATGCACCCCCACAATCCGTCTATCTTCCCGGTTTAGCCGCTGGTGGCGTCCAGTGGCAAAATCGCCAGGGACAGGTGCAACATCCCGGTGTCAGCGATGCGGAATTGGCCTTTCTCGCCCAGGTGCCCACGCGAATTGCTACGACACTCAAGACTTTTTTTGCCGCGCGATCGGTCTTACCCGAAGCGCAATTAGACACAGCCATTCAAGCATCAGTACTCGATAACATCGCTTCTCCCACCGCGAATCTGAATACACTATACGAATTGTTGGATGGCGACGTTGACGTCTTTGTCCCGCTGCAACAGATGATGCAGCAGCTAATGGAAACATTACTAGCAGAAGCGGCGACCAAAGGTATGCACGATGCATTTTTCGTCCACTATGCGCCCAATTTGGGCCGTGATCAACAGGGTGAAGAAATCGTTTGGTTTGCTGATCGTCAAGCTTCTGGGACAACCGATTTTCAGTTTATGCTGCGGGGCGGGATCAAAGAAGCTGGGGTATTGGCTTTACTCAATCGCTACTACTATTACCGGACTGGCGCGTATCCCCTTGGCGCTGACTTTAGCGTCCGCCAGGCCCCGCAGCAGTTGGATGATTTATTGCTCCTGGTGGATCAACACTTTGATCAGGCGCTAATGCCGATGATGATTGGCGTTGGCGACACTGTTACGAGCCAAGCCGTTGAAACCGATACCGGGTTAATCTTTCAGCGCGGCGGCAGCGATCGCAACTTCCTCCAATTAATTCAAGCGCTGGGAGAAACCTTTAATCGCGACCATCTCACGACCTATATCGACAGTAGTGGCGGCGAATTGAAAAATCGCAAAGCCTTGAAACTCGATCCAGCCGCCCAAACCGTCATCGAAGGACCGGGCGATCCACGTGATACCGCCGACCCGCTGAAGTTAAATATTGCGTTTCCCGGTGGCTATCGCCAGTATTGCCAGACGTTTCAGACAGCGGCGCAACAACGGCAGCAATTATCCAGCCAGACCGATTAAGTACCACCGTTGCTGGTTGCCACAGCACCCCGCGTCTAAGCGAATTGCGATCGGCCAATCGGCGTTGCTAAATCCGGTCGCCCGGCATCAATCAATGCTTTATCCCGAATGCGGCAGGAATCACAAACCCCACAAGGTTCCGGCTGGCCTTGATAGCAGGAGTAGGTTTGGGCGATCGGCACACCTAAACTTAATGCGCGTTTGACAATATCCAGCTTCGAATCCCTGATCAACGGTGCAACGAGCGTCGGTGCATGCCCTTCCAGTCCCGCCTTCGAGGAAAGCGTCGCCAGTTTCTGGACGGCTTCCAGGTATTCTGGACGGCAATCGGGATAGCCAGAGTAATCAACCGCATTGATCCCGAGATAGATCGCCGCCGCTTGTTTAGCTTCAGCTAGGGACAGTGCGATCGCCAAAAACACCGTATTGCGACCCGGCACATAGGTGAGCGGAATCACATCTCGGCTGAACGCCATCGGTCCCCACCGCGATGGATTGATCCGTCAGCGATGAGCCGCCCCATTGCGCCAAATTCACATCTAAGGTGAAGTGCTCCTGGAGCTGGAGCTGTTGCGCGATCACTTGCGCTGCTTCCAGTTCGCGCTCATGCCGTTGGCCGTAAAACAGTGACAGTGCGATCACTTCGTAGCCATCGGCGATCGCTTGTGCCGCCGCCGTCGCGGAATCAAGACCGCCGGAGAGTAGAACAACAGCTTTTTTC
>CAVPGX010000044.1:0-18941 GCA_963704065.1 uncultured cyanobacterium | reverse complement strand
CCGTTGCAACTGGCAAAATAGCTTCAGCATCCTTTAACCTCCATTACTTCTAACACTTATTTTATGAAGCTGCGCAGAAAGTCGACCGTAAATTTCTGAGATCAGGTCCATCATGTCGGAAGTCTTTCGAGTCAATTACGCTGATTTTGTCAGTTAGACTAAGTTGTAATAAGGCTTGTCTACTGACACTGCCAGTGCCGATGACAGTATTATGCCCAAATTGCACTTAGCTCAATCCTCTTGCGAATAAAATTCGATGTCTGATTCTTCGTCAGTATCCCTTAATCACCCGCCTCAGAAGCCCGAATTAGCCGCACTGGTGCAACAGAAGACGCGAGGTTTGCCGGAATGGTTGCGTCGATCGACTTTGGGCAAAGCCAGCGAGATTTCGCAAGTGCAGCGCATTATCAAGCAGCGTCAGATCCACACCATCTGTGAAGAAGGCCGTTGTCCCAATCGCGGTGAATGCTATAGCCAAGGTACGGCAACATTTTTGCTGATGGGGCCAGTGTGTACGCGATCGTGTGCGTTCTGCCAAGTTGATAAAGGCCATGCACCAATGCCGCTTGATCCAGAGGAGCCGCGCAAAGTTGCTGAGTCGGTACGATTGCTCGGACTACGTTATGTCGTACTCACGTCAGTTACCCGCGATGATCTGCCGGATCAGGGTGCAAGTTGGTTTGTCGATACAATCAGCGCGATTCGTCTGGATTGCCCCGAGACACAGATCGAAGTGCTGACGCCGGATTTCTGGGGTGGTCGGATGGATGGCAAAGACCCCGATGAGCTGCAGATGCAGCGGATTAAAACCGTCGTGGATAGCGGCCCTATCTGCTACAACCATAATATTGAAACCGTTGAGCGGCTACAGGGGATTGTGCGGCGGGGAGCAAAGTATGCCCGATCGCTCAAAGTGCTGCAATTAGTCAAACAGTTCAACCCTAATATCCACACTAAGTCTGGCCTAATGCTCGGGCATGGGGAAACCACCGACGAGATTATTCAAACGCTACATGATTTACGCGCCGTTGGCTGTGATCGCCTTACCTTGGGTCAGTATATGCAGCCATCGCTCGAGCATTTGCCAGTGCGAAAATACTGGCATCCGGATGAATTTGCGGCGCTAGGTCAGACGGCTCGGGCGCTGGGCTTCCGTCATGTGAGATCGGGGCCTTTAGTCAGAAGTTCCTACCATGCTGGGGAGGAGAGCTAATCCCACGCCTAGTGCACAGCCTTTGCTATGGTGGATATCGCGCCGATATCGGAGGTATGGCCGATGGCCGTAAAGCCACAACAGTTTGCCCATTGGAAGAACGCCGGACGCCCGATTACGGTGCTGACTGCCTGGGACTACGCGATCGCCGAAATCATCGATCAAGCCGGTATCGATATGATTCTGGTGGGGGATTCGCTCGCGATGGTTGCCCTTGGGCATTCAACAACGTTGCCCATCACTTTGGATGAAATGATCCACCATGCTAAAGCCGTTCGGCGTGGGGTCAAGAATGCATTTATCACGGTTGATTTGCCATTTGGCACATACCAGGAAGATCCCATGCAGGCAATGAGATCGGCCAGTCGTGTTTTGCAGGAAACGGGGGCAAATGCCGTAAAGCTGGAAGGCGGCTATCCAGAAATGGCCACAACAGTCGCTAAGCTCGTCCGTGCTGGTATTCCGGTCATGGGTCACGTTGGTCTGACGCCACAGTCAGTGCAGACGCTCGGATTTAAGCAACAAGGCGGGACTACTGCGGCGCGCGATCAGATTCTCAGCGAAGCCATGGCGCTAGAGCAGGCAGGTGCCTTTGCGATCGTCTTGGAGCATATTCCGGCTGAGTTGGCCCAGTTAATTACGCAGAAGCTATCAATCCCGACGATCGGGATTGGTGCTGGGGCAAGCTGTGATGGCCAGGTATTAGTCACAACAGATGCGCTGGGTATGGGTAGTTGGCAGCCACCCTTTGCGAAGGCTTATGCCAATCTGCGGCAGATCATGACCGAAGCCGTCCAGCAATTTGCGGCAGAAGTGCGGGCGGGCCAGTTTCCCGAATGAACTAGCGCTTCACATCAAAATTTTCCATAAAAAATCCCAAGGACTCAATCCTTGGGATTTAAGCAAAGCCTTACAGATATTCCCTACCGAACCATACTGCTAACATCAAACATTGCCGTTTCTGCAATCTGCGGGGCCGCCCAGGAAATTTGGGGCAGCTGAGTGGTTTCACCAGCGATCGTCGGCACGGCATTCCGTGCATTCGAAGCAATCTGCACTGTCGTTGCATCATAGCTCTGGGTCATGAACTTGGGATATACACCAATCCCGATAATCGGCAGAATTAAACAGGCAGCGATGAAAATTTCGCGGGAATTTGCATCGAAAATCGACCCACGCTCAACCGCCTCACTTTCCTTGCCATAGAACATTTCGCGCAACATCGACAGCAAATAAATGGGCGTAATAATCAGGCCAACTGCCGTCAGGAAGATCACCACCGCTTTGAAGCTAGAGGTGTAAATATCGCTGGTTGCAAAGCCTATGAAGACTTCCAACTCACCCACAAACCCGCTCATTCCCGGCAGTGCTAAAGACGCCATCGACACGACCGTAAACAGGGCGAATGTGGATGGCATCTGTTTTGCCAGACCATTCATCACATCCAAGCTCAACGTGTGAGTGCGATCGTAGGCGACACCGGCCAAGAAGAAGAGCGCAGCAGCAATCAGCCCGTGGGAAACCATCTGCAGCACTGCACCGTTCATGCCTAATTCCGTGTAAGACGCTACGCCTAAAAGCACAAAGCCCATGTGCGAGATTGAGGAATAAGCCATCCGGCGCTTCAGGTTGCGCTGTGCAAAGGAAGCGAAAGCGCCATAAATAATATTGACAACCCCTAAGACTGCCAGGACCGGTGCAAAGTATACATGTGCCTCCGGCAGCATCTGTACATTCATGCGGATCAACCCGTAGCCACCCATTTTCAGTAGCACACCGGCAAGAATCATCGATACTGGTGCCGATGCTTCACCGTGCGCATCCGGCAACCATGTGTGGAATGGGAAGACGGACAGTTTGACGCCGTAAGCAATCAAAAAACCAGCGTAAACAAGTAACTCAAACCAGGTTGCATAGTCTTTGAGACCCAGCTCATTCAAGTTGAAGGTTATGTCGCCACCATAAAAGGCCATCCCCAGAGCGGCAACCAAGATGAAAATCGAGGAAATTGCGGTGTAGAGAATGAATTTTGTCGCAGCGTAGCGGCGCTTTGGACCACCCCAAACAGCGATCAAAATGTACACTGGCACCAATTCCAGTTCCCAGATCAGGAAAAATTGCAGTAGGTCTTGCGCACAGAACACACCAAGCTGGGCGCTAAACATAACCAGCATTAAGAAGTAGAACAATCGCGGCTTCTGCTTAACTTTCCAACCGGCCAAGATGGAGAGGGTTGTAACCAGACCAGTTAGCAGTACCAGTGGCATCGAAACACCATCAATTGCCAAAGACCAGTTCAATCCAATCTGCGGGATCCAAGTGAAATTCTCAACTAGTTGATAGCTAGAAGATTGAAAATCATAGTTTTGCCAGATGGCATAAACAATTAAACCAAAATTAGCAACCGCAGTCGCCAGAGTGTAAGCCCGAACGGTCTTACCTTCTTTGTCTGGGAGAACCGGTATGAGTGCAGCCGCCACGAGCGGTAGCAAGATGGTGGCACTTAGCCAGGGAAACGTACTCAGCATTGGGTCAAAAGGCTAGCTATGTAGAGAGGATTTGCAGAGAAGTTGTAACTAGAAGAAACTTCCGGGCCTAGATCCATGACTGAGTAGTCCAGTTGCAGAGCGGCGTAGATGACCATGAACAACCGAGCTAGTAAAAGTAGAGTTAGATTAAGCTGGTAAGCGATCACACCCATGGATCGAGTTCCGAACGTCTCAATAAGCATTTTTACTCATTTGATTGTAACGCCATAGAGTGAAGTTCCGTAAAGTTTTCTGACTAATTTTAGCGAGATATTTAGTTTTTCCGTAGATTCGCGGCACGCAATCAAAAATTGGTTTACTCACGTTGGCTGACTAAATCGCAATGGCTAATCCACCAAAGCACATGAACGGTAAACTTAAACAGCAAGCATCGTTACATATGTTTACAATCTTAGCCTAAGTGTTGCGGAATTGTAGAAAAACTTAAGCTTTTGCTGTAAGCCATGTTGCATCGTGCTGAAATGACTTTGTCGCACAGCTGCCCGCTGTAAGTACACGATCGATCAGGCGCTGCTACAGATTTTCATCCAACAGCGACTGATTAACCCCGCATTCACGGCGACAAAGCCATGCCGCCAAAACGAATGATGCCCCTCAGGTGCGGTCATGCTGGCGGATTTACTTTTAAAGTGACTGGATTTGGCTGTGGAATTTTGCCGTAATTTCCGCGGCTTGTCCCAGCTTATTTTCCAAGGATTTTTTTTGTTGGAGTAGAGGCTGGAGTTTGTGATGGCGGGAAATCGCGAGACTAATACTGGCAAGTTGCTCTTGCGAACAAGGCGTTGACCACATGCGCCCATCGTCACTGAGTCCACATAGTCGATATTCTGGCTGTGCCACACTGGGATCCTGGCACAACGACTCGACATAGCTCATCAAATCGTTGACTTCGGCATTGCGCAAAATTTGTGTCGTTGCTTCAATTTTTTGAGTCGAGCACTCCAGCCAGCCATCGACGATCGGGCCTTCCCGATAGACTTCTTGAATCACGCGAATGACTTGCTGCAGCTCGACGCGCCATGATTGGAGGCAAGCCAATGTTTCTTCTAGCAAATTCAGCGCTAAATCGGGGTTACTGACGTTTTGATGGCGGCTAAATCCACGATTGCTACTCGAAAATTCAGGCAGCCTAAACTGTGCCCGCGGCGCTTCAGCGGTTTGATCGACGATGAAGGGTTGCACTGGCTGAGCGGCACTGGAGGGTAGATGTGGCGCGGTAAGCCGCTGAGTGCTCGATGCCTGAGCGGTAGGGTGCGCAACTTGAAAGGAAACGGAGGCAGTGTCAGCAGCACCGGACGAGACAACTGCTACAGATGGCTGGGAAGCCTCGCCATGAGAACTGCTGGCACTATCTTTTTCGAGGCGATGCAGGGTTTGTTCGATGCGCTTAATTTGTCGATTCATGAACTTTGATTGCTCCTCACAGTCCGTCAATTAGTTCGCAGAATATCCTACATCTACGCAAAAAAACAGTCTAGCTGGCGGCTCTCGACGCTATCGGTAGCGTGAATAAATGACACCTGCAATTTTAATGCCCCATTCTATCCGTCAGCGCTACAATTCTCAAATAGTTTTTTCGGCACCGCGTGCAGCCTCAATGATCAAGACGCTAATTGACGTCGGTTGCACGCGGATTGTAATGAGCCGCGATAGGTTTAGTTTGTCTTAATATTTCACGCTGATCAGCACGCTAGCATGAAGATTATCCATGACAACTGATTGGTGCTTAAAAAGTTAATGGCCTTGCGTTCCCATGTGAAAACCTATCTTGCCTACTGGTTTCAACTCGGTCGGGGTTTACGAATGCCGCCAGACGATCGGCTAGTAAAGTTCCGAACAATTCTCGCTGATGGTCATTATAGTCGAGAATTTGAGGCGATTTGGCAACAACTGACTGACCCCTGGATTGCGTCTCACAGTTATTTAGATGGCACGGAACAGACGATCTCGCAGTTGCTAGAACCGTCTTGGGAGATCAATGATTGTGCCCGCTGTGGATTACCCATTCCCATGCAAGACCGGGGGCTACCGTGTTTAAGCTGCCCCTGTTCTGATTTAGAGGATATCCCCGATATTGAGTCGCTGCCACCGCGTGAGCCGATCGATAGTCAGGTAATCCTGAAGCAACTATGTCGCCGTCTGCACAAACTCGGTTTATAGGCAGATTCATAATAGGTCGGCTCGGCCGCCTAACGCTCACCAGTAACGATATAATCGACGCGCTTGCCAACATTAGTGGCATGGTCGGCAATTCGTTCGAGGTGACGGATCGTCAGGACTAATAAGACGATCGGCTCAACCACTCCAGGGACTTCAGTTTCCTGGGTTAAGAGCGTGTAGAGTGTGCGATAGTCATCGTCAATTAGATCGTCTTGCTCGTTCATGTGACGTGCCATTTCGCTATCGAGATTGGCTAGCGCTTCCAGCCCCGTGGCTAAGAGTGCCCGGCAGCGATCAAACATAATGCGAATTCGGGGCATGTGGGGCAAATTGTCATAATTGACCAGTCGCAGCGCCACATCGCCCAGATTCTTAGCATAGTCACCAATCCGCTCCAGGTCCCGCACCAATTGCATAATTGCGCTGAGCAGGCGCAAATCCTGTGCGACTGGTGATTGCAGCGCAATTAGATTGACGCAGTTAAGCTCGATTTGTTTGTACAGTGCATCAATTGCCTTATCCTGAACCCGAATTTTTCCAGCGGCATCTAGATCCCCTTCAAGCAAACCTTGCCGGGCGAAGTAGCAAGACTGCTCAACCAAGGCACCCATACGTAATACATCTTGCTGTAACCGCTTCAATTGTCGCTCAAAATTTACACGCAATGGGGCATCACTACTATTAATTGTCACAACACTACTACTCGAATCTTCGGCCGAACCAAAGAATGTCCTAGGGGAATCAAACAGCATAACTGAATAAACTTAACTTTTTCAAATAGAGTTGTATAAATCTGCGAAAATAGTTTGATGTCAAAGTTTTGGCTTGAATCATTTAAATATAGCAATTCCCCGCGTGTGCGTAGGTATTCTGCGGCACGCGTAGGTAAATACAGCCCGATGCCAGATCAGATTTCAGTGCGGCGAAAATGGTTGCATTTTGCATCCTGCTTCTGGCTATTAATTTGGTTGCATATCGCAAAACCGGCATTCAGCTAAATGCCGAGATATCGTGTAGTGTATTTAGCTGAGGTAAGCGGTTGTCTACGCGCTACTCTACAATGCATCCTCCAACAATACTGCATCGCCAACAAGCGACGGTAATTTTTGCTAAATATAGTGCTTGAGTACTACAATAATGGCAGCAGCAAGTGAATTGCGCGAATATCTTGGAAGGTGCTACAGGTCATGGCACGATCAAATCGTCAACGCTAGAACAGGTTGTTATTGTGAATTCTGGATTTGTCGGTCAAGGTTTGTTAATTCAACTACGCTCCCACTATCCCACGGGATGCTTATTGTCCGAACTGCTCCAAGTAGTCGATGGCAGCTATGTTGTGCGGGCGACCTTAGAGGTTGATGGCATCATGATCGCCTCAGCGCTATCGGCCGCGGCCGCGATCGATAGTCGCTGAAGATCAGGCGCGGATGCGTTTGATGTCGATAGTCGGGCTAACCCCCCTCGGTTTAACTGAGGCAAATCGGGAGTCTACTGCTGCACGCATTCCCGATGTTGCGCCACCACCGCGGGTCGCCCAGGCCGCAATCGAACTTCCAACGGTAGTTGATCCAGCAAGCGACACGATCGATTTACCGTCAATGGATGACCCTGCTTTAGACGCCGCATCAACCGCGTCTAAAGCCGCGGTGAAACCGACAAAATCAAAAGCTAAATCGACGAAGCCAAAAGCGATACCCAAGGCAGAAGTCCCACCGCCGCCGGAACCGGTGGCAGAAATGACTGGTGGTGCCGGTGATGAATCTGATTTAGAGATTGAGTATGAGTTCACCATGGATAGTGAGATGCTTGCATCATCGACGGCTGACGAATCCATGCCGGTCGAGGCAGCGATCGATCTCTCCGATGTGATCGCGCAAATCGGTACCGAAATCGAGCGGATTGGTTGGACCAAGAAACAGGGGAGCGCCTATCTGCAGGACACTTATGGTAAGCGCACAAGAGCCGAACTAACCGAAGATGAATTGCTCAGTTTTTTACATTATCTGAAAGCCTTACCATCCAAAGCACAGCCATCACTGAATGAATTGCCTTTCTAGTTTCCTAAGCAGTCATAGTCAACTGATCGCGATTTTATAAAACTCGATTACAGAACAAAGCTCGATTACAGGCGGTGTAATCGAGCTTTGTCAATATTGGCTACTGGCTATTACTAAACGGCTCGAACCGGTGTCAACTTACGATCGATGACTTGGTCGATCAGGCCATAAGCCATAGCTTCTTGGGCCGACATATAGAAGTCACGATCGGTATCTTCTTGGATCTTGGAAAGTGGTTGACCAGTATGCTCAGCCAAAGCATCGTTCAAACGCTGCTTGATATAGATAATTTCGTTCGCTTGAATCTCAATGTCCTTCGCTTGACCTTGAGCCCCCCCAAGTGGTTGGTGAATCATAATTCGGGCATGGGGCAAGCTCATCCGTTTACCTTTGGTTCCGGCACTCAGTAGGAATGCGCCCATGCTGGCCGCAAAGCCCATACAGACTGTGGAAACATCTGGCTTGATTTGTCTAATCGTGTCATAGATGCCCATACCATCATAAACTGAGCCACCGGGAGAGTTGACATAGAGGTAAATGTCCTTTTCCGGGTCTTCAGCTTCTAGAAATAGCAGCTGCGCCACAATTAAATTGGCAGATTCAGCAGTTACCTGCGTCCCCAAAAACACAATGCGCTCCCGTAAGAGCCGCGAGTAAATGTCAAATGCGCGTTCACCGCGACCCGATTGTTCAATAACGGTAGGAATCATGAAACCTTTAGTCTTTCGCTTGCATGGTCTGAATCGTCATTGTCTATTGTATCGATCTTGGTTCGGCTTGCAGAATTGCTGTCGGTAGGATTACCGCACCTTGGCGGAGAATTTGCCAGCGATCGGTTTGCCATTGCACCACGGTTGAAGGGGTACCGGAACTTTGTAGCGGCGCTGTTGGTAGCGCTAATGCCTGGAGGGCGCTATCTGACAGTTGTAGCACTGAAGGGAAAGCCTGGGCGATCGCCGCCATATCGAGCAGTGTATCCTGCCCTGATATATTGGCACTGGTTGTCGCGAGTGGCCCCGTTTGCCGCAAAATCTGCCGGGCCAATGCGTGGTTGGGGATACGCACGCCGATCGTGCCGGGATTGCGTGGATTCATGGCAATGGGTACGCGATCACTCGCGGGTAGCACTAGGGTTAATGCTCCAGGGAAATACTGTTGCATCAGCGATCGCCAGATCTGCCGCTCCGCCTCAGCCCCACTTACATAGTCCCAAAGCGCCTCAACGTCCCCCGCGAGAAGAATTAATGGCTTATCTAGGCTGCGTTGCTTCAGCGTATAAATCTGCTCAGCGATTGATGGAATCGCCGCTAACGCTGGCACCGTATCAGTAGGAAAACTGGCGATCGCCTCCCCCCGACTAACCTGTGTCACCAATTGCGTCAAGGTGACATAACTCATAAACGCACCAAGTACATCGCTCAACTAAATTCAAATTCCGGCTTCTGACGTTGTCGAAGCGGCAAGCTCATCTTGCGCTTCACGTTCCCGGGCCAAACGGCGCTTACGCGCGTAGAGTTGGATACTGGCGGCAAAGGCCACGGCCATTAGGACAATGACATACCCGGTGGCATCCCGAGGAATATTATTTTTGAAGATCGCCAGCATCACGATCACGACCAGAAAAAAGGTGGGAAACTCGTTCATCCAGCGGAACTGCTGCGAAGTTAACGGCGTTTCTCCTGCCGCTAAACGCTGCATAATCCGCTTACAGTAATGGTGATACCCCATTAGGATCAACACTAACCCCAGCTTGACTTGCAGCCAAGTTTCTTGCAGTAAATCCGGTGCAATAATCAGCATACCAGTAGCCATGGCAGCCGTTACCACCATTGCCGGAGTCATGATGATGCTGTACAGCCGCCGCTCCATCAACGAGTATTGACTTTTTAAAATTTCACGAACGGCTTCTGGCTGCTCATTTGCCTCAGCATGGTAGACAAATAGACGTGGCAAATAGAACAGACCGGCAAACCAAGAGACAAAAGCCACAATGTGAAAGGACTTAAACCAAAGATAGGCCATGTTCTAGCAAGTGAGTTGTAAGATCTACCACTCAATTAAAGAAGCATGACGAAGTCGGCGGCTATAGACCTGTTGCAATTCGTAATATTCAGCCACTTAACCTTAGGCTGCTTCGCTAAATAAAGTGTCGAGGTAAACGCGAGCCGCATTACCATCACTATTGTTTTGCATCAAGAATAACGATAGGGCAGCCGCGATCGCCCGATCTTGATCCCACTCGGGGTGACGATCAAGATAGTGCTTGAGTGCACCATGGAGTGATTCGGGCAATTCAGCTAATAAGCAAACGGTGGAATTCATTTTTACTACGCTCATCAATCAATCAGGTGAAACCATCGGCGGGAAGTTGGACTGTCCGCTGATTTGGCTAAGCCATAGGGCGGCATCCCTGCGGTTGTGGCAAGATTCTGCCATAGGTTTTCTAGAATAGAGATAGTAGATCCACGGTTGGGTAATGTATCGAATTTTCTGCGTATAGAAAACCTGTGGATAATGTGTGGAGAAGCCGAAAAAAGTTGTTGGAAAGCTGTGTAGGGACGTGTGATTTGTTGATCGAGGTGTGTGGAAAGAACGTGGAAAGGTTAGGAAAGCCGGTGAGACCTACACTACAAAGCACTTTCAAAATATCTAGCGAAATACCGAAAAATCGCGATCTTTTTTTCAAAAAAAGATCGCGATTTCAGAGTAAGCGTCAATTAATTGTAAAGTCTTGCGAAACTTCCGGACGTAGTCAAGCAATAATTGAAACAGCTAAGCACAAGATACATATCAGTACGAGACTGACCTTAGTTAACGCTTGCTTTAAATCGAACTGAAATGGAGCTGACGGGAGTCGAACCCGTGTCCAAATTGGGTATTAATGCATCACTCATTCACAGGCTTAGTTCATCTAGTCCTCAGAACGGGATCCAGTTGTTATCCCAACTGGCAGGATGCTCTAGTTAAGCCTTAGCTGAGTTCGAACTAGAGAAAATTCTCTCAGCGCATCCGTTAATTTAGTGCCAGCGAACCTTAACGGAGTCGATTCTGCTGGCGCTCGAACCTAGATTTTAGGTCAATTAGGCAGCAACAGGTGCTGCTTTACGAGCGAAAGGTACGATGTTGTTTGCATCTATTTTGTTTGAGCCTAGATTTACGAGAGTGGACTCCCTCTCGGCCTGCATCACAACACAACGTTCGCCAACCTGTCGAAACCGTGACAGCCCCGCGAGGGTAGTTGATGCTTATCTATATTATAGACGCTGCCTGCGAAATCAACACGGTCAGGCGGATGACTGATTGATCAGCCTAACCTACGGCGCTGGTGCGTCATCTACGGTTTTGACATAGACGACTTTGACATAGGGCGTCTTTCAGGCAGTCTTTGATTGGGTGGAAGTCTTTATTGGGCGATCGCGGAATTGGTGTACTGACGAATCACTGCCGCTAACTTAGTCAGGTCGATTGGTTTTGCAAGATAATCGTTCATACCCGCAGCGAGGCAAATTTCACGATCGCCCGCCATGGCCATGGCAGTCTGAGCAATAATTGGTACATTTTGATAAAGCGGATGCTGACGCAATTGGTGCGTTAGGGTCAACCCATCAACATCGGGTAAGTTAATATCCATCAAAATCATGGCTGGGACCGATTGCTCTAACGATTTCCACATCGCTTGACTATCGCGGGCCCAGGTCACTTCATATCCCAGGCGACAAACATAAGTGATCACCAGACGGGCATTATGTGGATTATCTTCGACCAGTAATAAATGGTAAGTGCGCTCGGCGTGGTGCAACTGCTCCGGTGGGTTGGCCGTAGCTAACGTTGGTCCTGCAGGTGAATCTGGCTCAATGGGTTTGACCGACACCGGTAGCATCTCATCCGGCAACTGATTCGCGGGCAGTACCAGTGCAGTGGCTGGAGCGAGAGGTAAGACGATCGTAAAAATTGATCCGCCCCCCTCCCTCGACGCGACTTCAATCCAGCCACCATGTAATGCGGCCAGCTTTTGCGTCAGTGCTAGCCCCAAGCCAGTTCCGACACTACGGTTAGCTTCATCCTGAGGCAGCTGACTATAAGCGCGAAAGAGTAACGCCTGCTGCTCCGGCGGAATACCGGCTCCCGTATCCCAAACCGTAAAGCGCATGTACTGACCATCTGGCTGAACCTGCAAACCGATACTGCCAGTTTTTGTGAACTTAATGGCGTTTGAAAGCAGGTTGAACAGCATTTGCTTCAAACGTAGTGGGTCAGCTTGAATCTGATCGCAGTCTGTATGCCGATCGAGTTTAAGCGCCAGCCCGTTATCGTTTGCCCGCTCTTTCACCAAAGCCATTACGGTTTGACACAACGATTCGAGATCGGTGTTCGACCATTGCAAATCCATCTGATTTGCTTCGATCTTCGACAAATCCAAAATGTCATTAATCAGTGCCAGTAGATGCTGGCCACTCGTCAAAATAATGCGCAAATATTCTTGATGACGCCGGTTATTTGGCGTGAAATTTTGTTCTCGCAGTAGATGGGTAAATCCTAAAATCGAACTTAAGGGTGTCCGAATTTCATGACTGGTATTGGCTAAGAATTCGCTTTTGAGTTGGCTCACACGGGTGAGTTCCTGGTTCTTCTGCTGAAGCGCACGAATGTGGGTTTGTGCTTGTTGCAAGGCTTCAGCAGCACTGAGGACATTGGCTAACTGGGCGATCGCTCGTCGCAGAAACATCTGCTGGACATCTTGCGCCCACCCAGTCGCGGTATCGTTTTCCAGAATCAGCCATCCGATCGGCGTTGTCTCGTCTTTAGTAACTAGTTTCCAGGCAGTGGGAGGCTGCTGTAACTGCCGCTGGTTAAGGATACTGTAGGACAGTGATGTGGATCGATCTTGCCCTACCCAAGCAGGTGTGATGAATTGCTCCGGTTGTTCAATATCCGGGCAGATAATGGAAAAATTTGCATTGCCCAGGTTATGCCTAATCTGCTCAAAAAACGTCTTCAGTAGATGGGCTTGCGTATCCGCAGTCTGACGATCGACTTGGTCGATCGCACTGAGATAAGCCGCGTCCAATGCCTGACGCAAACTGTTGAGCGCATGCTCTAGCCGGAGCTGAATCGCTGTCTGCTCAGGGGGTGGTAAGTTATCCCAATCGGGATATGTGTTATGTACGTCAGCGGGCCCATCGGCAGACGTGATTGGTAAAATCGGCGAAGTGGGAAGATGCGACGACATGTTTTGAGAACCGGGGCAAGTGCATATTGTGCAGAACGTAATGGATTATTCAAACCCTAGACACAGTTTGGCAGATTATTCCCGGATTGCTTGATTTAAAATTCGCGCATCGAAAAAAATATTGCGGCAATCGTCAGTACCAATACGATGTAGAGGATCCCGTAGCCCAGATTCTGGAGCAATATATCGTAACTTGGCATGAGGCTGTACACTGCCTGATTCTTTAGATCCAAACGCGAGAAGTCAGGCAGGATTAAGTAAAACACCTGCGTCATTCGCTCGATCGCGGGATTTTGGGTCAGTTTGCCTAAGTTAACTAAATCGCCGCTCAAAGTGCCCATGAAATATATCGCAATCGTCATGAGGGTGGCTAACAGCGAACTCATTAAGCCGCCAAATCCGATCGCCACCGCAGTCATTAGAGACAGCAACAACCAGATAAATCCCACCGCAATTAGCATTGGTTGCAGCGGATAACGAATTTGCATCAATTCCATCACGGCGAAGTTGATCGCGGCCATCGCCGCGACTAACACTGCTAGCACAGCGGAAAGTCCGATATGTTTACCGACGATAAATTCCGATCGACTCAGCGGTTTGGCCATAAGGACTAAGACCGTGCGCTTTTCAATTTCTTTATTAATCAGACCTGTACCCACGAAAATCGCCAGAATCAAGCCAATAATCTGGATGCCAGCCAGCCCAACGTCCAGCAAAATTTTTCGATCAGCGCCGCCTGCAGAAATCTCTGGTACAAGCCGGGCTGCGAGACCTAATGCGATCGCATAGAATCCCAATAAGTACAACGCCCGTTCCCGGAAAACCTCACGGAATACATTAGACGCAATGACGTTAACTCGACGCATAGCACGGAACATCGCACGCTCTCCTCATCACAATTCTTGATTAAAACCTAAAGCACCACTGGCATCGTGGGATTATCGTCAAACCTTTAGATATCAGTGGCTGCATCTGGGGCAACTGATGGATCTGTGGGATCAACTGGCTCACTCGGCGCTTCGCATTCTACCTTAGCGATCATCTTGAAGCGGGGTAGATTTTTGGATACTTCTTTGAGGTCGATATCTTCTGGCTTTAGCGCAATCTTTTCTGGCGGTAAGGCAATCCTTTTTGGTGTAATCTGGCATATCATTGATACCTGATGTCCATCTTTTCTGGAGTAGGGGCGCTGTAGATAGGCGGTTAACTCGAGGTCATATTCACCACCGGTAACTTCGCCATCAATCTTCCACCACTGATCCTCACGATACTGAATCACCTGTTGACCGAGGCTTGATTGGACATCTTCTTGGAGTTTACCGATGTTGCGGTTGAGTTCCAATAGCCAGCGCTCTACTTCCGGCCAGGATTTGTCTTTGAGTTCTTGTTTGAGTGACGTTTCCGTCAGCCTTAATATTTCGCGCCCACGGCTAACCGTTTCCGGCCGCACATTGATCACAAAGTTGCCACGACCGAAGTCGGCATCGGCTTGCAGACTCGGGGAAGTCATGAGCCAGTGTTGCAACAGGAAGTAAAACTGCACCCAACAGGCAACTAATAGATGTGTCAATACTAAGAACACCATGCCCTGACGCTTGTTGACAGCCGGAATCGACCATTCTGGTTCCTTAGTTAAGCTATTTGATTTAATAAAATTGGGAAAGATGGCGATTAGCGCCGCTACTGGGGCCCATAGAATCAACAAGCCCGATGGGGCAATCATCGGAAAATTGCTAAAGAGAAAGAGTCCGATCAGCGCACTAATTATCCAAGGACCAACAAACCAAAATCCGAAGGTCAGGCTTTTTTTTGATTCATATACCAGCCACCAAACGCTGCAAATCAACCAAATCCATCCACAGGAAGAAATCAGCGTTTGGGCCCAACTGGTTGCTGCACCGGCGAGCAACGCACTGAACACGGCCATCAGCATCAGCGTTTGCCAGGAATCCCAACGCGGTGGTTGCAGGATGTTGCGTAGGTTCTGAAAGATATCTTTCATCGAAGGAAGGGCGAATGATGCATGAAGGGAACGGGGACGGGAAGCAATAACCAAACGCGCAGAACTTAATTTCGTAGGGTGCCGCCGAAGATTTGAATCACCAGGAGCAGGCTGATAGCACTGAAACTACAGGCATTTGCCCAGAGCACGGCCAGCGATCGATTCGCAGTCCCTTCGAATATGTCATAACGCCGTTGGCGACCGCGAAATTTGTAGCGTTCTTCCTCCGTTGGGGCCGCTGGTGTTTTGCCGAGGAGCATATCTAACCAGCTCATTCCCTGGAGTTTAAGCAAAAAAGTCGTAATGAAGATAATAAAGCCAACGATGATTAAGGTTGGTGGGAATGTACTGCCACCAAAGAAAATATATTCCATCAAAGCACCACGCATCATCTCGGGAAGTGCTGGTTCGATCAGGAAAAACACCATCCAGCCGATGATTGTGCTTAGTAAGTTGATTGCCACCGCATACTCCATGCTTTCCTTGCGCTTGAGGCGCAGCCGCGATCGCAAAACCATGCCTTCAACTGAGATGGCAACAAGTAGAAAGAGGATTTGAAAAGCTACTGCCCGTAGGGGTAATACGCCAGTCCACAGCATTTAGATATTCCTGCAGCAGAATTTTTCCATGACCATAACCATGACCATGCATGATCAGGGCTGATTAATTGTACGGGGAATTTCGCGACTTGAAGCAGGAGAAAAATAGGTCGCGCGTATTGATTTTGAAAAAAGCACGCTACATGTAGCGTGCTTTTTTCAAAATTGGGGTGTTCTAAAACTAGAAAGTCTGCTAATCTACTTGTGCACATCATTCAATCACCATTGCTCGGCGATTATGCTCTAGGGTCATGCAGTATTAATCGTCCGAGCAACTTTTATATTTAGAGCTGTATTTAAATCGTTATTTGTCATTATGGTTCGTACTGGTATTGGCATTCAGACTGCTCAAAGCCGCTCTGAGCGTATTACAGGGCAGATTCATGTATATGATGGTGCCGGTAAGGGTAAGTCGCAAGCGGCTTTGGGTGTGGTTCTGCGATCGATCGGTTTGGGAATCCAGAACTTTTCCCAGACGCGCGTATTGCTACTGCGGTTTCTCAAAGGGCCAGGACGAATTTATGACGAGGATGGGGCGATTCAGGCGCTGCAAAGTGGGTTTCCTCATTTGATCGATCAAGTGCGAACCGGTCGAGCAGAATATTTTGGGCGCGATGAGATTACCCGCTTCGATCGGATGGAAGCGCAGCGTGGCTGGGATGTAGCGAAGGGCGCATTGGCTTCAGGACTATATTCCGTCGTCGTACTAGATGAGCTCAATCCGCTGTTGGATCTAGGTTTGCTCGAAGTGGATGAAGTGGTCAGCATGCTGAAACGCAAGCCCGATCATATGGAAGTCATCGTCACTGGTCGTGGTGCACCGCCGTCTTTGATCGATATTGCCGATCTGCACTCGGAGATGAAGCCGCATTATCATGCCGAAGAAGATCGCTTGGGTCTGGGTGGCATTGAGATTTATACCGGTGCTGGCAAAGGCAAATCAACCAGCGCACTGGGTAAGGCATTGCAGGCAATTGGTCGGGGCATTAATCAAGATAAGTCACACCGCGTATTGATTATGCAGTGGCTTAAGGGCGGTAAGGGGTATACCGAGGATGCAGCGATTCAGGCGTTGCGGCAGATCTATCCAAGTTTGGTCGATCATCAGCGTTGTGGTCGCGATGCGATCGTTTGGCGTGGTCAACAGCAGGAGCTTGATTATGTTGAGGCGGAGCGGGGTTGGGAGATCGCCAAAAGCGCGATCGCTTCAGGGATGTACAAAACGATTATTCTGGATGAGTTAAATCCAACAGTCGATTTAGAGCTCTTGCCCGAGGAGCCGATTGTGCAGGCACTGCTACGGAAGCCCAAGGACACTGAAGTGATTATTACGGGCCGCTGCAAAAATCCACCCGCCTACTTTGATTTGGCCAGTATTCACTCGGAGATGGTCTGCCACAAGCACTATGCGGAGCGCGGTGTAAATCTTAAGCGCGGTGTGGACTTCTAAAAACTATTTCAGCCGTTTTGCCACGATCGCCAGCCATGACTGCATGGCCTGCGGCAATCCTGGTGGACGATAGTAATGATGCACGATTGTCAAACCGGCCTGCTCAATCAGGGGTGCGATTGTCGCGTATTCCCAGTAGGAAGTGTAGCGTTGTCCTGCCGGACGATCGACAAACCCTTCGCCGTTGCCCCGAGCCAGTGACATGACGATCGCCCCATTTGGGACCAGCGATCGCTGCAAATCACCCAATACCCGCGCCATCTCCACCTGTGGCACATGCAACAACGACGCATTGGCAAAAATGCCATCAAAAAACTGCGCTGGCAAATCCAGATTGAGAAAATTCTGCTGCCACACGTCGCAACCGCTTGCCTGCTGCGCCATCGTCACAAATGCTGGGGTCGCATCTAAGCCAATTGCTTCATGCCCACCAGTGCGAAACGTCACCAAATCCCGCCCCGGTCCACAACCAAAATCCAAAATCCGACCTGGATTACGCGGCATTGCGGCCACGAGTGCCTGCTGATTCTGGGATACATCATGATCCCAAGTGCCGTCGCGAAAGCTCGCCGCCGTTGCCTGATATTCCGCGATCGTAATCTTTTCGTGTTGTTCCACCAGTGCTCAAGCTACTCCAGAAGTCGCGACTCTGACTACGATACAATGAAATCGGATGGCACATTTGGAAGGCGGAAGTGATGCGAATTTTGGTGATGGGCGGAACCCGATTTATTGGCGTGTACCTGACCCAGCAGTTGGTTGCGCAAGGACATCAAGTTGTTCTATTCAACCGGGGTAATCGCCCCGCTCCAGTCGTCGGCGTGAAAACTATTACCGGCGATCGCAAAACCGACCTTGGTAAGTTATCCAGCGAATCGTTTGATGTGATTTTCGACAACAATGGACGCGAACTGACGGACACCGAGCCACTCGTAACCCTGTTCAAAGGCCGGATTCAGCAGTTGATTTACATGAGTTCCGCTGGTGTCTATCGCAAGTCCGAACAAATGCCCCACGTCGAAGGTGATCCGATCGATCCAAACAGCCGCCACAAAGGGAAACACGAAACCGAAGCATTCCTGGCTCAATCAGGGATGCCGTTTACGGCAGTTCGTCCGACTTACATTTATGGGCCACAAAATTACAACGATCTTGAAGCTTGGTTTTTTGATCGGATTCTGCGTGATCGACCAATACCGATTCCAGGACCGGGAGTCCATTTCACGCAGTTTGGGCATGTGAAGGATTTAGCGATCGCCATGACCAAGATGATTCGCCATCCCCAGGCGATCGGCCAGATTTACAATATTTCTGGCGAGCGGTATGTCACCTTTGATGGATTGGCTAAAGTCTGCGCCACCGCCTGTGGCAAAGATCCAAACAAGTTAGAAATTGTGCACTACGATCCAAGCCAGTTTGATTTTGGCAAGCGCAAGGCATTCCCGATGCGGGTGCAGCATTTCTTTACGGCCATTGATAAAGCCAAAGCTGATTTAGATTGGCGACCGGATTTTGATTTGGTTTCTGGTTTAAAGGATTCGCTGCACAGTGATTATCTGGTTGTCGGGCGGCAACAGCAGGAGATTGATTTTTCGATTGATGATCAAATTTTGGCTGCACGGTGAGCCAGCGAACTGATCCATCATTAGATTTATCCGCCACTGCGCTTGGCCTTGTATCC
>CAVPGX010000043.1:0-13112 GCA_963704065.1 uncultured cyanobacterium | reverse complement strand
TGTCTCAAATGGATCACTGGATTCCTTTATCATATTTTTCAATCCATCTGCCAGTTCAAGACAGATCTTATTAAATTTTTCCTTTACTTCTTTATATGGATCCACATCAGGTGCCAGTCTCTTAATTATCTTCTGGATCTCATACTGAACCATAAAGCCTATTTCATCAGGATCAAATCCTGATGCGGCTTTCATGGATTCCCTTAAGACCTTCTCGTGTATTTTTTTATCATCAGTTACCATCCTGACCGCTTCAATGGCCTGTCTTAGATAGCAAGGTATGCAGTCAAGATATAGTTTCATTGTATGCTCTGTATCCCCTTTCAATCATTGGATTATAGTAATTATCTTTCCCTTATCATCTTTGCCCCGCATTTCGGACAGTCCATCTCATAGCAGGGTACCCCGACCTGGTGTTCGGCCCTGGTACCGCATGAGGGGCATACGCAGCTTCCCCGGGTCCCATGCTTGATCCCCCCTGTCTTCCTCTTCCTCCGCCAGCGCCAGGCCTCTTCCAGTCCCTGCACCCTGACCTGCAGGACCTGTCCCGTCTCCTCTAGGCATTTCACTACCTCCTTATTATATTGGGCAAATGCTCAAAATAATTATATGAAGCATATTTAAGTTTGTCAATCAGCCTTCCTGTAGCAGAGCCGTGTAGTGTTGATTTGATTAGACGTGGAGGATGATGATATAATTAATTATGAGTATATGCTCATAATTAATTATATCTAAGGATCGGATGGCAAGTTATTTCTATGGTCCCGTATTATCCAGAAGATTTGGCTATTCACTGGGAGTAGACATAATCCCCTATAAGATATGCAGCTATGACTGCATATACTGCCAGCTGGGAAGCACTACAAAAAGAACAACCGACAGGAAAAGCTATATCAGGATTAATGCAACCAATTTAAAGGTCACTGGGCTCAGTAATAGAAAATAATGAAAAAATAGACTATATTACATTTTCCGGTTCCAGGGAGCCTACCCTGAGTAAAGACCTGGGAATACTTATAGATAAAGTAAAAGAGGTATCCGGAATACCAGTAGCAGTGCTTACCAATGGGAGCCTTCTTTATAGGGGGGATGTTTTAGATGAAATATGTAAGGCAGACCTTGTAAAAGTCTCACTGGATGCTTTTGACCAGAAAAGTCTTGAAGCCATAAACAGACCTCATCCAGGAATAAAGTTTACCCACCTCTCCCGGGGTCTTTACATGCTCATGAATCATTTTAAGGGCAGGATATGGCTGGAGATAATGCTTATAAAGGACATGAATGATTCAGTAGATGCAGCCTGCAAATTTGAAGCTTTGATAAACAGCTTTCCGGAGGAACAGATGCATATCTTGAAAAGATACATTTAAAAACCCCGGTAAGGCCGGTACAGGACGGGGGTATCAATATCCCTGACAGTAAAGGCTCAAGGAAAGATAAAGAAAATAATCGGCGAAAAGGCTGAAATCATAGAGGATCGTGAAACCGATACTGATGGAAAAAAGGACCGGATCCTGACAGATGATATAATGGACCTGGCAAGCAGAAGACCGGTCACTGTAAGGGATATAAGCGGGTCACTTAATGCCAATATAAATGAAGTCATAAAAAATCGTCATCCACGGCAAGGTGCTGACCGGTGCCAACGCCATCGCCGGCGAGTGGGGCCACAACCCGATGCCCGGCGACAAAGATTCTGGCTCCCACGCTCACTGCGGTTCGCTGCCCCCCACCGGGGGCGCATGTCGCCTCGGGGCGGCCCGGCGGCAACATCCGGCCTGCTTCCGGTTATTGCGGCGAAGGCTGCATCGAAGCTTTACCTCCGGGCTGGCAGGGAGCATACGTAAACCGCAACCAGGCGCGGGCAGTAAACATAGCCACGTATTGCTTATACCGTCTTCTAACTCAGCGATATAATCAGCTACGCCCATAATACGAGGATCATGGGTGACAATTAAAACTGTACGATCGTGACGCTTGGCAAGGTCGGCCATCAGCGAAATCACCGCTTGGCCATTTTTTGAATCCAAAGACGCAGTCGGCTCATCCGCCATAATCAGAGCCGGATTGCCCGCTAATGCTCGTGCAACTGCGACACGTTGCTTTTGTCCCCCAGATAGATCGCGGGGTAAGTTTTTCGATCGATCGAGCAATCCGACTTGTTCGAGTAAGTCCAAACCTTGCGTGCGTGCTGCTCGACCCCGAATTCCCTTCAAGTTCAGGGCGATCTCAACATTTTCCAAAGCAGTCAGGGCAGGGAATAAATTGAAACCCTGAAAAATAAAACCAATATTTTCTAGGCGAAACTGGGATAAGTCAGCTTTCGACATTTGGGTGATATCTTGACCCAATAGCTTCACGCTACCCGCCGTTGGGGTCAGAATACCGGCCAAAATCGAGAGGAGCGTGGTTTTACCAGAACCAGATGGCCCCATCAGTAGTTGGATATCCCCTGATTTGACGGTGAGGTCAACGCCTCTAAGCGCTAGATAAGACTCGCTACCAGAGCGATAGGCCATTTCAATATTCGTTGCCGAAATCGCATGGCTCAAAGTGTACGTCGCGGCAGAAATGCTATCCGGCGTCGGCGCGGTTTTTATCCCGGACAAACAGTTTAAATCGATCGCAGTCATGGAGTAGGTGCTGTAGATAGGCGTTCAAAAGCTCAACGTTAATATTTTAGTGACTGTATAAAATTCACTAAACGTTCAGCCGATGGTTTTAATACAGTGTGTGGAGGGGCGAAATCGATTTAGCAGGGCAAAGAATGTTAAATACTACACTTTTTAACCAAGCAGACGGATCCTCAACAGTAATGTTAATGAAATGCCTTGCTCGATAGGTATATCCTATTTATCCTGTATCTGACAAGCAACCGTTAATGGACGGACATTCAATTGGATGATGCGCACATTGACGATTAGGCATTTACGCCTTAAAAACGATCGCTGGATCGACACGGGTGACTTTTTGCACGGCAAATACCGCTGAGCCAACACACATCACTACAGTCAAGACAAATACACTCGCAGCCGTCGTCGGTTCGATCAAAATCAGCACGCCTTTGGCGATCATCGCCCAACGACTCAGGCCTAAGCACAGAACGATACTGGGAATATAGCCCAGCACCGCCATCCAAAGGGACTGCTCGATAATTACACTGTAGATTACCCAGTTAGACGCGCCCATCGCCTTGAGAGTTCCAAACTCACGGATATGATCGGTGACGGAAGCATAAAGAATTTGGCCCACGATCACCATCCCCACGATAAAGGAGATAGTCGCCCCGAGGCCCAAAATAAAGCCAACACTGGTGCGGGCTTCCCAATAGGTGCGGGTTCGCTGGGCCAATTCGCGAGAAGTTAACACAAGCGTGTCCGGCAATGACTGCTGCAGCCGCTGCTTCAGTGCCGCTAGGTCTTCTCCTGGTCGAGCCCGAATCAGAATATATGTAATGGGATCAGCCAAGTTCAAGCGCGGCGGCACTGGCGGATTTTCTAAGAGACCGTCGCTGTTGATGTTGGTATATTGATTGCTGCAATTCAAGGTGCCATCATCGTTGCGGCGACAGGTAATCGCACTGGTTAGCTCAGCCGTACCATAGGCATTGGCAGTTTCGAGCGAGGTGTAGATATAGGCACTCGCTGCGATCGACTTCGTATCCTTAGTCAGCCCAACAATCTCAACAGGGAGATTGGCAATTCTGGCGGTGTCGCCGACCTGACTGACATCTAAAGAATCAAGACTGGCTTGATCAACAAAGACTTTATAGGGTTGCTTTAGCTCAGAGAGCTGCCCCTGGACAACCGGCCAACCAGCAAACATCTTACTATCTGGATTAAACCCCCAAATCCGAACAACTGATAGCTGACCCGTCTGGTTGCGCCAGCGGCCCGATTGCATCAATAGCACTTCCGCTTTTTCCACCCCTGAAACCTGACTCGCCTTGCGCAAATTATCGGCAGGCATCGAAGAAGTCAGTTCAAAGTGAACCATATCCTGATTGGCCACCCATAGATCCGCAGTGGAATAATCCACCAGCATCGCAGCTGACCGAGTAAATCCACGCAGAATACCAAGTTGAACTGTGACTAAGCTCACGGCAAATAAAATTCCTGCCTGGGCCACAAGGAACCGCGTCTTATCTTCAAGTAAATTTCGGCGGGCGATTTTGGATGAGGCCATAACCCTGGGGAGAATAGGGGGAAACTGAATCGGGGGCGACTATTGGAATTGCTTTAAAACCAGCGCAGTTGTAAGAAACCAAGCTGGGGCTTGGCCTGTTCTTGGGCGTCATACCAGTCCATGGCTTTGTAAGTACCAAAGACATGATCCCACCAATCCACGGCCAGTCCGAAGTTATGATCCCACTGGCCATATTTATGGTGGACGTAGTGCACCGGCATCTTCATCCAGAAGCACTTGCGCGGATTTTCGTGTTGGAGCTGGTGTGCATAAGCTGAGAAGGCAGCGAAGAAGATCGCGCCCAGCGCCCAGAAAATACCGACTTCAAACGACCAAAAAAACGGGATCCCCATCAGAACCACACTCCCGAGGAAGTAGTCACGAAATTCCCATATCACGCCTTGACCTTCATTCCGACGATGGTGATCACGGTGCTTTGCGCCGAGTTTATAGGGTTTATGCATTAGCCGGTGTATCCAGTATTCCACCAAACTGGCCAAGACAAAGGCTATGCCAAAAGCCGCTAGATCAAGCGCGATGCGGCTGGCTAAGTCAGTACTGAGACCAGTCATCTGTAAAATTATTAGCGGCATGTCACTCAACTCCTTCACACTCATCAACTCCTTTAGACATCAGGAAACATCAGCGCATCAAGTTTATGTATCTCAATTGTAAACACCCAACCAATAAACCTTGTCTCCCCCCTTTCGCGCTATTGTAGGCAAAAATGGTGTCAGCGCTTATCGTTCATGCAGCAGTCAACCCATGATCAAACAGAATCAATCACGCCATGCTCGCAGCCATCGTCAATACGTAATCTCAATTATTCTGGCTCTGGGTATCTGGCTACTTTCAGGCACGATCGTCCAAGCAGCGGAAAGCCCCCAACCCGGAGCAGAAATCTTTCAAGCTAATTGTGCTGGATGTCATATTGGTGGGGGCAACATTATTCGTCGAGGCAAAAATCTCAAATTGAAGGCACTTAAACGGAACCAAGTCGACAGTCTAGAGGCGGTAAAAACCCTGGTGACTGATGGTAAGGACAATATGTCGGCTTATGCCGATCGGCTCACACCAGAAGCAATTACAGCTGTGTCGGAATATGTACTTGCTCAAGCCGCACAAGGATGGCCAAGCGATTAAGCCGATCGGATCGTGTGATTTGTGCCGTTCAATCAGAATTTGGATGAATTAGTAACTCATGCGGCAGCGAGTCCGGTAAGATATGGGCGTCGTGTATCCTAATTTTTGCCGTGATTCGGTCCGATCGAACCGGCTGACATTGTATTTTGCCATGTCCCAAGAAGTTGTCCAATGGCTGAATGAAGTTAAGGCGCTGCAACAAAATATTGCCGATCTTGAGCAGGCGCTATTTGAGAGTAATGCGAGTGCAAGTCGATGGCGACAACTCTACGAAACCGAGGCTCAGCAGCGGCGGCATGATGCTGAAAAGCTGCAGGCAAAAGTTGATGCGCTCCAAAAGGAAATCGTACAATTACAGCAAGATGCTTCGCCTTCCGGTTTGCAACAGGCCAACGGTCGCCTCGTGAAGGAGCTGGAGGAGGCGAAAAGGCATCATGAACAGACACGCAAGGATCTAACCACCGCACTTTCCGATGCGATTGATATGCTTTCGCCCGCGAAACGACGCTTACCGGATGTAGCCTTACCAGATGCAGCAGATTGATGAACTTAAAAATCATCCCTATCCCGGCCCCAGCTGCGCCAATTGGCAATGTCGTTATCATGCACGGCTGGGGGGCCAATGCACCCGACGCTGCTGCTTTTGCCACCGTGATGCAATTGGCGAATATCAATCTCTTCCTGCCTGAAGGCCCGTTTCAACATCCCTACAGCATTGAAGGGCGAATGTGGTATGGTCTGCCAGAACCACTAGAATCGTTCCGCTTTGCTGAGGATGTCAGCGCTAACCCCGAACTCCAAACCAGTCGCCAGTTGCTTCGCCAATTTATTCAAACACTGCCTGAGCAGACGGGAATTCCTCTCAGCAAGACGATCGTGGGTGGCTTCTCCCAAGGTGGTGCCATGGCGATCGATGTGGGCCTTGACTTGCCCCTCGCCGGACTGATGAGCCTGAGTGGCTACCTGCATAAATCATTGCAAAACATCACCACACAAACTCAAGACGTGTTGATGGTGCATGGCAAGCAAGATCCAGTCGTCCCTTTCGCCGCCTCGCTCATGGCCAAAGATGCGATCCAGAGCAGCGGTGCTAATGTCGATTATCATGCCTTCGAGCACATGGGCCACGAGATTTCCTGGGATGTGATCAATCGGATGAAAACCTTTATTCTCCAGCAGCTCCCAGACTAAATCTGTGAGTTCATAGAGTTTCAGCCAAAATGTTGCCACAGTTGATCCCAATCACCACCAACCTCTAGCCCCGCTTGATGGCTCTGGGCGCTGAGCATCAGTCGCTTTGTGCGATTGCGCTTATCCCAAAGTTTCATCGTCAGCTGGCCCCGCGTAGTATCGCGACATAGAAATTCCAGCCCCGCCGCCGTTGGCACCCGTATTTTCACGCCTGGCTCGGTGGTCTGGCCGATTAGCTCGATCGCATAGTCGGGCTGATCAGCCCAAACCTGCCAACTGCCCCAAGGTGATACTTGCCAAGACACCCGGCCATTCCAGGGCACAAACTCATAGAATTTGCCCTGATAGTGCAGCCCCACCATCCCGACTGCTTCCTGCCAGCCCAGCACCCGTCGAATGCCGCCGCCAGAGGTCAGCGTTAGGTCTGGCTCGTGATCAAAGGCATTGCACTGAATCCAAAACCATTTCTGGGGAAATGCCCCACCCCAGTTTTTCTCGGCATAGGCCGGAACGCGAGCGAAATCGAAGCGACGTGGCCTACCACCGGAGCGATCACCCGACTCAAACCAGCCAGTAGCCCAACCGTGGGCCATGAGGATTTGCCAGCCCGGCTCAAATAGCTGAAACTGTGACAACCATCCAGCGGTAGATTGCTGCGGATGGTGCGGTGTACCCCAGCCATAGACTGGCTCAACTGTATAATGCCAACGGATCATCTGGGCGGCGGACGGATTCCAGAACTGTCCTGCGTGTCGGGTCGCAGTCACCTGATAGGCTTCGGTCGTGGGGAAATTACTCACACGACTTTGACCATGGCCGAGTTTGTCGGGCCAGGCCCAAAATTGGGCCAAATCCGGTAACGATCGACAGAAATATTGCTCATCCGGCCCCAAAACCTGCACTGAACCGCCACCCGCCTCCGGTTTAGTCGCTAAACCGGACGGCGCATGTAGTGAATACATGAACGCAATGGTCTGACCACCTGGCGTTTGGTCTGGTGGTAGGGTCAATCGATAGTACCAGCCTTCGAAAAACGGCTGCTGCCGGCCGTCCCAGTGACAGCCGCTATGGGGCGTTTGTAGCATGATTTATTTTGTCAAAGTCAGACGATCGTAGTTGCAACTCCGTCTCGATCGCCTCATAAAGTGCCAAAAAATTGCGCTCGCCAAAACCTTGAACTGCGGCACGGCGCTCAATAAATTCAAAAAAAAAGTGCGCGTTGGGAAAAATTGGCAGTGAGAAAATTTGGAGTAGCAGCGCCTCGGGACTTTCCGGCTGCCAGTCAATCAAAATTTGCTGTTCGACGATCTGCTGCCATTCCGACCCCGGTAACGGCGATACCTTAGTGCCCTGCAGCCTTTCCTGTAAGCGATGATAGTAGGTTGGCGGCACCGACAACAGCGGCAATCCCCGTTGCCGCAACGCTGCGACTCGGTTGAGAATTGGCTCACTATGTAGGGCAATGTGCTGAATTCCCGCACCGTGATTCGCATCGAGAAACGCTTGAATCTGTGAATTGGCGGAAGTCGGCTGATTAATATTGAAATAAAACGGGCTAGCTGGATCGCAAAGCACCTGACTTTGCAGGCCCGATCGCTCAGTTTGGATATGAAAGTGCTGCTGCTGCTGGAAACCCAGAAGGTCCTGATAAAACTCAACCGCCGCCGCGAGTTCACCCGCTGGGACATTGAGCACAATGTGGTCGATGCCACTGGCCGTGCTCTGTCGATCAGCCTGCCGCAATTGGGTTAGAGATGATCCGATCAATCGCTGCGGTGCCGATCGGCGCTCGACTAACGTATGACTAACGCTGCCCCAGCCCGCTATAGTCGCCGCCGATCGCGGCTTAGATCGAGGTTCGAGATCAGCGAGTAGCGCGATTGCTGGTGAGAATTCGCACGATGATACGGGGATCCCTCGGCGTAAAACAGCCGCTAGATCATCGACTTCAATCGCCACATCAGCCACACCGGGGGCGTAGGTGCGCAGATACTGGGCCACCGGACTATCGTCAGTCCGGGGGGAGGATAAGGCAAAATAGGTATGACGATCGCAGAGGATTTCGAGTTGGCGATCGGGCAAGGTCGCCTGTCCAACAAGTTTCCACCCTAGACATCGAATCAGCCAGTCCCGATGGTGAGCCGCATCTTCGACAAAAAAGTGAATATGGTCAATTTTCATACACAGGAGCACACAAATTGGAGAAAATCGGACAGTGAGGCCTATGTCGTTATGGTAATGCGATTTTCCCGCATCGTGTATCTCCACAAAAACAGGGATTGGAAGTCTTAAATAAATCCAGAAATCCGATCTTGAAACACCAAAAGTGGCTTGACTTTCTGAGTCATACCCCGGAACTTGGTGAAAGCGCAATTGATTTGCGGTGCATAACATTTAGCCCCGCGTAACATTTAGGCCCAACTGCCATGACAACTCCAACTTTCGACTGCTTCACTGTCAGAAGCGCGCCCCTTACGGAGCGGATTCAATCGTTTTATGACGAATCCTCGCGGCTCTGGGAGCAGGTGTGGGGCGAGCATATGCACCACGGTTACTATGGACCTGAGGGACAGAGTCCGATCGCCAGCCCGCAAGCCGCCCAACGGGTCTTAATCGAAAAAATCCTCGAGTGGAGTGGTATCGAAGCCGCCCAATCGGTGCTGGATGTCGGCTGTGGTATCGGCGGCAGTACGCTTTACCTAGCAAGCAAATATCGCGCTACAGCGACCGGCATCACGCTGAGCCCAATACAGGCAGCCCGCGCCGCCGATCGCGCTGCCACTGCTGGCTTGGGAGAACATGTGCAATTCCAAGTAGCTGATGCCCTAGCAATGCCCTTTGCCGATGATAGCTTTGACCTGGTCTGGTCCCTGGAAAGCGGCGAACATATGCCGGACAAACAGCAGTTTTTGCGCGAGTGCTATCGTGTACTCCGACCGGGTGGACGGTTGATTGTGGTGACTTGGTGTCACCGCGATCGGCGTGCCCCAGAACTCCCCCTCACCCCCCAAGAGGAGAGCCGTCTCGCCCAGATCTATCGGCTTTATCATTTGCCCTACGTTATTTCATTGCAAGAATATACGACGATCGCACAGGCACTGCCACTCCAGGATCTACAGGTGGCCGATTGGTCGAAAGCGGTCGCTCCCTTCTGGGATGATGTGGTCAAGTCGGCGCTCAATCCACAGGTACTCTGGGGCATCGTGACGTCAGGATGGCAGACCGTTGAAGGAGCCATGGCAATTCCGCTGATGATGGAGGGATACCGGACGGGGCTGATTCGCTATGGTTTGTTGACGGGTATTAAGGCATAAGGTGCAACGGATGGTATCAAAGGCAAAACAGGAAAAGCGTTCCGGTAAACCGTTCTCATTGAAAGATTGGTTACGATCACTGTGGGCTTTCTCGCGCCCGCACACAATTGTGGGGACAACCTTGAGCGTGGTGGCTTTGGGGGTAATGGCGATGGCTCTGACTCCATCGGAGCAGGCTAATGCCGAGTTAAGCCTGGCGACGATAATCGCGGCAATGATTGCAGCGTTGGTGCCAAGTCTCTGTGCCAATGTGTACATCGTGGGGCTAAATCAGCTGACGGATATCGCGATCGATCGCATTAATAAACCCAATTTGCCATTGGCATCGGGTGCATTCTCACTGATTGAGGGACGTTGGATTGTAGGCATGTTGGGGGCGACAGCGCTGTTGCTGGCGATCGTCCAAGGCGCAATTTTATTTGGCACAGTGGCATTGAGTATGGTGATCGGGACGATCTATTCACTGCCACCGCTGCGGCTGAAGCGATTTCCCTTTTGGGCGGCGTTGTGTATTTTTGGTGTGCGCGGTGTGGTGGTAAATCTGGGCTTTTTTGCGCATTTTCGGCAATTGCTGAGCCAAGCCACTGTGAGTCAATCTTTAGCGCAACCGATCCCACCTGAGGTATGGGCGCTGACCGCATTTGTCGTGATCTTTGCTTTGGCGATCGCACTATTCAAAGATATTCCGGATATCGAAGGCGATCGGCAGTTTCAGATTCGCACCTTGACGGTACGGCTGGGGCCGGAGTTTGTGTTTGGGCTTTCCCGTTGGGTGCTGACACTTTGCTATGGGCTATTGATTGGGCTAACGCTGTTGGGCTTGTTGCCGTCAGTACAGCCGTTGTTTCTGCTGATCACGCATCTGGCATTGCTGGGGCTAATGTGGTGGATGAGTTGTCGGGTTGATTTGCAAGATAAGTCTGAGATCAGCCGGTTTTATCAGTTTATTTGGCGGCTGTTTTTTTTCGAGTATTTGTTGTTTCCGATCGCCTGTTTAGTCGGCTAGTCAGCCTGATCCAGATGTCTCGTATCTTGAAGCAACTGAGATTTTCACGGTGAAATTGGGCCGTGGCCGATCATCTTGAACTTGCACAGATAAACTAAATTTTGGCCGAACCAACGCAGTTTTAGCTGGTGGGTGGCATCATCCTAATCAAAAAGACATGCTTCTTTACCTGACTCGAACGATTCCAGATGATCTCAGCTGATATTCCCCAATTTGTGCACTCTGGAAAAACGTTGAACTTCAGATTTGAATTGGTATCTCTTTCACTGTCGTTTTAGATCCTTCGATAGCTCCTCAGCCGCTTGTTCTGCGGCATCTAAAAAGGGGCGTAGAATCAAATCGACTTCAGAAGTTTGTAGTGCTTCATCTTCGTGATCTTGATGGATAGTCAGGGCCAGCTTACCTTTATAGCCGTAGTGCTGAAGCGCGTGTAACAGCGTGAAGTTAACCTCAAGCCCTGGAATACTGCTGACGACCCACTTAACCGCATTCAGGGGAAGGTGGCTGGGGTACTCTGGATCTTCTGCATCACCATAGTGGACTAAGAATCCCCGTCGCCGCCAACGCCGCACATTTTCTGGGTCAAAGTCTACACCATGAACAACCAATCCTTTGCGACTCAGGCTGTTCACCAACCAGCCACCATAACGACCTAAGCCATAGACAATCACATCGGCTTCTGTAGCTGAAAAGTCAGTATCCCCAGCTTCTTCCCGGTGGGGAATTCGGCGCTCAAAGATGCTGAGTATAGGCGATAGCCGCTCATACAGCAGATGTGAATAAAGGATCATGTAAGTAGACACGCCGATCGTGATTAAACCCACTAGGGTAATCAGCCCCACCGCTTCTTCGTCAATATGCCCCAGGCTTAGGCCCAGTGCTGCAAGAATCAGGGAAAACTCGCTAATTTGGGCTACGGTCAACCCAGAAAGTAAACTGGTGCGTTTGCGATAGCCCATACGGCCCATAATCACCATGACAATTGCGGGGTTGCCAATCAGCACGAACAGTGACAACACCAAGGCAGGAACAATCTGCGCCCCCAGCAGATGCAAGTCAAGATGGGCTCCCAGATCAACAAAAAAGAACAGCAGCATAAAGTCGCGGATGCTGACTAAGCGTGCCCCGATCGCATCGCGATAGCGGGTAGAAGCTAAGGAAATCCCGGCCAAAAATGCCCCAACTTCACTGCTGAACCCTAAAACTTCACTCAGCGCCGAGAGAGTCACAGCCCAAGCGATCGCAAAAATGAGCAGCAATTCTTGTGATCGTGCCAAATGGTTGAGTAATTTCGGCAGCACGAACACCATCATGGCCCCTATCCCTAGAAGCAACAGCCCTCCCTTCAGCCCCAGTTGCAACAGGGTCATTCCTGGGGAAAGATCGGCATCATCCCCCAGAGCCGACAGACTAATCATGACCAGTACCACGATCAGATCTTGCACAATCAAAAAGCCTAGCGCAATGCGACCGTGCAGAGAATCAATCTCTCGCTTATCCGAGAGGAGCTTAACGACAATGATCGTGCTGGAAAAGGTCAAGGCAACAGCAATATAAACTGCTGTTAGGGGGGCAAACCCCAACAAAAGAGCAATCAGAAAACCGACGATTGACGTGAAGGCTACCTGTCCCAGCCCCGTCGCTAGTGCCACCGATCCCATACTCCGAATCAGGTGCAGGTCAAGCTTCAGCCCAACCACAAACAGCAGCAGGGCAATGCCTAGCTCCGCAAGCAGTTCCATTTCTTCACTTGGGATAACCCAGCCAAAGGCTGAAGGGCCAACCAAAATGCCTACAGCAATAAAGGCGACAATTAACGGCTGACGTAACCACAGACCAATTGCTCCGACTATGGCGGAAACCAATAAAACAAAAGCTATTTCATAGAACGGGTTGGTGAGAAGTTCCATCATTAAGTCCATTCGCAGAGCAGTTGATTTTGGCTAAGGCTACCAATCCATCCTAGTTCAAAGCTAAGACCTCCCCTTCATCTACCGATATAGAAATATCACAGGTGTGTTCATTACTGACATTCATAGTGATTAGGATTTCAAGCGTCGGCGATCGCAAACATCCTCACGCTACCGGTCAATGGATTTGGCAATATGCCGTCCCCGCCAGTACCCGCTGTAAAGATCTCCGCAGTGGCAAAATTGTCCGGTATCACTTGCACGAAAGCGATTTACAAAAAGCGGTCAAAAGAGCTGTTCGCACTGCCAAAATTTCCAAGCGGATCAGTTGCCACCCTACTGCCAAGGTTTGGTGCGGCAACC
>CAVPGX010000042.1:0-18459 GCA_963704065.1 uncultured cyanobacterium | reverse complement strand
GTGCAGCGTCAAACCTAAAAATTAGGGTAAGCAACATTGTTCCATTCATTCGCGTCGGATCGCGTAAACCGATGCACTATGCCGAAAAAATACATCATCCGACTCACGGAAGCGGAACGCGGCCAGCTCAGAGACGTCATCAAGCAACTGCAAGGCACTAGCCAGAAAGTCCGCCGGGCTCAAATTCTGCTGAAAGCTGATGCGAACGGCTCGAATTGGACCGACTTGCAGATTGCTGAGGCCTTCGGCTGTCGGGTGAAGACGGTGGAGAATATCCGTCAACGTCTCGTCGAGCGAGGATTTGAAGCGACGCTCAACGGAGGCCGCCGCGCCCAGCCGCCCACCGCCAAGTTGCTCGATGGCGAGCAAGAAGCGCACTTGATTGCCCTGCGCCTCGGGCCGCGGCCGAAAAGCTATGCCAACTGGTCATTGCGGTTGCTAGCGCGCAAAGTGGTCGAGCTGAGCATTGTCGAATCGATTAGTCACGAAACGGTGCGCCAAACACTGAAAAAAACGGGATGACCAATCGCAAGATTGAGTATTGGGTGATTCCGCCCGAGACTGATGCTGAATTTGTGGCGCACATGGAAGTGGTGCTCGACACCGACGCATTGCCCTATGACCCGGATCATCCGGTGATTTGTATGGATGAGCAACCGGTGCAATTGCAGCAAGAAATCCGACGGCCTCAGGCAGCCACGAAGACTGATGGCCGCCGGGTCGATTATGAATACGAGCGGGCTGGTACCGGCAGCATTTTCATGTTTGCGGAACCCTTGGCGGGTTGGCGCGACGTGGCGGTGCGGCCCACCAGAACTAAAATTGACTGGGCGATGGAAGTGGCCAGGGTGATCGAAACGCGCTATGCCCACTGCAAGAAAGTCAAGTTGGTCTGCGACAACCTCAACACCCATACCAAGGGGGCGTTCTACGAAGCCTTTGAGCCAGAACGCGCCCGCCAACTCGTCAGTCGGCTCGAGTTTTGTTACACCCCGAAGCATGGCAGTTGGCTGAACATCGCCGAAAACGAATTGAGTGCCATGACCCGGCAGTGTGTCGAGGGCAGACGCTTCGCTGACATTGAGACACTACGCGCTGAAACCAAAGCCTGGTCTACCGACATCAACACCCTTCAGCGCGGGGTTGATTGGCAGATGAAAGTCGATGATGCCCGCTGTAAACTCACATCTGTCTACCCTAAAATTAAGACTTGACGCTGCACTAGACTAGGCTCAGTATATTGCCATTAGTAGTGACGATGTTAACCGAGCAAGTCAAAGCCAGTTTCAAAGATGCGGCCCGAAAACTGACCGGGGAAAAGAAACGGTTATTCACCGCCCAGGTTGCCTTGGATTATTTGGACGGTTCAGCTCGGAAAACAGAAAGAGCCCTGGGATGGGATCGATTCAGTATCCAGAAGGGATTAGATAGCTTGAGGTCCGGAATTCCCTATCCCGACAACGATCAAGCCCGTGGCCGGAAAAAGACAGAGGAGTTGCTACCGGATCTAGAGCAAGATATTTGCGACCTGGTGGAGGGCGAGGCGCAGGCCGACCCCAAATTCCAAACCGCCTTTCGTTACCTCAAGGTGAGTGCCCAAGCGGTGCGGGATAAGTTGATGCTGGAGAAGGGGTATGAGGACGAAGAATTACCCTGTCGCCAAACCATCGGGGACATCTTAAATCGTCTGGGCTATCGTCTTCGTAAACCCTCAAGACCAAGCCGCTGAAGAAAATTCCAGAGACGGATGCCATTTTCCAGCATGTGGCTGAGGCCAATGCTGCCGCAGATGCTCACCCCAGCGTGTTGCGCATCTCAATGGACGCGAAGGCGAAAGTGAAGGTGGGAAACCTCTCAAGGGGTGGCAAAGACCGACGAAAAGAGGCACCCAAAGCCGATGACCACGATATGGAATGGCAGCAGGTGTTGGTTCCCTTTGGCATTCTGAATCTCCAAACCGACGCATTCGCCATCTATATGGGAGAGTCATCTGAAACCCCTGATTTTATCGTCGATTGTCTAACCCATTGGTGGCAGGATAATCAGCCTGACTATCCTGAAATTACCACCCTAGCAATCAATCTCGATAGTGGGGGTGCAACGCGCTCTGACCGCACACAGTTTATTAAGCGGATGGTGATGTTTGCCCGAGACACTGGCTTAACCCTGGAGTTAATTTACTATCCCCCCTATCACAGCAAATACAATCCTATAGAGCGATGTTGGGCGGCTCTTGAGCAGTTTTGGAATGGGACCATTCTCGATTCAATTGAGACCACACTGCAATGGGCGAGCAACATGATGTGGAAAGGCATGGAACCGATCGTCTACCAAGTGACCGACTGCTATGAGAAAGGGATTAAGGTAGACCCTGAGACATTAGCCACGTTTCGAGTAGATTGGCATCCTTCGGAGGATCTGCCAAAGTGGGCCATCACAATAAATCCGGCCTGAGTGGGGAACTTATTTATCCGCAGATCCCTTACCGTTATCGAGAATTTCTTTTGCCCCAGGGTTTGGACTCGCTACGGCTACAGTACCGGAGGCCATGGCTTCAATATAGGGCACCCCAAATCCTTCATAGGTACTGGGCAAACATAAAATCCAGGCACGCTGATAGAGCTCACAAAGTTTTTCAAAGGGTACTTTCTTACCGAGATTGACAATCCCCTCACCCCTCATCGGCGTATCGGTCACTGCCCAAAGCTCTGCTTCAGGAAAGCGGGGACGAGTCTACTGCGTAAAGATTTCCGCTAAAAATGCGCCCCAACCGACAACCTTGTTGTGCCCACAAACAAGATTGTCGGTTGGGGCGCATTTTCTCCGGGGGGAAAATAAGTCAGATCAACCCCACAAGCGATGATCTTTGACACCGCAGGAATGCGTTTTTGTGTGGCCTGGGAGATGCCAATACAAATATCGGCGACTTTTGCCCCAATATCTTCTAAGGCAATATTCGCGGTCTGGTCAAGTCGGTGACGCAGACTGACCGCCGATCGCGCTTCATCGATCGCTGACCCATTAAAGGTTCTGACCTGTGGATGGCGGCCCCACAACAAATAGTTATTGCCATGGGTATGAATCACATCGAAGTCAGAAAAGTCTGTTTTGGCGAGTGCTGCGGCAAATACAAAGGGACTCAGTTTACGAAATCGCGGCGCTTTGGGATATTGGTGTACTTGATAGAGGCAATCGGCAAAGGCTGGACTAAAGCTGAACATCGTTACGTCATGTCCGCGCTTAACTAGCGTATTCGCCATATGATGGGCTTGTTGGGCTACCCCTCTCTTGGATTCATTGGGGAGATCTACATGGGTCATGGCAATTTTCATAGAACTTCTTGAGCCCAAAATTAATGAACAATTGAGATATGCCGACGATATGCTTCCCCAAGGCTAGACACACGATCGAGTGATTTAAGGTGCCATGGTGCAGCAAATAGAAATCATCAGAATTGTCTGTCAATTCATACGGCGAGTCCCTGGGTTACTGAAAATGAATTATGGCGGGTAGAGCATCACTTATAAGGACTGATCAAACGTGATGCGCATTAGTCAGATAAGTACGGATTGCGCCAATAGTCGAAGCTCATAGTTGAAGCTCATTGATTATCCAAGGGTTTGAACATACGGAAAAAGGGGTGGCTATAGCCACCCCCCTCATTAGTCGGTGTGAAGATCAATCAAGTCAACGATTTAGAACCTGAATCGGGTCCGAATCGCGCCAACGTAGATTGCATCGTTGCTGACGTTTTCCGGATTGAGAATCACAAACATACCCGGCGTGACATCGATGTTGTCGTTGATCTTGACCTTATAAAACGCTTCTAGGTGCCAAGGGGTGAGATCGTCACGACCAGCGCGGGCAACCGTACTACTGTCAAAGCCCAAAACCTTCGGTGGATTGCCAACCTGCAATCCGAGCTGATTGCCTTTCGCGAGAAAATCCTTAATGCTGGCAAAGGCCATCCAGTTCTGGAGGGTGGCGGTGCCATCGCCGCTCAGTTCGTTGGCCCACTGATAACCAAACCAACCGCCAACCTCTAAGGTCTTGCTCGCTTTCCACGCGATCTGACCGAGCACTTCATCGGTGCTGGTGGACACGTTGCCGAAGGGCCGTCGGGCAAAGAAACTACCGGTGCTGCCTGTAACGTTGACTTCCCCATCACCGGCGTAGGAATGGCCATAGGCAACCGCCAGCTTCAAATTGTCAGTCAAGTCAGTCACAAGCTGCGCCATTATTTTGTTGTTACCGTTAAACAGGCCATTGCCGGGGGTCGGACTATTACTCAAGCTATCGCCAACATAACCGGCTTCCAGTGCGAACATATCGCTGATCTTCCAGCGCGCTGTCACACCACCACCAGCGGCAGGAGCACGTAAGAGTGGTGAAAATCGACCATAGCGCGAAATCGAACCACCCCCACTACTGGCAAACGGTGTCACCGTTGTAATTAGTGCGTCATAGAACTCGAGATTCGTGGCGTCAACCTGGAAGGTAAAGTTCTCACCCAGCTTGAAGCGATAGTACAGCTCGTCAATCTCGACATTATTGCCATTGTCACCGTCATAACCCAGACGCGCCTCATTGGTGCCAGCGGCATCAGCGAAAGAGTCAATATTGTTGGCTTCAAAGCGGACTCTCAACAAGTCCTCACCATTAAAGCTCGTATCAAAATTCAGCCGCACCCGATCGCCGAAAGTCGTATTCGTCTCTAACGGTTCGCCAGAGCCGTTGGCTTTGTCATTGCCTAAAAGTCCCTGAATCCCGAAGAGCACTTCACCGCTGAGTTTGGTGGTCGTCGAGAACTGCTGTGCTTCTAGGGTGGCGGTTCTGACTTCGAGCGCATCGACTTGACCACGCACGGTGGCTAGTTCTGCGGCAAACTCTTCTTGCAACCGCTGTAAAGTCGCTAAGTCTTCCTTCGTTGCCAGATTCTCCGTTCCGGCCGCAATCAACTCATTGATCCGATCCATGCAAGCGTTCATCCCGGCCGCAAACTCATAGCGCGTCAGGGCCCGGTTGCCGCGGTAAGTCCGATCAGGATAACCGGCAATACAGCCATAGCGTTCCACCAACGATTGCAATGCTTGGAAGGCCCAGTCGGTCGGCTGCACATCCGATAGCTGCGATACTGAGGTCACCTGGGACATTGCTTGATTGCGATTGATCGAATTATTCGATAGCTGCGACACCGAGGTTACACGGGCCATTGCCTCATCGGCGGCGTTCGCGACTGACGCCACCAGTGTCGTGCCCAGAATCGCTGGCAGTAAACTCAATTTAATCAACTGCATGACTAAAGACTCCTCACATCAATTAAACAAACGAATCCACACAACTAATAATTATTAGAAAGCTTGTTCAAATAATCAACCGTAAACGCAATAGTAAGGGTTAAAAGTGGGTTAAGCCGAATGATGTATTTCGGTTAATAGGATACAAGATCACACAAATCAACAATATTGAATAGAACAATCAAGCAGATAGAATGATCAATCTGCAACTACAAAATGATGAGTTGAGTTAAGAAAAGATTAAATCAAGCTGCGGTATTCGGTTAACTTAAAGTCACCGCGCGATCGCCACTACGGAAAATTCTACAAGTGCTTCCGCACAATGAGCGTACCCAAACTATTTGCTATCCCTATTGCTCCGGTGGTTCGCTAGGGATTTCTGGAAAAGCCGATGGCGCATCCGGAGCAGCACTTGGACGACGATATGTCAGCTGTAATTCGGCTTTCGGTTCACTTTGTTGGGTGATTGTCTGATTCGATGTGATTTGTTGATCGCTCGGGCGCACGCGTGTCGGCTCGATCGACCAGCGCTTTTGCAGAATCTGCTCAATTGCGATAAAGCGGGCCCGCGCTAAATCGTCCGGTTCAAAGTCAGTGGGGGGTACGGTTACTTCCAAGTACATGTTGGGGTATTGCTGCAAAACCTTGGCGATCGCTGCGAGGCGTTGAATCCCCTCCGAGTTGATTTCATCACCATAGGCATCAAAGCGAATTGCATCTGGGACAGCGTCAATCCATTGCAGCCGAACATTCGTGTTCTTTTCGCTCAGGCGATTGCGAATGTCTTGTTGTAATAACGATTCGGCATCGGCACTAATCTTCGTGTCCGCTAAGTATTCGATCTTGATTGTCAAAGGCTGTTCCGGCTCTAGGGCGAGTGTGTAATTGATCATTTGCTTTGTCTGTGGCAATTCAAATGATTGCAACGCACCAGCGATAGACGTCAGAAATTGTGCCTGATATTCCGCAATGGTTGGCACTGGGGTGCTTTCGGTGGCGGGTTCTTGCTGCTTGGCCTGGAGTAATTCATAGGATGCAGTCGGAATCTGCAGTAAGCGCAATTGAATCGTGTCGGGATCGCGCTTGAGTGCTGCACCGAGCAAATCAGTATACCGCTGCTGTTCTTCTTGACTGTAAGAGCGACTTGTAAAAATAGTCATTTGCACAATTAGCTGTTGGGCCTGCTCACTCACTGATATCTGATCAATATAGGAGCGGATATTGTCTTGAGCATCTTTGCCCAGGCGGGTTTCCCACAGGTTACGACTAGTTTGGGTAATTTCGTTATCACGCTGTTTCAGGACAATGGTCTGACTCAGCTTGGCGAAGGACTGACTGAGTGGTAGCAGCAGCAGGATTATCGGTACTGCAAGAACTAAAAATCGGTTGACTAGCGTGCCAGTCATGCGCAGCCGCTGCAATCCTTTGAATCGCTTCAGAAATTCAAATACCCAGCGACTTTCTGGATCGGCTTGGTGCCACTTGGCCACGTCCTGACGCATGCCAAAGTTATCGATCCGGAGCAGCGTGAAGACAACCATCGCCATCAACGTAATGGCGGTCAAGTTCGTCAAAAACAGTAGGCCACCGCCCCAAGCAATTTTCATGCCCGTCAGACCTGACAGGCTAACAGCCAAACCAATACCATAACCGACAACACACAGCGGTGGCATTAGCGCCACGGCGATCGCCACACCAGGAATCGAATTCATCGGTCCTGTCGACTTTTTGGCAGTCATCACGGTGGCAAGGGCACCAGAAAATATGGCAATCACCAGATCAAGTAAGCTGGGCTCCGTCCGCGCCATAATTTCGGACGTCATATCCTTAAATGGCAAACAAGCCACCAGCAAAACTGCAAAGCCGATCGCCAATGCACAGCTCAAAACGAGATTAATGATCGAGCGGATTGCCAGAATTACGTCGCCCGCCGCAAAAGCCAGACCAGTCGCTAAAATAACGCCCATCAGCGGTGAAATCAGCATTGCGCCAATAATCACTGCCACACTATTCATCACGAGCCCCAATGTGGCGATGCCAGCCGCGAAGAAAATCTGTAGCCAGTAGCTGACATCGAGCAGCGATACCGTTTCAATCAACTCCTGGTATATCTGCCGCCGTCGCCCCAAGGAAACCCCCAGATGCTGGGAACAACTTACCTGCAGTTTCCTGAACCAGCGCTCATGATTAGAATGCGGTGCTTCATGCTGCTCTGGCATATAAAAACCTTCACTCTGAAGTTAACTAGAATCATATCAGAGTAGAGAAAACTGCCTCAATCAGCCGTTTGATTCAAGCAATGAGTAACAATTCTTTAAGTTCTTCAGGTCGGAAGATGGAAAAGATCCTGGCCAGGATATACGACGACCTAGGTTAGGAGGTTTTAATTTGGATTGCTCCTTATTAAGTATCCAATGTAGTTCAGGAAAGTCAGGGAGTTGGGGAAAACTTGGGGGGAACTCGGGGGGATGATGGGGCATCAGTTTCGTCGGTAGTGATCTTGGGCTGCGGTAGGGGTAAGCGAATGGTAAAAGTTGTGCCGCCGCCAACTTGGCTTTCTAGATTGAGCTCACCGCCATGGCGATCGACGCAGCGCTTGACCACCGCCAGCCCTAGCCCCGTACCGCGAATATCTTGGGTATCGGCACCGCGCCAAAACGGTTCAAACAGCCGTTCCTGTACTTCGGGGGCAATCCCAGGGCCTTGATCTTTAACCTGAATCGTCACAAAATCCGCAGTACATTCCAGGGCAAAATCGATCGATGTATCGGCGGGCGAGTATTTGATTGCGTTTGAGAGTAAATTGCTCAGAATGGCATAGAGCAGTTTTTCGTCTACCCAGCCATAAGTGGATTGACTTTGAATCTGAAAATTGATCACGCGATCAACTTTCATGGCAAGCTGGACATCTTCTAGCAAGTTGAGACAAAACGTTTGTAGCTCTGTCCAAGCCAGATTGCAGCCGAGGGTTCCAGCATCGGCGCGGGCGAGGGTGAGCAAATCATTCAGCATTTGCGAGAGGCTTTTGGCCGCCATCTGAATCCGATCGAGGTTTTTGAAGTTGCTGGATTCCTTATTTGGGGGCAGCGTTTCACGCAGCAACTGCGACGAACCAATGATTAGGCTCAGCGGTGTACGAAATTCATGGGATACCATCGAGAAGAATTGCAGCTTTAGGTCACTTAATTCTTTTTCCTGAGCCAGTTGCTGTTGGCGAACCTCGGCCTTTTGACGCTGAATTAGTTGGTTGTACAGGAGTGCGTACAGCACCAGCATTGTCAGGAAAACCAGTACTGTACCGAGCACCTCGAGCAACATCCGCCGCCGAAAGCCTGATTCTGAGGCCAAAACCTCGGTATCGAGTAGGGCTTGCTCAGCGGTAATCAGATTACGTAGGGCATCAAGGATATCGTCCCGTTCACGCTTCAGCTGCTCCGACAAGGGATCCTGGCGAGGCAATCGGCTTGTGCTGTTGGATGTGGTCTTTTCAACATTTTTGTAGTATTCGATTGATTGTTGGGAAAACGACAGCCATTCCTGAATTGAACTACGTAGTGTCTGTAGGCGGCTCTGTTGATCGGGTGTATCGCTCAGTAAGTTCTCAATTTCTGGGAGTTGTTCACGCAGGTGGGTGATGGCATTTTGATAGCGTTGAAACTCATCTTGATCATTCAAGAGAATGTAGCCGCGCCGACCCGATTCGGCATCAGTCACTGTTGTGGCAATGTTGCCGATTTCTTTGACTGCTCGGTTGCTTAATCGCAGACGCTGCGCACTTTGGGTGAGTTGTAAGGCATTGCGATAGGATGAAAAACTAACGCTACCCATCAGCAGTAGCCACATACCAAGGCCCATACTCAACCAACGATTACGAGCATACAAAGGCCGGGATATCGGTGTTTGGGGTATGGACATACATTGCACAAAAGAACGCCACGATCGGGCAGCGAGTCGGTGACATCAAGCGAATTCCCGATAATCTCCTATGATAAAACAGGCGATTCAATTATCCAGCTTACGATAAAGCCATGCGGATTCTGGTTGTTGAAGATGATGTGCAAATCGCGGATATGCTGTCGCAAGCGCTGACCCGCCGTCAGTATACGGTGGATGTCGCACCGGATGGTGAAATTGCTTGGGACTGGATTGAGTCCTTTGAGTATGATTTGGTTTTGCTTGATGTGACGCTGCCGAAAATGAATGGCCTGGTCTTCTGCCAAAAATTACGACAGCGCAATGTGATGCTGCCAGTGCTGATGTTGACGGCTCGCGATACGATCGACGATCGCATTCTGGGGCTTGACTCGGGGGCCGATGCCTATATGGTCAAACCCTTTGATCTCGAAGCCTTGATGGCCCAAATGCGGGCCTTGCTGCGGCGGGGTGGTGCCGCCACCCAAGCGACCCTGACCTGGGGGAAACTCGCGATCAATTCCAGTACCTATGAAGTGACCTATGATGGTTGTCCCCTGAACCTCACCCCCAAAGAGTACGCGCTGCTCGAACTGCTTGTTTCCAATGGTCGTCGTGTCCTCAGTCGACCAAGTATTATCGATCGGCTCTGGTCGATCGATGAATCCCCCACCGAAGAAGCCGTCAAAACGCATATCCGCACCCTGCGCCAAAAACTCAGTGCGGCCCAAGCCGAAAAAGACTTGATCGAAACAGTCTACGGCTTGGGCTATCGCATGAAACAGATCAATTAACATAAGCTGTACTACTCATGCATTCTGAGGCTTGGCTGGATCTACTGCTACAAGAACGGGCGATCGCTGTTATCCGTGCCCCTGATATTGCTACCGGAGTTGCCATGGCACAGGCGGTTTACGCCGGTGGTCTGCAGCTAATTGAAGTAACCTGGGGCAGTCGTGAGTCCGATCGTTTGATTCAAACACTGCGACAATGTTTGCCCAATGCCGTGATTGGTGCTGGCACGATTATCCAGAAGTGTCAGTTTGAGCAGGCCCAACAATCGGGAGCACAATTCATTTTCGCGCCCGGAACTGATGCAGAAATGATTGCAGCGGCGGTGGCCGCCCAGCTACCAATTATCCCCGGTGCACTCACACCGACTGAAATTCTCACAGCGTGGCACTTAGGTGCAACCTGTGTGAAGGTATTTCCGATTCAGGCAATGGGATCGGCAAACTATCTACGTAGCCTATGTATTCCCTTAGCCGGTATTCCACTGGTGCCAACGGGCGGTGTGACTTTAGCGAATGCGGCAGAGATGATCGCAGCGGGTGCGATCGCTGTTGGCTTAGCTGGGGATTTATTTCCCAAGGCTGCAATCGCGGCAGGGCAATGGGATATTGTGCAATCACAGACGCAACTGCTCGTCCAACGTCTGACACCCTATCGCCAGACAACAAACTAAATGCCTCACCGCTTCAACCCAGCAAAACTTTAGCGGGCAACAGCCAGCGTAATTGACAGTTGCCAAGTAAGTTACCAGTGGCGGGTACGTCGAGTCGGATAATCCCGGTTTTCTTCAGCACCAGAGACGATCGGACTTCACCCCAAACCAATCTTTCCGCCGCTGCACTCAGACTGGGTTCATGACCGACGATCGCCGGACAACAGGTCTGTTCGAGGGTATTCAGTCGATCGAGCAGGCGCTGAAAATCACCACCTGGTTGCAAATATGCTGCATTTTCGACGGTTGCCTGGGGATAGCTGCGATGCAAAATTTCCGCAGTTTGGCTGGCACGGCGATAAGGACTGGTGAGAATCAGGTCAATCTGCACATCCAAACTGGGTAGTCGTTGTGCCACTTGTGCCGTTTTGCGCTGTCCCTCATCGGTTAGCGGTCGCTGTGAATCATCGGCGTAGTCACCAAATTGACCGGCCAGCCCATGGCGCATGATATAGAGCGGGAAAGTTTTCATTGTTTCCTCTTGCCGCAGCGGTCGTTAGATAGGGTAGTTAGATAGTTCAGTGCACCGATCATCATGCAGCTGATCATCGTGCAATTGTTTATGATAGAGAAATCTGCGATCATTAAGATTAGTAACGAAGAAGATCCTCGCTAATTTGTGGTTTGAGAATCTTTCGCTGCCTGCCAGCACTCGTTCAAACTCACACACTTTACTCCGTTAGATTGGATTGCTCCATGACTGATATACCGATGCCTGATCAGTTGACCAAACTGGCTTACCAAACTTTGCAGCAGGGCAAAAACACATTTGGCTTTGTCCATAAGCTGTTGGCCACTGAGGCAATGAAACGTTTTTCGCCATCGTCTGTGATTGAACGCGGTGCAACCTACAGAGAGGAAGAAACCCCGAAGATCAATCAAGCCGTGATTAATGAAGTGCGGCAGCGGTTGGATGATATTGCCGCAATTGATTGGCAGGATGCTGAGCAAGGAGTGTATCCAGCGAGTATTTTGTTCGATAACGCTTGGGATGATTTCGTGTTGAATTATCCGCGTGTATGGCTGGATATGCCGAAAACCTGGGCTCGATCGGGCAAAAAAGCCTTCCGAGATTTTGATGCAGATGTGGATATCAGCGGCTATCCCAATTACTACACGCAAAATTTTCACTATCAAACGGACGGTTATCTGAGCGATGAGTCGGCGGAGATTTACGACTTACAGGTAGAGCTGCTGTTTAATGGTGGGGCTGACCCGATGCGACGTCGGGTATTGGCACCTTTGAAAGCGGGGTTAGCCGAATTTAGTGATGTTGCGCCGAAGCAAGTTCAAATCTTGGATGTGGCTTGTGGCACGGGACGAACGCTGAAGATGATTCAGGGTATGTTGCCTCAGGCTTCGTTGCATGGTTTGGATTTATCTCCAGCTTATCTACGCAAGGCCAACCAATTGCTATCAGCAGCGGCAGGAGTATTGCCACAGTTGGCTCAGGGGCGCGGGGAAGCGTTGCCTTACCGGGATAACTATTTTCATGCTGTGACTTGTGTCTTTTTGTTTCACGAATTGCCGGGACCGGTACGCCAGCAGGTAATTAATGAGGCATTCCGAGTTTTGCAGCCGGGTGGTACCTTTGTGTTTTGTGATTCGATCCAGCTGGATGATTCGCCTACGCTTTTGCCGATCATGGAAGGCTTTGCACGGACGTTCCACGAGCCGTTTTATCGCGATTATGTGCGGGATGACTTGACGGTACGCTTTCAGAATGCTGGGTTTGAAGTCGTGGATGCCCAAATGCACTATATGAGTAAGTATCTGGTGGCGCGTAAGTCTTCTGTCTAGCCATTTCCCGATCGTTGAAGATTAAGAAATACCCCCGCTGTTTTGATCCATCAGCGGGGTATTTCAATTAGTTCAATTTGGTTAATGCATGTATGCACTAGCAATCGTAATAGAGCATAAACTCGTACGGGTGAGGCCGAATTTGCACCGGCAATACCTCACGATCGATCTTATAGCTGATCCAGTTTTGGATGAAGTCTTCGGTAAACACGCCACCAGAGGTTAAATACTCGTGGTCGTCCTCCAGATTCTTCAGCGCTTCAGCCAGCGAGCCGGGCGTCGAGGGAATCTTCGCCAACTCCTCCGGCGACAACTCATAAATATCGACATCCAGAGGTTCACCCGGATCGATTTGATTCTTAATCCCATCAATCCCCGCACAAACCATCGCCGCAAAGGCCAAATATGGGTTAGACGTTGCATCTGGACAACGGAACTCCAGACGCTTCGCCTTTGGATTGTCACCAGACAGGGGAATTCGCACTGAAGCCGATCGATTTCCCTGGGAATAAGCCAAGTTTACCGGCGCTTCGAAGCCCGGTACCAGACGCTTGTAGGAATTCGTTGTGGGGTTGGTAAAAGCGAGCAATGACGGTGCATGCTTCAGGATGCCGCCGATATACCACAGCGCATTTTGGCTCAAACCGGCGTACTGATCGCCGGCAAACGTGTTCTGACCATCTTTCCAGATCGACTGGTGACAGTGCATTCCCGAGCCGTTATCACCAAACACTGGTTTCGGCATAAAGGTGACGGTCTTGCCATACTTGCGTGCCACACACTTGATCACGTATTTATAGGTCATCAACCAATCCGCCGCTTCGATCAACTTACCGAACTTGAAACCGAGTTCGGCCTGGCCGCCTGTGGCCACTTCATGGTGATGCTTCTCGATCGGCACACCCAACTTCTTCATCGTCAGCAACATTTCACTGCGCATGTCGTGGGATGTATCCGCTGGACCCGCCGGAAAGTAGCCTTCTTTATTCCGGGGCTTATAACCTAAGTTACCGCCAGGCTCTTGACGACCACTATTCCAGATGCCTTCCACACTATCGACATGGAAGTAACCTTCATGCTGGTTTTGGTCGTAACGAACATCATCAAAGATGAAAAATTCCGCTTCCGGCCCGAAATAAATAGTGTCCCCAAAACCCGCAGATGTGACATAGTCCACCGCCTTCTGAGCGATCGATCGTGGATCACGACTGTAGGGCTGACCAGTACGCGGCTCTTTAATCGAGCACACCATGCTGAGAGTGGGGGTTTCCATGAAGGGATCGATCCAAGCCGTACTTGGGTCGGGCACCATCATCATGTCCGACTCATTGATATTCTTCCAGCCACGGATACTGGAACCATCAAACGCAACGCCGTCAGTAAAGCTGGTTTCGTCAATTTGGTCATAGTGAAGCGTAAGGTGCTGCCACATGCCAGGCGTATCAATGAACTTCAAATCGACTAGTTCGATTTTTCCTTCACCTAGCTGTGACAGGATTTCCTGCGGGGTTGCCATTGCATTACTCCTTGAAAATTCGGATCTCTCGCTCCACCTCGAATCGCGTGCACACCCTCAAAGGAAACAGCTGAAACCGTTGCTCCTAGCTGATTTGCATTATGACTGAGGTAGAGACTGCCTTATTTTAGTTTGACGATCATGGTATGCAGCGAGAAATGACAAATTTTGTATCAAGGACTACATAACATTACTTCAACGGGAAGACTTAAGGATCAACGGCGATCGTGTTTATCCATGGATTAAACGCTAGATTTCACCGTTTAACTTCGATTCGGTATCGCGGGATTGTTAAGTTTGGCAAACACTTCTGAGTAAACGCGGTATCCGTCACGCGTTGGCGAAAGCGGCATGATAAACTGGCCCTAAATGCTGTGTGGGATTGAGCATCCAGCGTTTTTCGAGGTTCAAATTGAGCCCTTCGAAACAGCGCTAAGTCGATGTCTCATCCCTTTGTAAAAATGTCTTTACAGGGAACCTTGGGAGAGAAAAGTCATGCGTGATGCGGTGACCAGCCTAATTAAGAGCTACGACGTAACAGGTCGCTATTTCGATCGGGATGCGATTGATGATCTGAAGGCATACTTCCGCACAGGTACGGCAAGAGTTCAGACCGTGGCGTTGATTAATGCGGATGCCGCCGCGATCGTGCGCCAAGCCGGTACCGCTTTGTTTGCTGAGAATCCTGAGTTGATTCGCCCCGGTGGCAATGCCTACACCACCCGGCGATATGCGGCTTGTCTGCGGGACATGGACTACTATCTACGGTATGGCACCTACGCGATGATCGCTGGTGATAGCGATGTTTTAGATGAGCGGGTGCTTGAGGGCTTGCGTGAGGTTTATAACTCCCTCGGGGTGCCGATCGGTCCGACCGTTCGGGGTATTCAGATTATGAAAAACGTGATCAAGGAGCGCGTTGCGGCAGCAGGTCTGCAAGTGTATGGCTTTATTGATCAACCGTTTGACCATATGTGTGAGGCGTTTAGTGAGGTCTCGGTTTAAGTTGACTCAACCCGACTTGAACGGAACTGCGATGTTGCCAATATCACATAAGCCAATATCGACATAAACATTTGATGCGTGGGGATCGAATTAGCCCACGCATTTGTTTTGTGATTGTATGGTTTAGCTTGGTGCGAGTAGTCTGATGCGATTTTTTCCTGAACCTATTGCTGTTCAAGGTCACGAATTGTTTCGGGAAATTGGCTAAGGCTGTAGCATCGATCGATGCTGACCCGATTCCGGCGCGATCGATACCCCTACATCTGGATCAACACTGCGGATATGTAAATCGCGCTGCGGATAGGGAATTTCGATGTCGTTGTCGGCGAACGCCTGCCAGATGTCACAAACTAGTTGTGTGATGATCGGTTTGATTGTCAAGGGATCGCCGATCCAGAATTTCAACTCAAAGTCAATACTGGAATCCCCAAACCCCAGGGCAAAGGCTTTAGGCGGCGGCGCTTCTAATACTTGCGGATGCTGGTGGGCCACTTGCAAGAGAATTTTCACCACTTGGGCTGGATTACACTGATAGCTGGCACCAACAATTAGCGAACCGACAACGAGACGATCGCTGCCCGTTATAGTCGAGATATTTTGCGTGAAAAATGTCTGATTGGGAATAATTTCTTCCGAATTGTCCTCGAACACTTGAACCGTCGTCGCCCGCATGCCGAGCTTGCGGACTTTACTCCATTTCCCGTTAATGATGACGATATCTCCGGGTTTCAAAGCCCCTTCAAACAACAGCCAGATCCCACTGACAAAATTGCTGATTACTTCCTTTAAGCCGAAACCAATACCAACCGACAACCCGCCCGTAATCGCCGCAAGGGCCGTGGGATTGACGCCGACAAAGCCAAAAATCAGGACAATGCCCAGTCCAATCAAAAAGTAGCGCAGCAACAGGGAGAGCACCGGCGCCACTCTTGAATCTTGAGAATTTCCGCCAAAGAATAAGTGTATTGATAGCTTTTCTAGGAGCGTCGCCCCAAGAATCCAGAAATATAAACCAGCGATCATCACAAACGCCGATCCCAATGTGACTGACGCACCAAATAGACGAATAAAAGTGACCTGCGAGAGGGCTCCCAGGTCAAGAAACCAACTGAGGATGCCGCCAGTTACAAACAGATAAAATAGTGGGTTGAAGAACAGACGGAGATAATAAGTGACAGAATTGGCGGGAAATAACGCATAGAGCGACAGTAGAAACAGCCTATAGAACCAGAAATATCCGAGAATTTTAATCCCAGCACTCAGGTAGCCGGTAAACCAACCCCATTGCTCAAACCCGATTTTCAGTAAGTTAACTGTGCCCAAACTGAGGGTGGGTGTCAACAGGTAGTAGAGCAAAGCCGCACCATATTGGTGCCAGGAAAGCCGCAACTGAACGGCCTGAAACTGGCTCAGGGTTAGGGATTGTCGCTTTAACTGCCGCCAGCTCCATCGAGAAATTAGCCAGGCGAGGACGATCGCAACCACCAGGGATAGGAGTTGAACTTGAACGACCGGGCGTTGGATGATAATGCCCATTCGGGTCAATTCGGCCCCGAGATAGTTAAGATTGAGGACTTCCGACTCCGGCATTACCTACTCCTGCTTAATTCCAACCAAATTGACGGTTGACCTTTAGCCGCAACTGGTTGGCGGCGCCCTCCGGCGTCATCTCCCCCGCTAAGACTTGCCGGTAAAGGGTGTTACCGTAGTCATTGATTAGTTTAAGTTTTTGGACGTCATCCAGCGATACAGCGACCGCTGATTTGGATTGCTCAAACAAGGCCGCTCGAACTGGGAATAAGTCTCGATCGATCGTCACGTTTCTATTCGTGGAAATCATCGGGATGGCGCTTTCGAATTGGCTTTGCTGCTCGGCATTTGTCAAAAACTGAGCCAGCTTCAGGGCCACTCGCACTTGGTTAGGGCTGGATGCCCGATTAAACAGAAACAGACTCGTCCACAGGACGGGAGTGGCTGGCTGGTTTGTGGCGTGGGGCAGACGTATCGCTCCTACCTTATCCTTACCCAAGGTATCTCTAAAGTAGGAAAGCCAGCTCGACGAACAAGTGAGGTACGCTAAATTGCCTTCGACAAAGGCCTGCTTTAGCCCTGTAGCACTATTACTGAGAATGAAATTGGGCTCATTCTGAGCCGCTTTCAGCCATTTCAGCCACTTTACCCAACCCTCCCCTTGGCCCAGGGTAAAGCGACCACTATTGTCAAATATCTGACCACCAAAGATGCCGGTCCCCCACAAAGTCTCGGCGAAACCAGACTGTACCCCAACGGAATATCCACGCCTGGCTTGGTCAACCAGTCCGGCTAGTGTGTTGGGTGGTTGTTTAACCCGATCTTTGTTGTAGCAGAGCACCTGAGTGGTCAAATATGTGGGTAAGCCGTAGAGTTTGCCCTGATAACGGGCTTGCTTCAGCGCTTTGGGACGAAACTGGGACAGCTCAACCTGGGATTCATCAAGCGTACGCAATGCACCGACCTGAATGAGCTGCGACATCGCGCGCATTGAGGAAAAGAGCATTAAGTCAGGACCAGCGCCCCGTCTCGACTGCAACTCAAACGGCTCAAAGATCTGCCCTGACGGAAAAAATTTCACAAAAATCTGGACTTGGGGATGCAGGTCCTTAAATTGTTGAAGCGCTTCCTGGAAGGCTTTTTGCTCCTCGCTGACTGTATTGCCTTGAACGGCGGTTAAGTCGTCTCGCTGTTCTATCCATAGAGAAATTGCGCCCTCAAGAGTTTCAGACTGTTCACCTAGCAGATTATCGGCCAGTGGGCGCTGGCTCTGTGGTGTGCAAGCAGTAGCAAGCAGCAGGGTGACTAGGCTCAGTCCGATGTTTGCTATCCATTTTTTGGACATTTGCGCTTTGGTTTCCCTTCGCTCGCCAGCTCTAAATATAAATCGGGGGGCGTATGAACACAACCTCAAAGTCGAATGGACGAATGGACATTTCACCTGTCGCACCTGAATGAAGCGGTTAGCGATCGCCGTTGCCAGTTCGCCGACATTTTTAATGTCACCCACTATGGCAGTTCCATGATTTTCACGATCGCCCCAGCGTCGGTCGACATCCCGGTATAAGACGAATTATCATTACAGCGAATGATTCACAAAATTTACCCGATCGTCATCTCCTGGGTTGCGGCCCACTGCGCCAAATCCCGCCGGGCGATCGCCGCTGCCATGAGATCCGGAAATAGATCCGGCGTACAGCTAAACGTCGGAACCCCCATCGCGGCAAACGCCTGCGAATTGCGGTGGTCATAGCAAGGTGTACCATCATCATTCAGTGCCAATAGCGCAATCACCTGCACCCCACTGCCCACCAGCGACGCGACCCGCTTCAGCATCGCCGCATTATTCCCCCCCTCATACAAATCACTAATCAACACCAAAATCGTATCCTGCG
>CAVPGX010000041.1:0-7147 GCA_963704065.1 uncultured cyanobacterium | reverse complement strand
GACATCATTGATGACCTGCTGGACTATATCCAGATCTGGTACCTGATGCCCGAAATCTTGAGTCGGCCGATCATTATCAACCTATGGGGCATGACCGGCGTCGGAAAAACCGATCTGGTGCGACGCTTAGTCAAATGCTTGCAATTCCAAGATCGGTTTACCGAGATTGAGCTGAGTAATGTCGATCAGACCGCTTGGCAAACATCGGTAGCCGAAGTTCTCACCAGTAACAACATGAACGATGGCGATAGCGCGATCGTTCTGTTTGATGAAATTCAACGCTTCAATACCCTCAACCCCGATGGCACACCGATTCAAACGACTAAGTTTGCTGATTTTTGGGAACTGCTGAGTGACGGTAAATTATCGAAGCGGGAGAAGGTTGACTTAGATTTTTACTTGCAAGATTATCTCTTCCAGCAACGCGAGCTCCAGCGACGCCGCGATCGGGGGGATACCGACCTCGAAGACAACCCGGTTCTCGGTTTGTATGACGCGCAGCAATTGAAAGAAAAGCTGCAATTGGATCAGAATATCCTGGATTTAGCCGATATGTCGCGGCGGCAGATGATCGATCGGCTGCAGCAAGTCAAGCAACAAAAGAAAATCTATGAGCCGGTTGATCACGCCAGAACCCTGATCATGATCAGCGGCAACTTGGATGAAGCCTTCTCAATGGCCACCCAAACCTCTGAGGCCGACATTGATGCGGATATCTTCCATGCATTTACCCAGAAGATTACACTGGTTGACGTAAAAAACGCCCTCAGCCGCAAATTTCGACCGGAGCAGGTGGCGCGATTTGGCAACATTCACCTGATTTACAAAAGTCTGAAAAAAGCGGATTTCGAGCGATTGATCGCCCAAGAGATTCAAGCGATCGTCCACAAAACCAATGACCGATTTAACGTTGTCGTTGATGTTGACGACTCTGTACATCAACTGATTTATCGTAACGGCGTCTTTCCAGTTCAGGGAGTCCGACCGGTATTCTCCAGCATTGTTGATATTTTAGAAACAAATCTATCCAAGTTTTTATTCGCCGCTTTATTAAATCAACACAATCAGATTCGGATTGCCTATGATTTTCAGCAGTCAGAAATTGTGGCGACGATTGGCGAATTGACCCAACGCATTGGCTTCACCGGCTGCATTGATCAGATTCGGCAGCGCAATCTTCAAGACGCCGTGACGAATATTAGTGTGCATGAAGCGGGACATGCAGTCGCTTACATGGTGTTGTTTGGCTTGGCCCCATTACAGCTACAGTCCAAACTAGCGGATAGTTATGCGGCCGGGTTTACGTTTCCCCATCAGATCCATGAAACTCGCGATACCCTAGTCAGCAAAATCAAGATTTATCTCGCGGGCGGCCTCGCAGAAGAACAAATCTTCGGAGCCGGATTAGCCTCGATCGGACGCAACCACGATCGTGAACAGGTGACGATCCTGGCAACCGAGTATATTCGTCGCTATGGCTTTGATTCACGCTTTCAGGCCAATTATGCCCTGAACGACGGCTACGAACTGAATAAATTTGCCACCGATCGGCCAATTGAGACCATGATTTCTCAGTTGGTTGAGGCCACAAAAACACTACTCAAACAGCATGAACCCCTGCTACGCACCCTGGCTTTAGCATTAGCCGCAAACGGCCATCTCAGCGCAACAACTGCCGCCGCAATCGCCCAGCAACATCAGCTAACGGTGCAAGTGCGTGAAGAAGGCTTTCTCCATATTCCCAATTATCACCAAATTTTGATCCAAGCCATGCCGAGCGACGATCAAGCCATACCGAGCGATGATGTTGACGCCGCTGACCCGCCCACCGACTAATCAGGTTGGGGCACTGAACGGCCTTGGGCAATGACGTTGGTACCCCGTTGAAATGCCCGCCAAGAATCACGCAGATGCTGGGGGGCAGGATGTTGCTTGTCATAGATGGTGATGACATTAGTCAATTTCCGCCCGGCTGCCTGCAGCATCTTGTTGCCTTTGGCTAGCCCAACGGAAGTACCGCCATCGAGATTCATCGCTTCGTAGTTGCCGAGGTAACCCATAACGGCAGCCGCTTTCTGTAACGTTACGGGCCGGCGGAATGTGACTAACATTAGTTTATGCCCATGTTTGGGATAGCCGATCACCACCCGCCGCGATTTGCCGACGAACATACTGCGATCGGTGAACCCTTCTGCTTGTGGATTAATCTGCACCTTGCCTTGGCGCAACAGTCGTGGCCCGGCTGTAATGGAAAACCAGTGCTGCTGCCACAGTGGTTGGCCGTCGGTGCGTGCCGTTAGCATTTCCGGCCGATTACCCACGCGCAGCCCCAATGTCGTGCCATAGTTCTCCCAAGGGCTAAACTTCAGGAACCGGCCGCCGGACACCATATTGCCCATCACCCGCTTTTGCTTATCCATACTGAAAAAGGTGCCACTGACCGTCACCGCCGCACGATGCCGCCGCACCATGTGGATAAATCGTTCATCGCCGTGGCTGCTTTGCTGACTATTGGCCTGTTTCGCATTATGGGCCAGCCCTAAACCCAAAAAGACTTCCGGATCGGTCAGGTCAATCATGGTCAGGTAGATCGGCTCGCCCGCAACTTGACGCGACCCGACGGGGACGGGGCGTGCCGATGAAAATGTCTGCGGTAAGGCAATCGCACCGGGCGATTGCGCTGCTTGAGCGGAACTGCGAGAACGGGGCTTGACTGGCTTAGTCGCACTTAATTGAGTGCTTGACACGGATCGATCACGCCGACTGAGCAACTGTCGATTGCTGATCTCGACCAAATAATCAGCTAGCCACAGGCCACCGCTTACTAAACCCAAGCTACTCGCAATTGGCAATGCCCATGCCGTGAAATGATGCGATGCGCGGTTACTCATTGCGTTTTCCTGTGTACTACTCTGAATCATTCCCAGCTCTAAATACTGGAAGCCGAAGCAATCCGATAAATCAGTATTTGCAACGATCGCGGCTGTCCCGCCAATCATCAACCCTGATCAATCAAGGAAATTTGGTTGGAAATATGTTGGGAACAAGTCAATGCACAATTATAATTATCGCTTATTTGACAGAATAGACAACTCCCTGGAAGCACTGATTGATTAAAGACTTCATCAAGTCAATTGCTTGCTAAAACCTGAACTAGCATTACCAAACAGTTGGATTGACCGGCTCCGGATGCGGACCATCACATTTTGCAGTTTATGTATTTTCACATGACTTAAAGAACTGTCATCACAATCACACCTAAAACCATGATGATTGCACCGGCGAGTCGTTCGCGCAGTCCCGACTCACCAAACAGCCAATAGCCAAATCCAACGCCAAATAGACAGCTCATGCGTTTAACCGCAATTACTTGAGCAACCGGTGAAGCGGTAAGGGCAAACATCTGAAACGCAATCGCAATCCCACCGCATAAACCCGCGCTGGCGAGTAAGTGCCAATGCCGGGCTAATTGTTGCAATGGGTGCCATGATCGCCCTTTAATCGTTCGATAAAGCAACCAGGGGCTGAGTCCCAGCGCAATATAGCTAAACAGGGCCACACCCCACAACAATGGCGATGAATTCAGCACACCAATTTTGTCAAAGGTCGCGGTGAAACTCCAGAGAAACGCCACAATCAGCATCTTGCGACAGCCTGGGTTGCGCAACATGGCGTGAATCGGCGCCAAGATATTTGAACCAAGGACTTGGGTCGGATTCAAATTGAGAATATAGGCCCCGATCGCAATCAAAAACACACCGATGACATCGGCTAGCGTTGGCATTTCGCGAATAATTAAGGGGGCCGTTAGCAATAGAAATACCGGCGTCAGCGTTACAAGTGGTACGGTGAGCGATAGATCCGCTTGTTTAATTGCCTTGACGTACATCAAGAACGCCACAACGTTTAAGCTGCCACCGATCAAAAGCGCGGACCAAAATTGGTCGCCGAGGGGTGGCAGTCCTTGCCAGAGTAGTAGTGGCAGTAAGACAATCACGACGACCAACTGCGTGGCCCAAGCCACCCAATATTCGTCCAAGTAGCGGAGGCTCTGCTTACTACGGACATCTTTGAGCGACTCGAAAAAAGCCGTTAGAATGGCGAAGACGAACCAAAGCATAAGGCGAATGGGTGGATTGACTGTGAATGCTGTGTTGCCGCGAATCCGATTTTTGCAAACCTCGACATCCAAGGCATGGCTGGCGCAAGCACTGGCCAATCTCGACATAATCTTGCTCGACCATTCACACTGTGAACGGAAGGCAGCGGGGGTGGCTCTGAATCTGATGTTTCGCTATCCGGGTGAAGCTGACCTTGTACGACAACTCACCGCGATCGCCCAAGAAGAACTAACGCACTTCGAGCAAGTTAACCAGATTTTGGAACAGCGGGGAATCCCCCTCGGACCGTTGCAACCGCCTCCGTACGGTGCCAGATTGAATCAGCAAATTCGGCGACATGAACCGGAGCGGCAGCTAGATACCCTGTTGGTGTCCGCGTTAATTGAGGCACGTAGTCACGAACGCTTGGGACTGCTGGCGGAACATTGTCCGGATCCAGCATTGGCCAGCTTTTATCAAAGTTTGATGGCCTCGGAGGCGCGTCACTATGGTGTGTACTGGGTTCTGGCCGAGGCGATCGCCGATCGGGCGATTGTCATGGCGCGTTTAACCGAACTGGCAGCCGTCGAAAGTGCGATTTTGGCCAACTTACATCCACAGCCTCGCGTTCACAGCTAAGTTGCCCGACAAAACTGATGCAGATATCCTATCGAGACTTTCAAATACGTGATTGGCAGCCTGGCGATCGCCAAGCGGCCGCGGCCGTCATTCAAACGGTCTTGATGGAATATGGCTTAGGCTGGGAGCCCCTGGGCGCGGATCAAGATGTGATGCAAGTAGAACAAGCCTATCGAACGGCAGGCGGCGAGTTTTGGGTGGTTGAGCAAGCTGGACAAATTGTAGGAACGGCGGCCTATTACCCACACTATCGCATCCCCAATGCCGTCGAAATCCGCAAAATGTATTTACTCCCGACAGTGCGGCGTCAGGGATTAGGACAATTCTTGCTAACCCAACTTGAAGCCGCCATTGTTGCAGCGGGGCATAAAGCGATTTGGATTGAAACCGCCACGGTATTGCGCGAAGCAGTGCAGTTTTACGAACAAGCGGGTTATCTACCGACGACGGGTGTAGAAACTGCTCGGTGCGACCGAGTTTATTGCAAACAAATCACGAGCTTGATCGCCAAATGATCTATGGCTAATGTCATTGTCGGGCGAAATCCCGAATAGGCGATCGCGCTAAAATTTGGATTTTTGAATGAGTCAATTCAGTAGAATCACGAATGGCACGCCGAGGGACTTCCGCGTTTCTGACGATGTGACTGCGGTAATCGAGCGTCAATATTAGATCATCAGGGGTATTACCAACGTGCTGGTGGCGATTCTGCCAGTGCATCTTTCTGAGTAGCGGCGCATCTCCAATCAAACCGCCCCGCTGCTGAGATCCCGAATGACATCAACGATGACAGTCACGCTGCATCATGACAAATTAACTTCGCCGCTTACCAATTCAGGGCACTACTAAATCAGGGGCTGGCGATCACGATTAATTTTAGCGCGCGCGGTATCGCGCGATGCCTTTCATGCATTGAAGTTGCTTCATGCAAGGTTGAGCTGCAGTTGAAATTAGCTATCTGGATTGCACATTGAGGAGATGTCAATTACAGCGTGATTGTGGCGTTAGGCCGTACCTGTTTGCCGGGCAATTGCTTGCCCCTCAAGCAGCTGTATCACAAACCATCCATCTAATTCAAATTTGCCCCACGACTCCTTGCGTCATAATTATTTGCAGCAAGCTAAGCCATGAATTCAGAAACGACTCAGTTAATCAATGATCAGAAGTTAATCGACAATACGTTAACGCGTGATCTGATGACACTTGTCCAGCAATATGCGACTGGAGAGTTGGTCATCCAATATAAAAATGATGTCGTGCCCCCATGGAAACTGTATTTCTATATGGGCCGAATCGTCTATGCCACGGGTGGACGACATTCCGTCCGCCGCTGGTTTCGGGCCCTCAAGCAGCATTGTCCAGCAGTGATTACAGGTGGTTGGCTAAATCATGCCACAGCGACAGAGCATCCTTGGGAAGTAGATTTGCTCAACCAGATGGTAAGCGAAAACTTGATCGCCGCTGTACAGGCCAAGTTAATTATCCAAAGTATTGTTCAGGAGGTGATGTTCACCTTACTGGAACAACCATTCATCACCAGCCAATGGCATCCAAATGTCACGATCGCACAAAATAGTGCCTTTCTTTCAGTCGAACAGGTGATTGTGGAGGTGCGCAAGATGTTGACGGGCTGGCGCGGCTCGGAACTCGGAATCCTACAGGACTGGATGACGCAGTTCTCCCCTGATCTGGCGCCGATGCTTAAACGACCGGCCAATCTGCCAGAAACAGCGACATCAGAGACTGTCCAAGGAATACTCAGGCTGCTACAGGGACAATTAACGCTGTGGGATATCTCTTTACATATGCAGCGGCCCGTCGCGGACGTTATGCGGGTTCTAATGCCATTTATTCGGCGGGGCATAATTGAGCTGCGGCCGATTCCCGATGTATCCGTGCCCTGTACGATCGTCGCCAAGACAACCGCCCCGACGCCAACAACACAGAGGGGTTTAATCGCTTGTATCGATGATAGTCCGGTGATCGGGCAGATTATGGAATCGATTTTGCGGCCTCAGGGCTATGAAGTCATGTCGATTCTCAATCCCCTGCAGGGAATTAGCATTTTGCTTGAGCGCAAACCGGACTTAATCTTCCTCGACTTGATCATGCCGCACACGAATGGCTATGAGTTATGCACATTTTTGCGGAAAACTACCGCTTTCCAGGAGACACCCATCATTATTCTGACGGGCAATGATGGCGTCGTCGATCGTGTTCGCGCCAAAATCGCCGGTGCCTCCGCATTTCTCGGCAAACCTCCAGAGCCCCAGACTGTCATAAAGACAGTGCAAAAACATTTTGGAGGCGTGCCAGGGGCAACACATAGCATGGCTGTCATCTAGTGGCTGGAGGGGGCATGGTTGTATCGTTAGCGATACTGATTCCATCAACAAAAATTCAGCTTC